>NZ_JBBCVB010000019.1:0-118258 GCF_037199905.1 Serratia sp. MMO-28
GAGGGAGAAGCTCACCGCTCGATGCAGATTTACGTTACGCCTGCTGCTATCGAGAAAGAAGAATTCACCGACAGACTCAGATTCGAGCGGTTACCTCTCCCACAGGGAGAGGGAGAAGCCCACCGCTCGATGCAGATTTGCGTTACGCCTGCTGCTATCGAGAAAGAAGAATTCATCGGCAGACTCAGACTCGAGCGGTTCCCTCTCCCACAGGGAAGGTGAGGAGCAGAGCTTAAGCGATACCCTGGCTACGCAGATAATCTTCGTAGTTGCCGGTAAAGTCGATCACCTTGTTCGGGGTAATCTCCAGAATACGGGAAGCCAGCGAGCTCACGAATTCGCGATCGTGGGAAACGAAGATCAGCGTACCTTCGTACATTTCCAGCGCCATGTTCAGTGATTCGATAGATTCCATATCCATGTGGTTGGTTGGCTCATCCATCACCAGAATGTTCGGGCGCTGCATCATGATCTTGCCAAAGAGCATACGGCCCTTCTCACCGCCCGACAGCACCTTAACGCGCTTCTTAATGTCGTCCTGGCTGAACAGCAAACGGCCCAGCACGCTACGTACTGCCTGCTCGTCGTCTTTCTCCTGCTTCCACTGGCTCATCCAGTCGAACACCGTCAGTTGGTCATCAAACTCGTATTCGTGATCCTGCGCGTAGTAACCGATCTTGGCGTTTTCCGACCATTTCACGCTACCGTGATCCGGCAACTCATCCCCGACCAGCGTTTTCAGCAAGGTGGATTTACCGATACCGTTGGCGCCCAGAATCGCGACTTTCTCACCCACTTCAACCATCAGGTTGAGCTTGCTGAACAGCGGGCCGTTGTCAAAACCTTTGGTCAACGCTTCCACTTCCAGCGCGTTACGGAACAGCTTCTTATCCTGCTCGAAACGGATGAACGGGTTCTGACGGCTGGAGGCTTTCACCTCTTCCAGTTGGATCTTGTCGATCTGACGGGCACGAGAAGTCGCCTGCTTGGATTTGGAAGCGTTGGCGCTAAAGCGGCTGACGAATGCCTGCAACTCGTTAATCTGCGCCTTCTTCTTAGCGTTGTCTGACATCAGACGTTCACGCGCCTGAGTCGCTGCCGTCATGTATTCGTCGTAGTTGCCTGGATAAACGCGCAGTTCGCCGTAGTCCAGATCCGCCATGTGAGTACACACCATGTTCAGGAAGTGACGGTCGTGCGAAATGATAATCATGGTGCTGTTACGCTCGTTCAGCACCTGCTCCAGCCAGCGAATGGTATCGATGTCCAGGTTGTTGGTGGGTTCGTCGAGCAGCAGAATTTCTGGATCAGAGAACAGCGCCTGCGCCAACAGCACCCGCAGCTTAAAGCCTGGCGCGATTTCGCTCATTGGGCCGTAATGCTGTTCAACCGGAATCCCCACGCCGAGCAACAGTTCACCCGCACGGGCTTCAGCAGTGTAACCGTCCATCTCTCCGTAGGCGACTTCCAGATCGGCCACTTTATAGCCGTCTTCTTCGCTCATCTCCGCCATGGCGTAAATGCGATCGCGCTCTTCTTTTACCGCCCACAGCTCGGTATGGCCCATGATCACGGTATCCAGCACGCTGAACTCTTCAAACGCGAACTGATCCTGGCGCAGTTTACCCAGGCGCTCGTTCGGATCGAGGAACACGTTACCGGCGCTTGGCACCAGATCGCCGCCGAGGATTTTCATAAAGGTGGATTTACCGCAGCCGTTAGCTCCGATCAAACCGTAACGGTTACCGCCGCCAAACTTGACGGAGATATTTTCAAACAACGGCTTACTGCCAAACTGCATGGTGATGTTGTTAGTGCTTAACACAGCGCTCGCTCTTTATTTCATAGGGAATGTGATTTGGCGCGCATTATGCCATAACGGAACTATAGGATCGCCTTCATTTTAGACGACCGGTTGAACTTTCCATCAGGGCATTATCGTAAGAATCTTCTACACTCATTGATATCAGCCGTGATGGATAACAAATTAGTAACATTTTCTCATGTGTACTATTTATTCATCAATGGGTTTACCACTTTCATTGTCGGTGCATAACCCAGAATCGCACTTATGCGCTTCGCCGCATCATATTTTCAACGTCAAGAAGTTCACCTCATCACATTCATGTCATTACACCTTATAAGGATATGGTATGCGCAAGAACGCTTTACCTTTTGTACTTCGACCGATGTCAGCAGCAATAATGGCGGTTCTTCTAGGCTACCCTCTGGGCACGCTGGCGGCGACCATTGAAGGCGGGCAAACCGTGATTGTGCCAGACACACAAAGTTCACCTTGGAATGTGGGCAGTAGTTTGCTTTTGGGAGTAAATGGCGACGGTACTCTGATTATCCAGAATGGAGGGATCGTCTCCAGTACGATTAGTTATCTCGGCGGCAGCTCAACTGGCACTGGCAATGTTATTGTTTCTGGTACCGGTTCGCGCTGGAGCAATGGAACCATATATGTAGGCTATGCTAAAGATAGCAGCGGCACGCTTACCATAGAAAACGGCGGGGTGGTAAATGCCGGGGTCAGTTATATCGGTAGGATAGGTCATAGTTCCGGGCAAGTCCTTGTTTCTGGTGCAGGTTCAACACTTAGCATAACTTCAAGCTCTTTATTTGTCGGATATAGCGGTATTGGCTCCCTTATCGTTAAAGACGGTGGAAAGGTTTCTACTGGTTTGATCTTAGGTATTGGCTACAACAATACTGATCAACCTACAGGTGAGGGTATGGCTACCGTTGATGGTGTAGGGTCAAACGTAAGCATTGGTACTTCGACGATAGTCGGCAATGGGACGAACGGGCAACTGACCATCCAGAATGGCGCTACGGTGACCAACAGCGCTGGTACCATTGGTAGGAGCGGGATTTTACCTGGCACAGGCACCGTCACGGTGAGCGGTGTAGGATCCACCTGGGCCAATGCGGGTATATTGACCGTAGGGAGCTCCCCTGGCCGCGCGAGTGGTACCTTGTATATCGAAAATGGCGGCCTGGTTAGCGCCAACAGCGTTACAGGAAATGGGGTACTCTATTTTGATCAAGGGACTCTGCGCGCATTGTCCTCTCTGCCCGATTTTATCAGCCTGACTGAGGCTGATGGGCTGCAATTGCTGTCCGGTGGCGCAGTTATCGACTCGAATGGCTTTGATATCAGCTCATCTAATGCCTTTACCGGTGTAGGATCGCTGACCAAACAAGGTGCGGGTACGTTAGCGCTGAACATGGCCCAGCAATACACCGGGGCCACCATCGTTAATGCCGGCACCTTGCAGACAGGGCTTGCCAACGCCTTTTCCGGCAGTTCTGATGTGATCGTTAACGGTGGCATACTCAATTTCGCAGGTAATAACCAGTTGGCCAACCGCCTCTCCGGCAATGGCGGTACCATCACCCTTAACGGCGCGACCCTCACCGCCAACAATACCGGTGCCACGGATGACACCCTGTTTGCCGGTACAATTACCGGCGGTGACCTGATTAAAACAGGCGCAGGTCAACTGACTCTCACTAACAACAATACCTTTGGCAACGTCACCGTACAGCAGGGCACTCTGCAATTTTCACAGGCAAGTACCTCCAGTATTTCAGGCGATTATACCGCTCAGAGTGGGGCGACCACTAACATTGGCCAGGTCAACTCTACGCTCAACATCGGCGGTACATTTACCCAACAGGCGGGTTCATTACTCTCCGCCACCCTTGGCGCCTCACCAGACATTACCGCACAGCGGGCGCAGCTAGGCGGCACGCTGTTCATCAACGGCTTTTCTGAGGGGCCCGAGCCGGTAACGGCCAGCGATGCGATCCAGAACGGTTATGTCTTTATTCATACGGTTGAAGGCATCAGTGGTAATTTCAGCAACAACCCGCTGGAACCGAGCGGGTTGGATTACCTTATCCATGAGGGACAACTCACTAATGGCGCTAACGGCGGGTTCGATTACGAGCTGGATTTCCATTTAGCCTGGACGCAGGGCGATGCAACAGAAGGCACCGGCAACTTCACGCTTAACGAAGGTTCCGCTTTTAACGTTGATATCGCACTGGCAAACCAGGCTGTTCCTGACGGCGGGTTTACCAGCGGCTGGGATGGCCAGAGCTTAGTCAAGAACGGCCCTGGGCGGTTGCTGCTGTCAGCTCAGAACAGTTACACCGGGCCAACCACGGTGAATGAGGGGATACTGCAACTCAACGTTGCGGACAGCATCGCGACGAGCAGCGATATCATCGTCAACGGCGGCGTGCTCGATCTGAACGGTTCCAACCAACAGTTTAACCGCCTTGCCGGCAGTGGCGGAGAAGTGCAGTTGAACGGTGCCTCGCTGACCGCGGTGAATACCAGTGCGGCTGACTCCAGCGTTTATGCCGGCGGCATTACGGGCAACGGAACCCTGATCAAGCGCGGTGCGGGCAACTTGACCTTGAGTGGCAACACTGGATGGTCAGGGAACACCGAACTGCAGGGTGGAGGCTTGATCCTTGATGGTTCCGCTGGTGGCGCTCAGCTTACCAGCAACATCATCGGTCAGAGTGGCACCCAACTGAGCTTAAACCATGGTGCAAGCCTGACGGGGTGGGTGGATCCGACAAACGTGAATCTTGATGCCTCAAGCCGCTGGAACATGACCGCTAACTCACAGGTAGATAACCTGTCCAACAGCGGTACGGTGGCCTTTGTCGCGCCTACGGCCAACGATTTTAAAACACTGACGGTGAATGGGGATTACCAAGGGAATAATGGTCTGCTGGTGTTAAATACACGCCTGGGCGACGATGCTTCCCTGACCGATAAACTGGTCGTCGCCGGGAATACCTCGGGCAGCACGCGGGTGCAGATCAACAATGCCGGCGGCAGTGGCGCTCAGTCGCTGAACGGGATTGAGGTCATTTCGGTGGCGGGGCAATCCGCTGGGGAATTTATCCAGTCGGGGCGTATCGCCGCTGGGGCCTATGACTACAGCCTGGGGCGTGGCAGTGCAGCAGGAAGCTCGGAGAAAAACTGGTATCTGACCAGTCAATTGACAGAGCGCCCTGAAGCCAGCGGCTACGCGGTGAACCTGGCTGCGGCAAATAATATGTTTGTGACCAGTTTGCATGACCGAGAGGGGGAAAGGCAGTACATCGACGCCCTGAGCGGTGAGCAAAAAACAACCAGCCTGTGGCTGCGCAATGAAGGTGGACATAACCGCTCCCGCACTACCGACGGCCAATTGAAGACGCAGGCTAATCGTTATGTGGTGCAACTGGGCGGAGAAGTTGCCCAGTGGAGCTATAACGGTGCGGATCGCCTCCATCTGGGCCTGATGGCTGGCTACGGCAACAGCAAGAGTACCACGGTATCGCAAGTGTCTGGTTATAACGCCAAAGGGTCGATTGATGGCTATAGCACCGGAATATACGGTACCTGGTACGCTAACGATGCCGATAAAGTGGGCTTATATGTGGACAGCTGGGCGCAATACAGCTGGTTTAATAACAGCGTTGATGGCCAGGGTTTGGCGAGCGAAGAGTATAAATCCAAAGGTGTGACGGCCTCGGTTGAGAGCGGCTATACCTTTAAAGTGGGGGAAAATACGGCTCAAAACGCGACCTACTTTGTCCAGCCTAAAATACAACTCACCTGGATGGGCGTGAAAGCGGACGATCACAGAGAAGCCAACGGCACTCATGTGTCTGGCGAAGGTGATGGCAATATCCAAACCCGCCTGGGTGTGAAAGCCTTTATGAATGGTTACGCCGATCAAGATAAAGGCAAAAACCGTGTATTCCAGCCGTTTGTTGAAGCAAACTGGGTCCACAATAGCAAAGACTTCGGCACCAACATGGATGGCATGACCGTGAAACAGGACGGTGCCGCGAATATTGCGGAACTGAAACTGGGTGTTGAAGGCCAGATCAATAAGCAAGTCAATATCTGGGGTAATTTTGGCCAGCAGGTGGGCAACAAAGGCTACAGTGATACGGCGGTGATGCTGGGGGCTAAATATAACTTCTAGAGAACGGCAATTTTTAAAATCAAAAGATGGGTCTTTGGTTCTGACAGATGCCTCACCCCACGTTTTCGTGGGGTGAGTTCTTACTGGTATAAGGAAAGTAACCAACCACTGCAACTGACGCAGTTCAATGACCCCGACAATATTTTGTGGCGATTTCCCCCGGTGCTATTATCAAGCTCGCCGTTTTTCACTGCCGATGAAAATGCTGGCTGTCTGCCGGGGCCTGTTCGCGCGGCTCCAGCCCATAGTCACGCACCACCTCAGCCACCCGCAGCCGGTAATATTCCAACACCTCAGCGCGCCCGCGCGCCTGGGCTTTACGGTGCGGATCCAGATTGCGCCACTGTTGCACCGCCGCTTCATCGCGCCAGAATGACAGCGACAATAATTTTTGTGGGTCGCTCAGGCTCTGAAAGCGCTCAATGGAAATAAACCCATCGATCTCCGCCAACAGCGGTTTCAGCTCTGCCGCCAGATCAAGGTAGGTTTCCCGCTGCCCGTCGGCAGCCTGTAGTTCAAAAATAACCGCGATCATCATCACTCCTCAGCAGTAAAAAATTCCGGCACCCGCGCATTCTGCGAAACGCGCCAGCGAAAGTGGGCCAACAGTTCTGGTTCAATCTTGAGCGTCAACAGATGGTGAATGCCGCTCAAGGCAATAGCTTGCGCCCAACCGACTCCAGGGCACCGGTGGCTGCCATAGCCAAAGGCGAAGCTTTCCCCTTCGGTCTGCAACGATATCAGCACCGCCTGCCCGATGGTTAACGGCTTCCCATCCAGTTCGGTAGCGCGCAACGCAAAACGGCGGGTGGAATAGATCGGCGGCGTATGCTGTAGCACGCTAGAGATGCCTTCTTCTGCTGCTACATACCGCTCCTGCATCAATAACAGCGTTTGCCCTAATAATCCGGCGGTGCCCTCACAGGCCTGAAAAAACAGCCCAACGGCATTGGCGATCGCTACCGCACGATCGCCAATATGCTGGCACAGGCGACTGAACAGCGGGCCATCAGCAGCCTGCAGCCATTCACATAATTTCCCGGCGGCAATGGCACCGCTCGCCATCTGCTGTTCGCTGCCGCCAGGGGCAATGCAGCGCACAAAATCCAATACGTTATCTACCAGCACGGTGCGTTCCTGATAAGCCACCCCCAGCAGTTCTGCCAATACGCCAATCGGTAACGCGTAACTGAACCGGGTGAGTTGTTCGGCGGTTAACATGCCGGGAGCCAATGATTGCGCCACACGGGTTGCTAGCTGGTAGATTTCATTATCGCTGAACGACGCTAAAGCCGTGCTGATTGCCGCCTTCAGTTCAGGGTGCCCGGCGTCATCCCGCATACGTACCAATGCGGCAAACAAGGGCTGTGCCGGGGTTGCCAGTAACAGCGTTGGCACGGGTTCATGCGGTGGCCGCACGCCAAGATCGGCATGGGTTAAGGCTGCGCGCACCGCTTGCGGCGTCGCAACAGAAAAGGGGCAGAGCGCCATAGGTATACCTTCAGGTTAAACAGAAGAATCAGCATTGTGGCGTTAGACGAACGATAACACTTCGTTTATGCTCGAAATATGAATGACACCGATATTGAAGATCGCCTGGCAGCACTGACTGCTGCCATCGCCGACCGTACCAGAGCGCGCATGCTGTGCCTGTTGATGGATGGCCGTGCCTACACGGCCACGGAGTTGAGCGCAGCGGTGGATGTAGCCGCCTCAACCGCCAGCAGCCATCTGGCACGCCTGCAGGAACAACGTTTGATCGCCTGTGTGAAGCAGGGGCGTTACCGTTTTTATCGGCTGGCCAGTCAAGCTGTAGCCGAGGTGCTGGAAACCTTGATGGCACTGGCGGGCGTCGAACGGCCAGTGGTGAAAAGCACCACGCCAACCTCACTGCGCTTTGCTCGCACCTGTTACGATCATATGGCAGGCGAAGTCGCCGTTCTGTTGCATAACCGCCTGTTTGAGCTGGCGTGGTTGAGCGGCGACAACGACTATCAGCTCAGTAGCCAAGGGCAAGCGGCCTTGGCGCAGTTGGGGATTGACTGTTCCCCGGCCACTTCCCGGCGGCGTTTTGCCTGCGGTTGCCTGGACTGGAGCGAACGCAAAGCCCATCTTGGCGGTGCACTCGGTGCCGCACTGCTAGCGGCGTTTGAAAAACGTGGCTGGGTTCAGCGCCAGCTAGACAGCCGCGCCTTGCAACTCACTGCCGCGGGTAAAAAGGCGTTGAACGCACATTTTGGCATATCCTTTTAGCAGGTTAACAGGCTAGGTTTACTGCCACATTCATAGGATAGCCTGTTGACGAATCCGTAAATTCTGAGGAGTGCCCATGTTCGATCAAACTCAATTCCCGATCACCCAGCGCTGGCCGGCTAAGCATCCCGATCGCTTGCAACTCTATTCTCTGCCAACGCCAAACGGGGTGAAAGTCTCCATCATGCTGGAGGAGATCGGCTTACCTTATGAAGCGCATCTGGTTGATATCGGTAAAAACGAAACCTGGACGCCAGAGTTTCTGGCGCTGAATCCAAACGGTAAAATCCCGGCGATCCTCGATCCGCACGGCCCCGGCGGCAAGCCCTTGGCGCTGTTCGAATCGGGCGCGATCCTGCTGTATCTGGCAGAAAAAAGTGGCCAATTCCTGCCGAAAGATGCGGCACTGCGTTATGAAACGATCCAGTGGGTCTTCTTCCAAATGGCGGCGGTTGGCCCGATGTTCGGTCAGCTTGGTTTTTTCCACAAGTTCGCCGGGCGCGAGTACGAAGACAAACGGCCGTTAAAGCGCTACCAGCAAGAGTCAAAACGCCTGCTCGGCGTGCTGGAAAGCCGGCTGGCAAGGCGTGATTGGATCATGGGTGCCGATTACACCATTGCCGATATTTCGCTGCTCGGTTGGGTACGCAACCTGATTGGTTTCTACGACGCACGGGAACTGGTGGAGTTCGACAGCTTCCCGCTGGTCGGCCAATGGCTGGAACGCGGATTAGCTCGGCCGGCAGTGCAACGCGGAGTGAATATTCCTGCCCGCGAGGCATAAGTCATGCTTGGGGGTAGCCAAACAGGCTGCCCCTTTTCACCTCGATTGACGCTGGATACGGGGCCTTACCCGCCACCTTCCAGATGACGCCAGATTTATTCCCCTGTTGCCAGTAGAGCATTTTTCGCCACCTGGATACCCCCAGTTAACGCTTGCGTCACCTGTCACACAGGCCTATTATCAAAGAATAAACTTGGATTATTAGTCTTATATTATTGTGAGCTGAATGTCGTAACTGCGGGAGAATTTAAACAATGGATCGCGCCAATATTATTCACGACTTGCTGGACTGGATCGAAACACATCTTGATCAACCGCTGCTGCTGGACAACGTGGCAGCAAAATCAGGCTACTCCAAATGGCATCTGCAGCGTATGTTCCGCAGCACCACCGGGCATGCGCTTGGCAGCTATATCCGCGAGCGCCGTCTGTCGCAGGCCGCGCAGGCTTTACGCTCCACCCCTCGCTCAATCCTGGATATCGCCCTGCAATTTCATTTCGATTCCCAGCCTTCATTTTCCCGGGCATTTAAAAAGCAGTTTGGCAAAACGCCAGCGGTCTATCGCCGCACGCCGCCGCAAGGTATGACAGAAGCATCTCCACAGAGCAGCGCGCAGCAACCCAATTATCACAACGAATCACCCAACCTGCATCTGTTGTACAACGGTAAGTGTACCGATGGTAAATGCACCCAGTGGATGGGGCAGCGCTGATAACAAAAGGGACGCAGTCAGACTCCGTCCCGTTTCCTAAATATGCCAGTATTTGAAGGCATAACTCTCCCTTATTTATACAGCTCCGCGGTGCCGTAGACATGGTTATTCACCGTAGCCGACGTAATGCGGTAAGCGCTGGCCCCCTGCTGTTTGGCATCGGCGGCAATCATCCGTTCAAAATCACTCAAAGTGCCTGCCTGGCTGGAAATTACACCGATTTTCTGCAATTTTTGCGCGTCGGTACTGCTTACTGGCATAGCGGCCAACGCGGCACTGCTGATACAGGCCAAAACTGCGGCCAGAATAATGTTTTTCATGATAAAACCCTCTCGATAACTGGAAATGACCGGCGACCTTAGCCGCCGGATGTCGGCCTGGATTTACTGGCTCATTGCACCTTTTTTCATTTCATCTTTCTTCATGGCATCCTTACCCATATGATCTTTCTTCATATGATCTTTTTTATCGCAGTCTTTGCCCATGCAGTCTTTTTTCATGCTGTCCTTTGCCATATTGTCTTTGGCCATGCCATCTTTCGCCATACCGTCTTTCGCCATGCCGTCGTGTGACATCTGGCTCATCTCATCTTTCTTCATCCCGTCGTGGCTCATATTGTCAGCCGCATAAGCACCAGTGGCACCCAACATCAACGCGCTGCACATCATCACTGCGAATAACTTTTTCATGGTATTTCCTTCTGTCATTTAAAAAGCACCTTTCAGTGCATTAGGGTTGTTCAGAGCAGCTGTCAGCTGCCACCAAACCAGTTGTAACCTTGATCTTCCCAGTAGCCGCCCGGAAAGCGATTGGTGACTTCGATCACCTGAATATGTTTCGGATTTTTGTAGCCCAATTTGGTGGGCATACGCAGTTTCATCGGGTAACCGTATTTACGCGGCAGAATTTGCCCGTCGTAGGTTAACGCCATAATGGTTTGCGGATGTAACGCAGTAGCCATATCAATGCTGGTGTAATAGTCGTCAGCACATTTAAAACTGACATATTTCGCCTGCAGATCGGCCCCGATCGCTTGCAGGAACGCCGCAAACGGCACCCCACCCCATTTACCGATGGCACTCCAGCCTTCCACGCAGATATGGCGCGTTACCTGGTTGATTTGCGTCATCCGATGCAGCTGTGGCAATGTCCAGGGCTGTTTGTGTAACGCCAAGCCTGCCACCTCCAGCTTATAGTCGTCGCCGTTGATCTCCGGCGCTTCGTCCTCGGCGTAAAACGCGTTGAACGGAAATGGCCGGGTGATCATCGATTCCGGGTAGACCGGCGCCAGATGATCGGCATTAAACAGCCAACCCTGTACCCGATCGTTAAACCGTGAAATCCGGCTCAGCGCCTGTTCAACGTGGGTGTTGTCACTCAGATCGCACCCGGTGAGCATTGCAATCCCCCCTAGCGTTAGCCCATTACGCAGGAAACGACGGCGGGATGAAGACTCAAGCTGGCGTGCCAGCAGGCGTTGTGCTTCTTTCACCAAGTCCTGGCCTTCTTGCAGGCTGATAGGTTGTTTTTCTGTTTTCATCACGGATTCCTTAGCGCCCACGCAGCATGGCAAGTAAAGTACGCGGCACTAGCGCCACCATCACCAGATGGATCACCACAAACCCCATCAGCGCCGACATGGCAAAAAAGTGGATGTAGCGCGCCATTTCATAACCGCCAAGCAGCGTGCGCAGCAGTGGAAATTGCACCGACTTCCACACCACCAGCCCGGAAAGCACGATCAGAATGCTGACAACTATCACAAACAGATAGGCGGCCCGTTGCACCATGTTGTAGTGGCGCAAATCGGTATGCTGCAATTTGCCGCGCAGCGCCGCCCACAGATCGATAAAAAACTGGCGCGGGCTGAGTGGCCAGTACTGGCGTTTAAAACGGCCGCTGAACAGGTTAATCAGCAAATAGCACAGGCCGTTAAAGCCAAACAGCCACATCCCGGCAAAGTGCCATTGCAGTGCGCCCCCCAACCAACCTCCCAAGGTCAGCTCATTCATAAAGCGGAAGTTAAACAGCGGCGAAGCGTTGTAGATCCGCCAACCGCTGGTGACCATAATCAGCATCGCCAACGCATTCAGCCAGTGTGTCAACCGTAGCCACAGCGGGTGGATAAGGTGGGTTTTCTCTGGCGTGATCGACATACTCATGGAGTCTCTCCTGACAGCGCCTGTTTCGATGCATTGAGTATTGGCCAGATGTGTTCCCCAATACCTCACGCAAAGTTAAATAAAATGTGACAACTCTGGCGGCAGGGGTTGTGTAAACTTCACTAATAACCAAAAAACGCGGTGGGAAGCATGGATAAGGCAAAACGTATTTTGATCGTCGAGGACGATGCTGATATCGCTGAACTGTTGCAGTTGCATCTGCGCGATGAGGGTTATGCCATCAGCCACGCCGCTGACGGCAATCTGGGGATGGCAATGCTGGAGCAAGGCGGTTGGGACGCCCTGATCCTCGATCTGATGCTGCCGGGGATTGATGGGCTGGAGATCTGTCGCCGCGCACGCAACATGACACGCTACACCCCCATCATCATTACCAGCGCGCGCTCCAGCGAAGTTCACCGGGTGCTAGGGTTGGAACTGGGCGCTGATGATTATCTCGCCAAACCTTTCTCCATGCTCGAGTTGGTGGCGCGGGTGAAAGCGCTATTCCGCCGCCAGGAGGCGATGACCCGTAACCTGCGCATGGAGGCAGGTACCCTGAGCTTCCATGGGCTGATCATCGATCCTATCGCCCGTGAGGTGCATCTGAACCAGCAAGCGGTGGAGCTGACCCCGCGTGAATTCGACCTGTTGTACTTTTTCGCCCGCCATCCGGGCAAAGTGTTCTCACGCCTCAGCTTGCTGAATCAGGTGTGGGGATACCAGCACGAAGGCTATGAGCATACCGTCAATACGCATATCAACCGGCTGCGGATCAAGATCGAAAACAACCCGGCGGAACCCGAGCGCATCCTCACCGTATGGGGTATGGGCTACAAATTCGCGGCCACGCCGCAAGAGTAAATCATGAAAAATCTCACGCTCACACAACGACTGACGCTGGTTTTCGCACTATTGCTGCTGATCTGCTGTTCGATCTCCGGCGTATTACAGGTGCGCAGCAGTACCCAATACAGCCAGGCGGTGATCCAACGGCTTTCTGCCAATCTGGCACTGCATATTGCCACCAGCAATCCGCTACTGAGCCCCAAAGGCTGGGACGATAGCTCGGTACATACCCTGTTCGATCGCCTGATGGCGGTCAACCCGAGCGTTGAAGTTTACCTGCTGGATAAGGAAGGCAATATCGTTGGCAATGCCGCCCCCCCTGGGCGACTAAAACGTCAGAAAGTCGATCTGTCACCGATTCAGGCACTGCTGGATGGAGCAAAAATGCCGATTTATGGCGACGATCCACGTAATCTGCATAGCGGCAAGGTGTTCAGCGTTGCGCCGCTGAAGGTTAACGGTGAGATCGAAGGCTACCTGTATGTGGTCCTGCTCGGTGAAGATTACGATGCCTTAGCCAACAGCGCGCAGATGAATTCTGCACTCTATTCGGCGCTGTGGTCGATGGGGCTTGTGGTGCTGTTTGGGCTGCTGGCGGGGGCTTTTGCCTTCCGTTGGGTTACCCGCCCTATCCGCCACCTCACGCAACAGGTCAGCGAACTGGACAGCGACGGCATCGCGGCCCTGCAGGCTTATGCTCATAACACTCCCGATAGCCCCGGCCGCGATGAGGTCAGCCAGTTGCAGCACGCGTTTCGCCGCATGGCGCAGCGGATTGCCGAACAGTGGCAAACGCTGTCACAGCAGGACCAGCAACGGCGCGAGTTTATCGCCAATATCTCGCACGATCTGCGCACACCGCTCACTTCGCTGCATGGCTATCTGGAAACGCTGTCGGTGAAATCCGCCAGCCTGACGGAAACCGATCGCCAGCGTTATCTGGAGATCGCACTGGCACAGAGCCGCAAAGTGGGCCGTTTGGCGCAGGAGTTGTTCGAACTGGCGCGGTTGGAATACGGGGTGGTCAAACCGCAGAAGGAACCCTTCTCTCTCAGCGAGTTGGTGCAGGATGTGTTCCAGAAGTTTGAGCTGGCTGCCGAAGCGCGCCAGCAGCAGTTGCGCACCGATATTCAGCCGGGCATCCCGCTGGTGAATGCCGATCTGAGCATGATGGAGCGAGTGCTGACCAATCTGCTGGACAACGCTATCCGGCATACGCCGCAGGGCGGTGAAATCATGGTACGCCTTTGGGCACAAGGCAATAAGGTATTGGTACAGGTCAATGATAGCGGGCCTGGGATCCCACAGGAATTGCGGGAAGATCTGTTTGGCCGCCCGTCGATTCTGAATAATGCGCGCCGCCATGCCGGGGGTTTGGGCCTGATGATTGTAAAACGCATTCTGCAATTACATGACAGCGATATCACCCTGGTGGAACAGACACATCTGGGTGCCTGTTTCCGTTTTTCAGTTCCAGTGTACTGAGGGCAGCAAAGGCAAATACAATAATAGCGTCTTTATTTGCTGGCAAACGTTCGGTACAAATCCACCGCGGGCTTTATTTAATCTTCAATGTTACCGGTAAATAGGCCAAGTACAATGCCACTCATAAAGAATGATAGCGGGTACGGAATACCAGAATCAGGCGCATAAAGTCCGCCTGATTTAACTGCAGCTTGCGCATGATATTAAGCTTATGGGTGCTGACCGTTTTATAACTGCGTTGCGTTACCTGGGCAATACGCTGTGGGTCGGCACCACTGGTCATCAACGCCAGAATACGCCATTCGCTATGTGAAAGTGGCTGTATCGGTTCCCCGAAAGGAAGCTGGCTCTGGATCGATGGGCTGTGATACCCCTGCATATCGCGTGCAGCGGTAATCGCAGAGGGCAGACAATCCAGTGCATCGCGTTTGGATACCAAAGATAAGTGCGGTTCCATTGCCAGAATAGCAAGAATGCCAGGGTGCGTGATATCAGTGAATATCACAAAGGCCGTCTCAGGCCAGAATACTCTGGCAGTTAGAATAAATTGAATAACGTCATACAAATTTTCAGAGTAACTGTAGAGCTCCATAATAACGGTTTGCTTCTCATTACTATCCAGCGCCACACCTATCTCTTTCAGGTGTTGAAAATTAAACGTACGCGTATACGCAGGATCAATTAGCGTCTGTAATCCTTTTCTCACCAAAGGAGAAGGATCAAAAAAAATGAAATCGCCTTCATAGATGGCTTTACTCATAAAAATCACCACATAATAACCGTAAGAGTATTGGCGAAAACGCAATACACGACACTGTTGACTGTCCTAATATAAAGGGACATTTATTAAACCGCGATGGCTTGGACATTTAATTCTAATGGCGTTTTTTGGTGGCAAAATCCATTCCCCCTGCAGGTGTTTCATCCTGACACCCGATGAGCCCTACTGCATTAGCGATGTGCTGTCACTTTCCAACCCTGAGCATATTTCCACCTTATACTCACGGAAGATTTTACAGCGCAGAAAAAATAACCTGGAGACACCGGATATATATGATTTAACCTGATTACTGCGCACCAGCAGAACATATTCATCTGCGTTGCATTGTACTTTTTGCCGTTCGGCATACGCCAGAACGTCATCACCAAGGTCTGCCTCTGTCGAAGCTGACATGAAGATCTTGCACTCCCCCACCTTACCCAGGTAGGTCTCCTGACGAGGGATCGGAGCAAAGGTATAAATCACCAGGCCGCTCATCACCACGAATACGAACACCAAGATCCCCCAACCATAATGCCCATGCTTTGGCGGTGAAGAACGCGCCGTCGCTAAGGGGGGCTTCACCTCCACGTAGGGCGGAGATTTGGCTAATGGCAGCTCTTCGTCAGCGCCAAGCGTAGCAACCTCCTTTTCACAAACCTCCACCAGTATTTCACGCCGCAGCATAAAACCCACTTTAGGCACGGTCACAATGACATCATCGTCGATGCCTAATTCTTTGATAACTTTACGTAATTTACTTACGCACTGATTAAGGTTATTGTTGCTGGAGACCATACCGTAGTCGTCCCACACTTTCTTGAATATCACTTCTCGGCTGACAGCCTCGCCATGCTGAGCAATCAATAACTGCAACAAGCGTTTTGAAGGATTCGAGATGGGTACAGGATCATCAGAGAAATCGCACAGGCTCAACGCTCCGGTATCAGCGTCGAAAAGAATACGGTCATTAAATCTATATTTCATTCTATTCACGGGTTTTCACTATAAGAACAGCCTAATCCTGGCATCTGTTGTTAATAAAATATTAACTAAAGTATAAAAAGCTAACTTCGTAAGTCCGGCTTTACGCATTATTTTCAATGTATTAACACCAAGAAACTCCCATCTTGGCTTCCCCCCTCCCTGGAGTAAGAATTTTCTCATAACCCGGTGCCAAGGTTATACAAACACGCCACACATTGATATATTTATATATGAAACATCTTAAAGTTAGTTTTTTATATTGAAAATAATTAATTTTAAGCAAAAAAAAGATGTAAATGATATTTTTCATTAATTTTTAATGTAAAAATAGTGACACTTTAAGATTGGGAAAAATCCCACTCAGGGGTAAATGAGAATGCGAAGTGGCTTTTAACGAAGATTAGGCTTTAAAATCAACAATATTTAATGTTTTCCATTCTCAAATGAAAATGAAAAATTTCATTTCGCTCGTTGAAATCATCACTTCCGCCTGCAGATGAGCGAAAAAATATTAACAACGGGAATTTGCCAGCCACCACCAGCGAAGGGCTCCGCTGGCGGATTCAACAACCGTAAACAAGGGATCAGGTATTGGCCATCAGCAGCGTAATATTCGCTTGCCTAATCGCAGCCTGCACCGCTTCCGACAGATTGCTGTCGGTGATGATGGCGTCAAACGCCGTGATCGGCAGCGCCAGATAAGTCGCCACCTTGCCATATTTGGAGGTATCGCTCAGCAGAATACAACGGCGACTGGCTTCAACAATCGCCTTTTTCACCATCACCTTATCCTCACTGGGCGTTGACAGCCCGCGCATACTCCACGAAGACGCCGAGATAAACGCCAGATCGATAAACAGATGAGACAAAGCCTGAGCCGCCGCGGCCCCGACGCAGGAACGGTTCTCACGGCAGACAGTGCCACCGGTGTGGATCAGCTTGCATTGGCTGTGCTCCAGCAGGTAAGCCGCGATCACAAAGTCGTTGGTAACAACGGTGAGATCGTCGCGCTCGCCAATCTGCCGGGCCAATGCCAACGTAGTGGTGCCCGCATCCAGATAGATACAACTGTTAACGGGGATCTGGCGCGCGGCCAGTTGCCCAATTGCCGCTTTCTGCTGGCTGAACATGCCCTCTTTATCTTGATGCGAAGGCTCCATCGCCACCCGCTCAGCCGACTGTACGCCGCCAGAGACGGTCAATACCGCACCCTGCTCTTCCAGCTTTTGCAGATCACGCCGGATAGTCATATGCGACACCCCCAGCCTTTCGGTCAGTTCAGCAATGCTGACCACGCCGCGCTCAGACACCAGCGCGAGAATTTGTTGGTGGCGTTCAACAGGTATCACGATTTCCTCTCAATGACCGCAGTGATAATAATTGTGATTTTACGTCAATTCTCGTGTAGCGAAAGCAAAGCTTTTCAGACTGTGAAACCGATCGTAATCATAAAAAACTTTTAAAAGCATTATGTTAAGTAAATTTTCTCTTGTGGTTGATGCTCTGATGCATTGTTAATAATTGTGAAGACGATCACCGATATCGGGCGAAAAAACGCTTACATTTAACACAACAAAACAAATAATCACTAAAATTAACAGGAGTGTTTCATGACACAGCCAGGAAATTATTCAGTCTGTATCGTCGGCTTGGGCTCCATGGGCATGGGCGCGGCAACCTCATGCATCAACGCCGGGCTCACCACTTATGGTGTCGATCTCAATCCACAGGCGCTGGCCGCACTGCAGCAGGCCGGAGCCAAGCAGGCGTCCACCAGCGCAGCAGAGTTTGCCGCTGAACTGGATGCCGTCTTGCTGCTGGTGGTGAATGCGGCACAGGTGAAACACATTCTGTTTGGCGACAACGGGTTGGCCGCACAGCTAAAACCCAACACCGCAGTGATGGTGTCTTCCACCATTGCCGCCGCCGATGCCAAAGAGATCGAACAGGGGCTGAAAGCCTATGGCCTTAACATGCTGGACGCCCCGGTTTCCGGCGGCGCAGCTAAAGCCGCAGAGGGCCAGATGACGGTAATGGCATCCGGCAACGAAGCTACCTTCGCCCAGTTGCAGCCGGTATTGGACGCCGTTGCCGGTAAAGTCTATCGCATCGGCGAAGAGATCGGCCTGGGTGCTACGGTGAAGATCATCCACCAACTGCTGGCTGGCGTGCACATTGCCGCCGGGGCCGAAGCGATGGCGCTGGCGTCACGCGCCGGTATTCCGCTGGACGTCATGTACGATGTGGTGACGCATGCTGCGGGGAATTCCTGGATGTTTGAGAACCGTATGCGTCACGTAGTAGATGGCGACTATACGCCAAAATCCGCCGTGGACATCTTCGTTAAAGATCTCGGGCTGGTGGCCGACACCGCCAAAGCGCTGCACTTTCCGCTGCCGCTGGCGTCCACGGCATTCAATATGTTCACCTCCGCCAGCAATGCCGGTTACGGTAAAGAAGACGACAGCGCGGTGATCAAGATTTTCTCCGGCATCAACCTGCCAGACAACAAGAGGAACGCCTAATGTTACTCGGAGTGATTGCCGATGATTTTACCGGCGCGACCGATATCGCCAGCTTCCTGGTAGAAAACGGCTTACCCACCGTTCAACTGAACGGCGTGCCGCAGGACGATGCACCGGTGAATGCTCAGGCGGTGGTGATCAGCCTGAAGTCACGCTCCTGCCCGGTCGATCAGGCAGTAGAGCAATCGCTGCAGGCGCTGGCCTGGCTGCAACGGCAAGGCTGCCGCCAGTTCTATTTCAAATACTGTTCCACCTTCGACAGCACCGCGCAGGGCAATATCGGCCCGGTGACCGATGCCTTACTCGATGCGTTGGGCGAACAGCAAACGGTGATCTCCCCTGCGCTGCCGGTCAATGGGCGCACGGTGTATCAAGGGTATCTGTTCGTGATGGATCAACTGCTGTCTGAATCCGGCATGCGCAACCACCCGGTCACACCAATGACCGACAGCAATCTGCTGCGGCTGATGGAGGCGCAGGCAAGCGGTCGCTGTGGGCTGGTTAATGCGGCAGAGATGGATCGCGGGGCCGGTGCGGTAAAAGAGAAACTGCAGCAGCTAGCGCAGCAAGGCGTGCGCTACGCCGTGTTGGATACCCTCAATGAGCAGCATTTGCTCACCCAAGGGGAAGCGCTGAAAACCATGAAGCTGGTGACCGGTGGTTCCGGGCTGGCGATCGGCATTGCTCGCCAATGGGCGCAGCCGGGCCAGGAAAAGGCGCAATCCGCCGGAGCCCCCCAGGGCCAAAAAGCCGTGGTGCTTTCCGGTTCCTGCTCGACCATGACCAATAAACAGGTTGCTCGCTATCGCCAGCAGGCTGCCGCACAGGCCATTGCGGTCGCACGCTGCATGGATAACGCCGATCGCAGCGCCTATGCCGACGAACTCAGCAGTTGGGTGGAACAGCATGCGCGAGCAGCGCTGGCTCCCCTATTGTATGCCACCGCCGAACCGGAGCAGTTGCAGCAGACTCAGCAGCAATATGGTGTTGAGGCGGCCAGCCTGGCAGTGGAAGCGCTGTTTGCCGATGTGGTCACACGCCTGCAGCAGCGTGGGTTCAGCCGTTTTATCGTCGCTGGCGGCGAAACCTCTGGCGTTGTCACCCAGGCGTTGGGGATCCGCGGATTCCACATCGGCCCCTGCATTTCCCCCGGTGTCCCTTGGGTACGCGCTATCGAACAACCTGTCTCACTGGCCCTGAAATCGGGCAACTTCGGCGATGAAAACTTTTTCGCCAGAGCACAAACGGAGTTTCCTGTATGACGATCGCCGCTGCACAGCCCTCTGCCGCCGAGCTGCAGGCCAGAGAAGAAATGGTGCGCCTGGGCGCCTCTTTCTTCCAACGTGGCTATGCCACCGGTTCAGCGGGTAACCTCTCGCTGTTGCTGCCGGATGGCACCCTGTTGGCGACCCCCACCGGCTCTTGCCTAGGGGAGCTGCAGGCCGATCGGCTGTCAAAAGTCAGCCTGAGCGGTGAGTGGATCTCCGGTGATAAGCCATCGAAAGAGATCAGCTTTCACCGGGCGCTGTATCAACACAACCCGGCCTGCAAGGCGGTGGTACATCTGCACTGCACTTACCTCACCGCCCTTTCCTGCCTGCAGGGGTTGGATACGGAAAATGCCATCAAGCCTTTTACCCCGTATGTGGTGATGCGCGTCGGTCAGGTGCCGGTTGTGCCTTACTATCGCCCAGGCGATACGCGGTTAGCGGAAGATCTCGCCAAGCTGGCACCGGCGTATAAGGCTTTCCTGTTGGCCAACCACGGGCCCGTTGTGACCGGTGAAAGCCTGCGCGAAGCCGCGAACAATACCGAAGAAATGGAAGATGCGGCGAAGCTGATTTTCACCCTCGGCGATCGCCCGATTCGTTATTTAACCGCCGATGAAATTGCCGAATTACGGAGCTGAAAAAATGCCAAAATTTGCTGCCAACCTATCGATGATGTTTACCGAGCTGCCGTTTCTGTATCGCTTTGCTGCCGCCGCGGCCGCCGGATTCAAAGCGGTAGAATTCCTGTTCCCCTATGAATACCCTGCCGATCTGCTGGCAGAAAAACTGCGCCAGCACGGGCTTTCACAGGTGCTGTTCAATACCGCCCCCGGTGACGTCAGCGCGGGCGAATGGGGGCTGGCGGCGCTGCCCGGCCGCGAAGCGGATGCCCGTGCAGACATTGACCGCGCTCTGGAGTACGCAATCGCGCTGAAATGCCCCTGTGTGCACGTCATGGCTGGCGTGGTGCCACCGGGTGAGGAGATCGCCCGCTACCGGGAAACCTTTATCAGTAATCTCCGTTACGCTGCCGATAGCTTTGCGCCTCACGGCATCAAGGTGCTCATTGAAGCGCTCAGCCCGCCGGTGAAACCCAACTATCTGTTCTCCAGCCAGCATCAGGCGGCAGATCTGGTTGCTGCGATCGACCGGCCAAACGTCTTCATCCAGTTCGATTTCTTCCATGCACAGTTGGTGGACGGCAACATCAGCAATCTGGTCACCTCACTGGCTGGGCGTTATGCCCATATTCAGATTGCCTCGGTGCCTGATCGCAACGAGCCAGACAGCGGGGAATTGAACTACCCTTGGCTGTTCGCGCTGTTGGACAAGGTGGGTTATCAGGGCTGGATCGGCTGTGAATATAAACCACGGGGTGAAACCACCGCAGGTCTCGGCTGGGTGAAACCTTACCTGTAGTCGGGCATCGGCCAACACCAGGTACTAAACCCTATAAAAACATCAAACGCACCCGTATCGCCTTTGGGCGATCGCGGTGCCGGACTCTTATCAGAATAAAGGCTATACCATGTCTACCTCTATGCTACTGATCATCGCCCTCTTGGGCGTACTGCTGCTCCTGCTGATGGTGATCAAGGCCAAAGTTCAGCCGTTCGTCGCCCTGCTGGTGGTCAGCCTGCTGGTCGCCTTGGCCAGCGGTATCCCGACCGGTGAAGTGATGAAAGTGATGACCGCCGGGATGGGCGGCGTGTTAGGCTCAGTGACGATTATCATCGGCCTGGGTGCTATGCTCGGCAGGATGATCGAACACTCCGGCGGTGCCGAATCGCTGGCGCAGCGCTTCAGTAAAGCGCTGGGGCCAAAACGCACCATCGCCGCGCTGACCATGGCTGCCTTTATCCTGGGCATCCCGGTGTTCTTCGACGTCGGCTTTATCATTCTGGCACCGATTATCTACGGTTTTGCCAAGGTGGCTAAAGTTTCCCCGCTGAAATTCGGCTTGCCGATGGCGGGCGTTATGTTGACCGTGCACGTTGCACTGCCGCCGCACCCAGGCCCGGTGGCCGCTGCCGGGTTACTGCACGCCGACATCGGCTGGCTGACGATTATTGGCCTGCTGATCTGTATTCCGGTAGGGATTATCGGCTACTTCGCCGCAAAGTACCTGAACCGTAAAGCCTACCCGCTTTCCATCGAAGTCTTGGAGCAGTTGCAGTTAGCTGCCCCTGAATCAAGCTCTGATAGCAACGCACCGCTCAGCGATCGCATCAATCCACCGGGGGCCGGGCTGATTGCCGCGCTGATTGTCATTCCTATCGCCATCATTATGCTCGGCACCGTGTCAGCCACGTTGCTGGAGCCGGGTTCGGCGCTGCGCGATGTTTTATCTTTGATCGGTGCTCCGGCGGTGGCCCTGATGATTGCCCTGTTGCTGGCGTTCTACTTCCTGGCGATGCGCCGTGGCTGGAGCCTGCAACATACCAGCGACATCATGGGCGCTGCGCTGCCGACCGCGGCGGTGGTGATTCTGGTAACCGGGGCGGGCGGGGTGTTTGGCAAAGTGCTGGTGGAGTCTGGCGTTGGTAAAGCGCTGGCAGAGGTGCTCACCACCATTGGCCTGCCCTTGATCCCGGCGGCGTTTATCATCTCCCTGGCGCTGCGTGCCTCACAGGGTTCTGCCACCGTGGCGATTCTGACCACCGGAGGGCTGCTTTCCGAAGCGGTTACCGGCCTGAACCAGCTACAACTGGTGCTGGTGACGCTCGCCACCTGCTTTGGCGGCTTGGGACTATCTCACGTTAATGACTCTGGTTTCTGGATTGTCACCAAATACCTGGGTCTCTCGGTGGCCGATGGCCTGAAAACCTGGACAGTATTGACCACCCTGCTCGGCCTGAGCGGCTTCGTGTTCACCTGGCTGCTGTGGCTGGCGGTCTAACCATGTGCTGATGATGTGCCAAAACGGTATATGAGGTAAATTAATGGGGCGAATCTATTCGCCCCTACACTTAAGCCTCAGCCCTTGTTCAGGAAGATCATCATGACCCCCATCACTACCGCACCCACGCTGATTACCGAACGCCTGATACTGGATGCCCACCGGCTGGACGATTTTGCCGATCTGGCGGCCATGTGGGCCGATCCTGCCGTTGTTCGCTATATCGGCGGCACACCGCGCAGCGCGGAGGACAGTTGGAGCCGCCTGTTGCGCTACCTTGGCCACTGGCAATTGTTAGGTTACGGCTATTGGGCGGTGCGTGAAAAAGTCAGTGGCAACTATATTGGCGACATTGGTTTTGCCAATTTTCATCGTGCCATTGAGCCTGCGCTTGATGCACCAGAAATGGGCTGGGCGTTAAACAGTGCTGCTCATGGCAAAGGTTATGCCACCGAAGCACTGCAGGCTGCGCTAACCTGGGCTGCCGGGCATTTTCCGCACGGCAAAACGGTCTGCATTATCTCCCCAGAAAACCGCCCCTCTCTCGGGCTGGCCAAGAAGGTTGGCTTTGCCGAAAGCCACCACAGCGAGTATCACCAGCAGCCTATCGTGGTGATGCAGCGTTTGCTGTGAGAAAGAGATTGCGAATCAGCCAGTTCACGCGCGTCAAAAGCAAAAAATCCGCCCGAAGGCGGATTTTCAATAGGTGCAGCAACCAAGGCCACACATTCACGCCAGCGGGCGTGAAGAAAACTTAGAAGCGGTAACCTGCACCAACCATCCAGGTGCCAACGTCAACGCTACGGATGCGGCTCTGCTCGTAGCCTACATCCAGAGCAACTTGCTGCATTGGGTTGAATTGCAGACCAGCGCCGTAAGTGAAACCGTAATCGCTGTTGCTGTTGTCGTTAGAACCGTCTTTAGCGTTGCTGGTGAACTTACCGTAACCCACACCGATCACACCATAGATGCTCGCCCAGTCGTTGAAGCGGTAAGCAGGACCCGCAGTGATGCCGCTGTACTGTACTTTGTTGTAGAAACCGCTTTCAGTACCGTTCTTTTCCAGATGGGTAAAGGAACCGATCACACCCAGCGGGCTGTTGTCGAACTCGTAACGGTATTTCAGGTTGAAACCATCAGCTTTGTTAGCTACGCCTTGGAAATCGCCATGGGCATAACCAGCGGATACAGTGCTCTCACCGGCGAATGCGCTACCGGCGCTAACGGCTAATACACAAGCTGCTACTGCGGAAAGACATGCAATTTTTTTCATAAACCACCTCAAACACGTTTTATTTTTAAGTACAACCATTTGTTCATACGTTGAAAATATAGCAAAAATCAGCGTGAAACTCTGCCTTTAAAACAGTGTCTAAAGCTTTGTATCGTGTAACAGAAAATTACAAGAATACTACAGCCACCTAATTTACCCATATTTTCAATTGCATCCTACGCTTTTTTGTGACAAAAATCACCTATTCAATCGTGCTAAAACGTGTAGAGGGTGGGTGTTTTTTACACATTCGCACGATCTTTGTGCAAAAATTTGACGGTTTACTTTTGCTGACAGGCTTTTGCAGACACCCCCATACCAATTCATTTACACTTATGCTCACCCGTTTTCGTTACGCCTTCTCAAGAGTTGGGAAGCGCCCACAAGGCTTGAAGAGATGTCTTCGTCTGTTACTGCTAAAGCGTCTTCCGCGCTGTTGCCTATTTGCTTACTGATCGTTGCGATGATCTCGATTCAGAGCGGTGCTTCGCTGGCGAAAAGCCTGTTCCCACTGATCGGAGCCGAAGGGATCACCACCCTGCGCCTGGGGATTGGCACCTTGATTCTGTTTATTATCTTCCGCCCTTGGCGGATGCGTTTTGCTGCGGGTAGCCGGCTGCCGCTGTTGATCTATGGGCTGTCGCTGGGGGCGATGAATTATCTGTTCTACCTTTCCCTGCGCACGGTGCCGCTCGGCATCGCCGTGGCACTGGAGTTCACCGGCCCGCTGGCGGTGGCGATGTTTTCTTCACGCCGCCCTATCGATTTTGTCTGGGTGGCATTGGCGGTTATCGGCCTGGGGTTCCTGTTGCCTCTCGGCCACGATATCGGCAGTATCGACCCCCTCGGTGCCGCATGCGCTTTAGGTGCCGGTGCCTGTTGGGCGATATACATTATCTTTGGCCAGAAGGCCGGTGGCGATCACGGGCCTGGCACCGTCGCCGTTGGCTCGCTGGTTGCCGCGATCGTATTTTGCCCGATCGGTGCCTGGCAAACGGGCAGCGCGTTGTTGAACGTGGATATTCTCCCCGTGGCGCTGGCGGTGGCCGTTCTCTCTACCGCACTGCCCTATTCGCTGGAAATCATCGCGTTGCCCAAGATCCCGGCGCGCACCTTTGGTACCCTGATGAGCCTGGAACCGGCGCTGGCGGCGCTTTCTGGCATGATCTTCCTCAATGAGCACCTCACCAATGTGCAATGGCTGGCATTGGCCGCCATTATTGCCGCTTCAATGGGCGCGACACTGACCATTAAACCCAAGCCGCAGATTGAGAGTCTTTCATGACCTGTTGCTGCGCCAATCCGCGCAGCGGCGAGTAAATAAATCCTGATTCCGTGATGTGATTGCAATCGACTTAACTGTTTTTTGGTTTGACAATGGCCATACTTGCAACAAGTCCTTTGTGTTAGTTTTTTAATTTCATTACGTTATATAAGGCCGCAGCCAACGGCTGCCGCCTATAGTTCATTACGGAGAATCAGGATGATATACGGTAGTTTGTACAATCCTCGCTTTGGACGCGGCCTCTCACCAGCATTAGCCAATATCCTCAACACCGTTCGCCAATACGATTTACCCGGCCTGGCGCTGGGGCGACATGAGATCGATGGCGATCGCGTGTTTATGAATGTGATGGAACTGGTGACGGAACCCGCCGAAAGCAAACGCGCAGAGATTCATCAGGAGTATCTGGATATTCAGATCCTGATCGGCGGCGAGGAGCGGATTGACTATGGTCTACCCGGCAGTTGGGACAGCGACGATCCTTACGATGCCAGCAAGGACCTGCAAATGCTGGATATCAAACGCAGCCCGCAAACCTTGAACCTCACCCCCGGTATGTATGTGATTTTCTTCCCGCTGGAACCCCATAAACCCGGTTGCCAGGTGCGTGGGGCAAAAAGTATCAAAAAAGTGGTGGTGAAAGTGCATTACGAGTTACTGCTGTAGCAACATTGAGCCGGTCGATTGACCGGCTCAATTACCTCTGGAGGCTAGAGAGGAAAGAAGCCGTTTCAGCGGGTGAACGCAGGTGGATAAAACGAATGTGACCGTTATCCGCATCCTGCATCTCGGCTAAATACTTGCTACGGTTCTGGCGATATGTTTTTAGCGTCCACCAGATGATCGACTCCCGGCTGAAGAAAGAACGCCGGAAACTCTCACAGTTTCCTGTGCCGGGCCACAACTCGCTCTGCCGCCAGGAACGCAGTGTTGCACGGCGTATGGCTTGCCACAGCGTGCGAAAGAAACCGTAATCGACCCAGACCACCCAGTCGACCTCACGCCATTTAATCGCTTTGGTGCGGGTATAGTTGCCATCCAGCACCCAGCCTGCAGCGGCTTCTGCCAGCGCCAGATTAACCCGTGCCAGAAACTCATCACCCGGTGTTCCTTGCCAGCCTGATCGCCAATAAAGCTTATCCATTTCGATATAAGGCACTGCCAGCTTCTGCGCCAGTTGGCGCGCCACGGTGGATTTGCCGCTGCCGCTGGTTCCTACCACGTTAACTTTCATTGCTTCGGCCCACGCAATTGAAAGGTGATAAGTATATCAGCATGAATTAACAGAGGAAAATATCGCACTGGGCTGGGTTCATCGCAGCCATACGGCAACGGTATTTCTTTTATTCGCAGACCAGATTGTATAATAAACAACCCACATTACACTCAAAGGATACACTGCAGCGAGGTGAGCATGGCAAACGGATGGGCAGCAGACGGCGCGGTTCAGGATCAAATCGATTCCACGGTGGACGATGCCGTTCAGCGTGCGCGCCAGGCACTGGGGCATGGTGAAAGCGAACAGTACTGCCTGGAATGCGGGGAGGAGATCCCTGAAGCCCGGCGCAAAGCGCTAGCCGGCGTGCGTTACTGCCTGGCCTGCCAAACTGAGCTGGATCAACGGCAATCGGTGAACAGCCTGTATAACCGCCGTGGTAGTAAAGATAGCCAGTTGCGCTGATTCTGATAAGGTGGCGGATTTATTCGCTTTCCCTGTTCATTTTATCGTGCAATTCGAACATTCCTGCACCAGAGATAAACATATTGCAGGAGCAAAGTTAGAGTTAGTTATCAAAATTGAAGCATAACTGTTAATTATCGGTTGTTTCACATCCATTCTTTGGTTAATGATAGGCCGATGCACCAAGGTCGTCATAATGCACCATTTTGGTGCCCAATAGTGGTGCATAACGATAAGATTTATCATTCTGGGCATAGCATAACGACACAACCCTTTGTTTTTTGAATGATTGCAAACTTGGCATGATTCTTCCATAGCACCAAATGCAACATAGAAAATGGGTAATCCGCAACCTGTACAGGAATTCCTCTCATGAAGTCGATTTTTAAAGTTTCCCTGGCCGCACTTTCCCTGGCCTTCGCCGTAAGCTCCCACGCCGCAGATAAACTGGTTGTCGCCACTGATACCGCTTTCGTTCCATTCGAATTCAAGCAGGGTGACCAATACGTTGGTTTTGATATCGACCTGTGGGCCGCTATCGCCAAAGAACTGAAGCTGGATTACACCCTGAAGCCAATGGACTTCAGCGGCATTATTCCTGCGCTGCAAACCAAGAACGTGGATCTGGCGCTGGCGGGGATCACCATCACCGAAGAGCGTAAGAAAGCGATCGAATTCTCAGATGGTTATTACAAAAGCGGTCTGTTGGTGATGGTGAACGCCAATAACGACAGCGTGAAAAGCATTGCCGATCTGGATGGCAAAGTCTTGGCAGTGAAGAGCGGCACCGGTTCGGTGGATTACGCCAAGCAGCACATCAAAACCAAAGATTTGCGCCAGTTCCCGAACATCGACAACGCCTATATGGAATTGGGTACCCAGCGTGCTGATGCCGTACTGCACGACACGCCAAACATCCTGTACTTTATCAAGACTGCCGGTGCCGGTAAGTTCAAAACCGTAGGCGAATCACTGGAAGCCCAGCAATATGGCATCGCCTTCCCGAAAGGCAGCGACGAACTGCGTGAGAAAGTCAACGCCGCGCTGAAAACCCTGCGTGACAACGGCACCTACAACGAAATCTACAAAAAATGGTTTGGTACCGAACCTAAGTAATTTATTCAATTGGTTAGCCACTAAGTTAAGCACGGGGGAGGTGTACCCACCCCTGCGCTTTGTTGTATCTGATTCCCTTGTTTGGGATCACCGGGAGAAATGATTATGCAGTTCGATTGGAGTGCCATCTGGCCTGCCATTCCCATTCTGTTAGAAGGCGCCAAAATGACCCTGTGGATTTCGGTCCTCGGTCTGATTGGTGGCCTGCTCATCGGCCTTGTTGCCGGCTTTGCCCGTACCTACGGCGGTTGGATTGCCAACCACGTGGCACTGGTTTTCATCGAAGTGATCCGCGGTACGCCGATTGTGGTACAGGTAATGTTCATCTACTTCGCCTTGCCGATGGCCTTCAGCAATTTACGCATCGATCCGTTCAGCGCCGCCGTGGTCACCATCATGATCAACTCCGGTGCCTATATTGCGGAAATCACGCGCGGTGCGGTGCTATCGATCCACAACGGTTTCCGTGAGGCTGGGCTGGCTTTAGGGCTGTCACGCCGTGAAACCATCCGCTATGTGATCATGCCGCTGGCGCTGCGCCGCATGCTGCCGCCGCTGGGTAACCAGTGGATCATCAGCATCAAAGACACATCGCTGTTTATCGTGATTGGCGTGGCGGAACTGACCCGCCAAGGCCAGGAAATTATTGCCGGTAACTTCCGCGCGCTGGAAATCTGGAGCGCCGTGGCGGTTATTTATCTGATTATTACCCTGGTGCTGAGCTTCGTTCTGCGTCGGCTGGAAAGAAGGATGAAAATCCTGTGATTGAATTTAAAAATGTCTCCAAGCACTTTGGCCCAACCCAGGTGCTGCACAATATTGACCTGAAAATTACTCAGGGTGAAGTCGTGGTAATTATCGGCCCTTCCGGCTCCGGTAAATCTACCCTGCTGCGCTGTATCAATAAGCTGGAAGAAATCACCAGCGGCGAATTGATTGTCGATGGCTTGAAAGTTAACGATCCGAAAGTGGACGATCGCCTGATCCGTCAGGAGGCAGGCATGGTTTTCCAACAGTTCTACCTGTTCCCGCACCTGACCGCGCTGGAAAACGTGGCCTTCGGCCCGATCCGCGTGCGTGGCCTGAAAAAGGCCGATGCCGAAAAGCTGGCGCGCGAATTGTTAGCCAAAGTCGGGCTGGCTGAGCGTGCTCACCATTATCCTTCTGAGCTTTCCGGTGGCCAACAGCAGCGCGTTGCGATTGCCCGTGCGCTGGCGGTGAAGCCGAAAATGATGTTGTTCGATGAACCCACCTCGGCCCTCGATCCGGAACTGCGTCACGAAGTGTTGAAGGTCATGCAGGATCTGGCAGAAGAAGGCATGACGATGGTGATCGTCACTCACGAAGTGGGTTTTGCTGAAAAAGTGGCGTCACGTCTGATCTTTATCGATAAAGGGCGAGTGGCCGAAGATGGCAACCCGCACGATCTGATCAACCATCCACCAAGCCCGCGCCTGCGCGAGTTCCTGCAACACGTTTCCTGAGCGATTACGCCAAACCAGCGGGTATTTTAATGCCCGCTTTTTTATTGCCAACGCTCTGCCGCCCAAGCGGCTTGCTGCTCGCCATTATGGAAGGTCCAGGCCACAAAACGGCTGATCTTCTGCCCCTGCGCCATTTCAACAGTGCGCACCTCAACCGCTCCAGCCTGCTTCAACGCAGCGTAAATAGCCGGTAAGGTGGTGTTTTTGGAAATCAGCGAAGTAAACCACAGGCAGTGTTGCGCCTTGCTGACACTCTCCGCCACCATTTTGCGCACAAAGGCTTCTTCCCCACCTTCACACCATAATTCATTATTCTTGCCGCCAAAGTTTTGCACCGGTTTATCGGCGACTTCGCCTTTACCCAGCTTGTGAAGCTTGCGGCGCGTGCTGGCGTGCGCTTCCTGCTCAGAACCGTGGAACGGCGGATTGCACAACGTGGCGTCAAAACGCTCAGCAGCACCGATAATGCCGGTGAAAATAAACTCCGGCTGCTTTTGCTGACGCAGGCGCACGCTGTTCTTCAACGTCGGGTTCATGGCAACAATCATTTTGGCCGCATTCAAGGAAACCGGATCGATTTCCGAACCGGTAAAGCGCCAGCCATATTCGCGCAGCCCAACGATAGGGTAAATGCAGTTGGCCCCGACGCCGACGTCCAGGATCGCTACCCCTTTACCGCGTGGGATCTCACCGCCGTTGCTGGTTGCCAGCAGGTCGGCCAGGTGATGTACATAATCAGCACGCCCAGGGATCGGCGGGCAAAGATAATCGGCAGGAATATCCCAGTGCTCAATACCGTAAAAATGTTGCAGCAACGCGCGGTTAAGCATTTTAACCGCCGCCGGATCGGCAAAATCCACCGAGATATCACCCCAGGCATTGGGCTTCACAAACGGCTCCAGCGCCGGGCAACTGGCTATCAAGGCCGGAAAATCATAGCGTGAACGATGGCGATTGCGCGGATGCAGGCCGCTTTTCTGCTGCGGGAAGCTTTTCTTTTTTTCCACCGTAACGGGCTCTCTGAAAGGGTTTTCTGGCGCGTAAGATAGCACAAAGCCCGCTAAAAGAGCGGCAGGCGCTTGCAGCCGAGGTGAAAAACGTCAAAATGTAAACTGGATCTTTCCCGACAAGAGTGATTATGAGCAGCAAACCCCGTTATTACTATGAACCTGCCGCAGGCCATGGCCTGGCGCACGATCCACTGAACGCCATCGTCGGCCCACGGCCGATCGGCTGGATTTCCTCGCTCAGCGCCGCTGGCCAACGTAATCTGGCCCCTTACAGCTTTTTCAGCTGTTTCAATTATCGCCCACCAATTATCGGCTTTGCCAGCACTGGCTGGAAAGACAGCGTTGCCAACATTGTGGAAACCGGTGAGTTTGTCTGGAACCTGACAACGCGCCCATTAGCAGAAGCCATGAACAACAGCTCTGCATCATTGCCGCGCGGTGAAGATGAATTTGCCTTCGCCGGATTGACACCAATCCCAGGGCGACGGGTAAAAGCGGAACGGGTCGCAGAAAGCCCGGTGAACTTTGAATGCCGCCTGACGCAATGCATTCAGTTGCAAAATGCCGCGGGGGGGAACATCGAAACCTGGCTGGTATTAGGGGAAGTGGTCGCGGTGCATATCGACCCGGTATTGCTGGACGAACAGGGCGTCTACCAAACCGCAGCCGCACAGCCGGTGCTGCGTGCCGGTGGCCCGACCGCTTACTATGGCATCTCCGAGCAGCACCGCTTTGATCTGGTGCGCCCGGATGCACGTAAGCCTTGAAGTCAGCGTTCAGGCTGCGATCCTCGCAAACTGAACGCTACACCAAAGATTAACGCTGGCTGGCGACGGACCAATAGGTCAGCAGATACAGACTGGCGGAATAGTAATCCTCGTCGGCGGTCAAGCGGTTAGTCAATTGCCCGCCAGCGCCGAGCACCAGGTCTCTGACCGCCATCATACCGGGGCTTTGGTTATACCCGGAGCGTGCACCGGTGATCACATTCACCCAGGCAGGCACCGCCTGGCGATTATAACCCTGCCAGAACCTTACGAAGGGAGCCAGCGCCGGGCTGTCGCTTTGATACCAGTGGACATACAAGGGAACACGTACCGCGTCAAACCCGAAACGAGGCGGCCAACCACTCGCTGGTGTCATACGGCCGTCGGCAGACAGCGTGACCCAATCCGTCGGGAGCTGTGCCTTGCCAAATGACATTTTATTGAGCATGGCGAAGCTGTCATCGCTCAGCTGTTTCCATACCAGCAGATGGGTATAGTCAAAGAACGCCTTCCAAGCGGGGAAAACAAAATAGGAAGGATTTACCGTGATCGAATTAGCCTGTTTAAAACCGGTTACCCCTGGCAGCATCACGTTATAACCAGCATATTTTACTAACGTATGCCGCAGCAATGAGCGCTGTATTTCAGATGAGCTCCTTAGGTATTCCCTGACGTTCCATTTTTTCCCTGCCTCCAATAGTGCCCAGGCAATAAAGATATCGCCATCGGTGGCATTATTTTTATCCGCTATCGGCACAGCTTTGCCAGGTTCATAGCGCCAAGAAAATAGCCCGATATCCTTACGGTATAACGTCGCGTTAGTCCACCGCCACATACTGTCAAAAGCCTGCTGGTCATTATTATATACCGCCAGCAACATGGCATATCCCTGCCCTTCGGTATGGCTGATATTATTATTGCCGGTATCAACAACGCGTCCGTCAGGTAATAAAAAACGCTGTTTATAGAGCGCCCAAGCATTATCCTGCGCAACAGAACCAAAAGAAAACAGCAACCCGGTCAGCAACGCTAATATTCTGACCCAACCCTGAGTATATTTAGCCACCATATTCACCTTTATTGCCCGTTTCTGTAGCTAAAAACCAATGTATGATCCTGATATTGCTGGTTCTGGCGCAGAGCAACATGCGGTGCCCCGCCCTGAGCCAACAGCCAGGTGGCATATGCGCCTTCCAGTACGGTGGCAAAAGAGAGACTCCACAGCAACTCGTTATTGGGATCGGGCGCTTGTGGATGAGCATAATGCGTCAGCAATATTTCCTGCTCGCTGGCATCAACCTTCACCCATCCCCAATCGAACTGGCTCAACACCGCGTTGATGCTATCTTCGAGATCCCCCACCGTTTCCGCCTCGGGCAACGGCGTTTTTTCTGCCAGTTGGCTCCCCATCAAACGTAAAAAGTCCCGACTGTCCGCCTCATCGGCCGAGGCAAAAATACCAGAAAAAACCACTTCCATCAGACTCTGCCAGCCTGGTTTAAACTGCTGCCGACGATAATAATCGAGTTCATAAGACGCATTATTAATATCTTGCATGGTTATTTCCCATCTAACAGATATTTAAAATAGAGCAAAGCCGTGCTCTCGGAATAGCTGCCGAAAGTGTCATAACCCAACTGCCCTCCGACCAACATACTAGGCGTAACTTTATAAGTCCCTGCCGCTTTCAGGCTATAGCCAATACCGCTTTTATCTTCAGCGGCATACATGGCCTCCTTACCATAGCCTTGGCTAACCAATCCCTCTAATTGTGACTGGAGATCGGGATCATTAGGGAAATATTCGCTTTCCTTGTTGTGATAAGACTGATACCCCACAGTGCCACCCAACGTATAGGTGAACTCATTCTGCTTCTGAGTAAATTCAACTGGCAGGGAGATACTGACATAATCTTGCGGGCTGAAATATCCCCCTTGACCATAGCTGAAGTAGCTCAAGTTTTTGTCAAAGTTCATATAGTTAACGTTGACACCCACTTTGAGCTCATTCTCATCATCCTTATAAGGGCGGATATAAGCGCCCAACAATGCATTGATACTTTTGTTGCTGGCAACATTGTCACCCAGGTAACTGTAATAACCCGCGCCACCGTAAGCGCCGACGGTACCGTCATCAAACCCCAGATTCAGGCTACCGCCGTTCTTGGTCACTGCCCCCCATTTCTTACCGGTGATCACATCCTCAGTACCGACATAGGAGAGCAGGCTATCCGCAACTGCCCGCCGTTCCAGCGTCATATCCAATGTAGAATGATCGCCGACTTTGGGTGACCATTTCACGCCACCGATGACTGAACTGATTCCGCTCCCCAGTGGCGTGCTGCCGACGTCCAGTTTGTAGCTGTCCCCACTCAATGCCAGAGCCAGTTCGACACCGGTTTCTTGCTGTTGCCCAGGGGAATCAGCATAGAAATCATTCGGGTTATATTTCTGCGGCTGAGTTATCTGCCCATCGAGTAACTGTTTTTCCTCATAAGCTTGCGCCTGTGCAATTGTCGCGGCATCACATTCTGCTGAGGTGGAATCAATAGAGCACAGGTGATCCCGCGTCGCGTGAATTTCCTGATAGCGCAGATTGGCCGCCTGCGCGGCAGCGATGGAGTTCTGCGAAGCAATAATCGATGCCTGTGTCGCTGCCTCAACGGCCTTAGCCTGCTGCAAAGCACCGGTACCAAAGCGAACGCTGGCGCTGTCAGACGGCGTGCCTGACTTCAACATGACCGGGGTCACATTAAATGTCACCCGCCCATTATCGATCGGCATACCCGACACGCTGATCGGGCTTTTTATTTCCGTAATATTACTCAGCCCACTCTCACCGCTGCTGTTATCACGCAACGCGATGTTCCCCTGCACCCAGGTCGCCGTTTTGTTTTGCACCTCATCCATCAGCTTTTCGATCTGCTGCAAGGTCGGATTTTTGGCCGGTTGGCGTAAGACGCTATTGGCATAACTGCCTGCCAGAGTAGGGGCTGCCACCTGCCAAGGTAAAACCTCACCATAAGCGGAAGGCGTCGTGCTCAACGTTGATTGCGTAGATGCCTGTGTGGCAAACGGGTTATCCGCCAATCTTAAGCCACCAATCAACGCCTGCCCGTTCCCTGTCGATGATACGCTCACGCCACTCAGGCGGCTTTTCGCCTCACGCAGCAGAGACATGGCTTGCGTGTAATTGCCATCGGCCTGGGCTACACGGGCTGCAAGCAGCAGTTGGTCTGGCGTTTTTACCGCGGGCAACCCACCCAGCAGTTGTTTAGCTTTGCTGACATCCCCATCCGCCAGAGCAACGCCTGCCGCACCTTCACGCGCCCCCTGATTCAGGCTGTTACGGCTCAGCAGATAGTTGTAGACCTGCCCGGCTTCCTTGTTCATGTTACCGGATTGATAGAGACGCCCCATCGCCAGCATGATGTCCGCGTTCTGGGGATCATTCTGCAAGGCTGCGATCAATTTGTCATAGGCGGCGCCATACTGCCCTTGCAGGCGCAGTTTATCGGCTTCATTGATCACACCACCGTTTCGCAACTGGCCGATCTCTCTTGCCGAACTTTTCGCCAGCAATGCCGGGTTATTTAACCAGGCATCGGCCTCCTGGCTTAATCCTGCCTGATTCAGCACCGCGATCTGGGCAGCATAATCACCCGCACTCCCTTTAACGCCCTGGCGCATATTCTCGCGCACCAACTGCACCGCCATGGAGGTATCACCGACCGCCATCAGATCTTTAGCCAACTCCCCAAGCGCTGCAGGTTCAGTGGGGGGTTTCTGCGCCATTTGGCGCAGGATCACGGCGGCACTGGCGGTGTTGCCTTGGCGCAGATAATTTTCAGCACTTGCACGCTGTTGATTGACAGAGGCCACTGCGGCTAATTCCCGCATATCGCGCGTCTGCTTGGAAGCCGGGATACGCGCCATCAGCGTAGAAACGTTCAGCCAATCATTGCGCTCAGAGGCAAACAGCGCGGCAGCATAGAGCCCATCGGGCGAGGCCCCCATCTGCATCAGCGGGGAGATCAAAGTTTGAGCCTGAAGCTCCTGCCCCTGCTTATACATAATGCGTGCCATATCCAAGCGCACCCAGACATTCGATGGTTGTTTTTCCAACGCCTGCTGCAGAATCATCAGCGCGCGCGGAGAATCATTATTCTGCACCGCTAATGCGGCTTCTTTACGCAATGGTTCAACGTTGACACCTGCGACCGCCCGCATGACTTTAGGCCGCAGATTGGCAGGTATCGTCTGTAGAACCAGTTCGGCCTCTTTTTCTTTGTTACGCTGTTGCAATAACAGATAATAAAGCCCCAGTTTTGCATCGTTATTCTGTGGGTTCTGCGCCAGCAACCCGCGATAATCCTGTTCCGCCGCTGCAAAATCCCCTTTTCTGCGCGAAACATCCGCGCGGAACAGCGTCACGGCATTACCTTTATCACCGGTGGCATTAGCCAGCGGCGCTGTGAGGGCTAAAGCTTCATCCAACTGACCTGCACTGACTGCCTGTTTAGCCTTGGTCAATGAACCATAAAAGTTGGCATCCTGGGCTAATGCGCTCCACTGCGCACTTTGTGGGCCACCTTGCTTCGCCGCCTGAGTGAGATAGCTCTCTGCCTGGCTGAAGTCACCACTGCGCATCGCAGTAAAACCCATACCTGCCAAGGCATCCCGATCATTCGGGTTACTGGCCAGAATGCTTTCAAACTGGCTCTTCGCGCCGCTCAACTGCCCTTTATTCAATTCGGCATACCCGGCGCTCTTTGCGGCCCCGGCAATATTCTGCTGGTAATAGGCGGCAACCGCCTTGTCTGCCGGATGCCGTTGCTGATAGGCGTCATACAGCGGCTTATCTGCAGGCTGCGGTGCCAGCCACAGTAACGCCTGCTTCAAGCCCTGATCGGCCTCGCTATTGGTAGGAGCTATCGCGGCCAGCCTGCTAATCCCTTCCCGGCGCGTCGATTCCTGATAAGTCATCACCTTTCCCAGAACGACCTGGGTTTGAGTGTCGCTGGGCTGCAAGGCAAGACGCTGCTTCAGGCCATCGATCGCTTCTTGCCGCCCCTCCGGGGTGCCCGCCAGGGTGAGATAATACTCATTAGCCAGGTTGTCGATCGGGGTTTTACCATTGAAAATAGCCTGATAACTGGCAATCGCCTGAGGGAAATTCCCCTTCGCTGCATACTGCCTAGCCTGTGCTAACAGATTTTTAGCCGCTGGCGACTGAGCCACCGAACTGCCATCCAACGCCTTCAGGCGCGGATCGTTAGGCGCCACGCTACTCAGTTTTTTTCGCCATAGTTCAGCATTTTCTTTATCACCGCCCTGCATGGCATACAAAGACAACAGATACATCGCCTCGGTATTGTTCTCATCCATCAGTAAAACTTTCTGCAGAGCGCTCTGGGCTAAATCATCATGAGATTTATCATGCCAATAGGCAGCCTGCTCAAAGAGGGCTTTCAACGCCGGGTTACTGTCATCGGCCATCGCCGAGACCGAGAATACCGTCAGCCCGACCAAAGAGGCCGAGCAAAGTTTCTTTTTCAACAGTATGTTCAATTGGTTATATTCCATGGACAGCTCCTGTATAACACCGGGTCGAGACAGGTTTTAATCTTCATCTTCCGCATCTCTCCCTAAACGTTTGGCTGCATGCCTTCTTAACAGAACATAAAGACTCAACCCCAGCACCACGGAAATCACTAAACCAGCCAGAGATAAAAGCACCACATGTTTACTGGCGTACCAGATAAAGATCAGATACCAAGGCAACTCCCCACTGGGGAACTGAGCGCCGACCTGGAAACTGTTCACACCATTTTGGTCGGTAATTACCGCCAGATCGCCACGGATCCCGGCGTTAATCTTTAATGATTTCAGGTCAGTATAGATCTTACTTAACCCCTCATCATCGGTGGCACTGGCCACCACTACCACCCGTTGCGGATCCCAAGCGGAACGGAAGCTGAAAAAACCGCGCCAATCGGAGAGTGACGACAGATAACGATCCGCATCAATGCCCTGCGTCTGCCAGTTGCCTTTCAGGTAAGCCTGCAGTCTTTCCTGCATCGGCTGTGGCTTCACCGTCAGCAAACCGCCGCTATCCAAGGCAAATGGCGCATCCTGCAACAAGCGCTGATAAAATGCCGACTGAGCCAATGAGGCCACCACCAGCACATCCCGCCCTTTGTATTCAGGATCGTCCATTTCATTGCCTTTCAGCCCGAAACGGATGTCAACATTGCTGATGGCACTGCCGGTTGCAATACCCGCCCGCGCCGTCAGATTAAGCAGAGTCCGAATTTCATTTATAGTCGGTTTTTCAGCTAATAACAGAACGGTTTGCGAAAAATCAGCCAATCGGGTGAATGGGAAGGTGGCGCCGACGTAATAAGAAAGATTTGGCAGTTCGGTGAAATGATACGTTTTACTCAGATCGATGTAAGAATCGGGGCCGATACGGCTCTTGATACTGTCGCTATCGGCAGGATTACAGGAGGAGCCATTTTTAGGCACGATAGAAAAATAGAGCTCCAGCATGTTATCGCCGTAAATCAGATAAGGCGGCAAAGGAAGGCTGTAGCTCTCCTGACGGGTATCCCCACCAAATTTGCGCCACAGCAATTCCAGCAACCCCGACTTATTAACCGGCAAATTACGTAAAAAAGTTCCGTTCAGCGTCGCACTCAGTTGCGACCTATTTTCGTCAATCCAGCTATCGGTAGGGAAACGGTAGTTGATTTGCAATGGCACATTTCGGCCATCCCAGATAAACAGATCCGGCGCAGCGCGGAACGCAATGCGTACCGCATCATGGAAGACACCAGTGACGGTAAGTTCATCAACATCGGCCACCAGCTCACTAAACTTGACTGGATGGGTAGTGTTGATCCAGCGTGGCGCGTCATAAGCCACACGCTCAGGGATCGCCACCGGCTTCACCGCCAACAGTGCCGTTTTCTCCGGTAACGGCTGGCTGACCAGGCGGTAAGCCGCCTGACGCATCTCGGCACTGCTATTGCCCATCACCAGCAACAGCTTGTAAACCGGGTTTAATGGGTTATCGATCAGTTGCAGCGTCGGGCCATCGGCCTGCGGTAACGTTAGTTCGCCGATCTGCTCCCCTGGCCGGGCGAAAATAATCCCATTCTGTTCAGGTAGCGCATCCTGCAATATCTGGAAATCAAGATTGTTATGACGCGTCAAGATGCCCAGATAAGAACTGACTATTGCCGCAGCCCCGACATCCTCCGGCCTCTTGGCCTGGCTGAAGACCATATTCACGACAGAAGATTGCATCGCCTGTGGATCGAAAAATGGACGCGGGAAGCGGCCAAGATTTTGGCCGATATTCAGTACCTGGCCTTCCAACTGCAAATGGCTGCTCGGCAATACTTTTACCCAGTATTTATCGGATGCGCCCTTTTCGCACTGCATGGCGGCATCATTACTGCTTTTAATACTGAAGCTCAGGTTGTTATGCGCCACCACCATGGCCGCTGGGACAGCGACCTTATAGGTCACCTTGGACTGATGCAGCTTGTTCAGTAAGTGTTGGCTCAGGGGCTGCCCGTTGAGCATCAGGTGCAGTTCTGCGTCCCCCTCCATCAAGGCCGGTGATACTTCGACATCAAGCAATAGGGTTGCAGCCGTCACCACCGAATCGCTGGGTAAAGTAAAGGTGATCCCTGATTGCCGCTGCCAGTTATTCAGCGTCAACCCCGCGGGCTGCCCCATGTCAATAATGCTGAGCGTAGATTCAACCGACTGATTTAGAGCAGGTTGTGGCATGTCTGGTTGCGAGGCCGGATTATCAGCCGCTGTGCTCCCAGTCGCAGCCGGATCCCCACTCCCCGGCACCGCTCCAGGTTGCAGCGGGGAATCAACTGGGCGAGGTAACGATGGCAAACCCGGAACTTCGCTGCCTGGTGGCACGGGAATCACTGGCTCGGCGGCACTCAATACACCAGGTAGGCAGGACCACAAAAGCAGGCTGCTTGCCAGAAGCATAGCGGTTGGTAGCGTTCTTCCCACTACTCTCATATTGTTTGTTCCTTGTCCTGGCCCTGTTTTATCTCTAGCTGCTTGCCCTGCTGTTTCCGGCGTTTCTTTTCGCGGCGATCCTGCCAGGAGAAATAAAACAGTTCAAAAATACAACGAAGAATCCCAAGGAATGAGCGCAGTGGCCGATCGGGCGCGTGCGGCTTATCGCGGATCCAGGCATCAGCACGGGCCAGAACCACTCTCACCAGTTCCCGTCGTTTTTCGATCGGCAGTTCTTGGAACATCAAACGGGTCACGGATTTATCAACGTTAATAACTTCCACCGGGAAGCTCACGGTGCCGGACTTCAATGCCAGCTCAACCTCTTCAATAGGATCCCCCAGGAAACGCTCATCCGGGGTTTTCAAACTCACGCCCCCCATTGAAAGATCTATCGTTTCCGTGCGCATCGCCGCGCCGCTGGCAAAATAGAGAACGGCGGGAATTGAGGCTTCAACACGAATGGTTTTTCTGATCTGGCGGGTTTCGCGCGCCACCGCAATGGAAGCGAGCAATATGATCATACTGAAAGTGGCCCAGCCGATATTCAGCATAATAACCTGAGGGTTTGCCCCATAGTGATCGGGGATAAACAGACGTGCAACTCCCCATGCGGTTCCCAACAATAACAGCGATACCGCAATGATGTGCGGCCGCACAATGTGGAAGTCGAAATAGTTATCGTCCAACAACGCTCCTTTATCCGTCACGTTGAATTTGCCATGCTTTGGCGAAATCATCGCCAGCATGGTAGGGATAACCAGGTGGAAACACATGACGGTTTCATATATTTCCCCCCAGAACGAATAACGATAACGCCCTGTTGCTCTGGAGTTGATATAAATCGACATCACCAGATGGGGCAATACGTAGGCAAAAATTAACCCCGCCGATGACGCAATGATATTCAGGTTGAATAACAGATAAAACAACGGCGCGATACAGAATATGACGCGCGGTAAACCGTATTGGAAATGCAGCATGGCGTTCAGATAGCACAAACGCTGCTGCCAGGTCAGGCCTCGCCCCAGCATGGGGTTATCCACGCGGAAAATCTGCGTCATTCCGCGTGCCCAGCGAGTTCGCTGAATAACATGCAACCCCAAACGTTCGGTGGCCAAACCGGCAGCCAGAGGAAGTGCCAAAAACGCCGATCCCCATCCCAAACGCTGCATTTTCAACGCGGTATGAGCATCCTCGGTCACAGTTTCAACGGCAAAGCCCCCCACCTGCTCCAACGCCGTGCGGCGGATAACCGCACAAGAACCGCAGAAAAAAGTCGCGTTCCAGTTGTCATTACCTTGCTGTACCGGCCCATAGAACAGCGCCCCTTCATTCGGCACTTTACTCGCCTCAGAGAGGTTGCGTTCGAAAGGATCGGGTGAATAGAAATAGTGTGGGGTCTGAATCAAGGCCAAACGCTCATCAACCAGGAAGCTGCCTACCGTAGCCTGTAAGAAGGCCCGGGTAGCCACGTGATCGCAGTCAAACACCGTGATTAACTCGCCCTGAGTCACTTTCATGGCGTTATTCAGGTTGCCCGCTTTGGCATGTTTGTTGTCACTTCTGGTGATATAGCCTACGCCCGCATCGGCACAAAATACCGCAAATTCATTACGTTTACCGTCATCAAGCACATAGATCTTCACTTTATCTTTGGGATAATCGATGCACTGTGCCGCCAGCACTGTATCACGCACTACATCCATGCTTTCGTTATAGGTAGGGATATAAATATCTACCGTTGGCCACAGTGAAATATCCTCAGGCAAAGGCTCAATGGTTCTTTTTAGTGACCAGGTAGTCTGTATATACCCAAACAACAAAATGACCAGGGCATACAGCTCGGTCATAAACAGCGCAATCCCCAGCACCGCTTCCAGGGTAGTATTGAAATGCAGAGTTTCCGTTGCACGCCAATATATGTAGCGCAATGACATCATTGTTGACATGACGATCATGATCAGGGTGACTTTCTTGCTTTTACTCACCCCGAGAATAAATACGATGGCAATACAGATGAAACCAAAGATGTACTGATTATCACTGCTCATTGGCGCAATGATAATCAGTACAATCAGAGGTAAGGCCAACAGCAGTAAAAAAGAGAAAAGTAATTTATTCATAGCTGACCAAACCGCCCTAATTAAGAACTATAAATAGACGTAGTATGATGATACGCACCATCGCCCACGCTTAGCCCTAAAATAACTGCTACTTTTTTACTTATATGATCGACATCAAATGCGGCAGCCGAAACGGGACTGATGTCCATGATCGCCCGCTGCGATGCGTTTGCCTCAGGCACGCATTCATCGCGATGAATCGTGCCCAACAGTTTATCCCGCAAACGCTGCTCAAAAAAAAGCGTGACGTCGCGGCTCAGAGTGCGTCTCATATCACTCTGATTCACCACATAATATTCGCCCATTTTATTATTGAGCGGTTTGTTCATAAACTTATGCTGTTCGACAAGCGGCAGCAGGCTAAGAGAGGCCGTATCGGCCAGCAAGACAACGATACGCATATCCGCCACAGACTCCATGGCTTTCAGCGCTGCATTACGGCCAGGGGGCAGATCGGCGATCACCACCATATCCGGAATTTTAAGCACTGCACTGAGGCCACGTTGAATGAACATAGGTTCATTCATCAGGTTATCTTCAAACTGGAGTCGTTCGTCTTCCGTCACTTCACCGCAGGGTAAAACAAACAGGTTGGGCCCGACTTTGAGGATAAACTGACTCCAATCAGATAAGGCTCCTGATTGAGCAACAAAGCCACGATTATCGGCAATAGGCACACCAAAATGAAGACGCAACGCATTTTGCGTATCGAAGTCCACCACTAAAACTTTACTGCCGCTGCGGGCCAAAGCATAAGCCAAATTAGCAGCAACTGTAGTTTTTCCTACCCCTCCCTTGGGAGAACAAACACAGACTAACGGCATGAGGCAATAATCTCTAAAAGTGGTTTGAGTAATGCATTACGGCCAGTATTGCTACCTTCTCCAGCAGAAGAGGTTTTCTTGCTGAACATTTTTTTAAAACGCTGTGGATCCTGCGTTTGCGCAGGGGGAGGTGGCACCGCAGCGGCCACCGGCGCAGCAAGCTGTTCATCCCGGTTTGGCACAGGGATCCTCTGTTTAAAATCGTGGGAAGCTTGCCCTGGCAATGATGGGTTCTGGGTTACTGCAGCATTGGGCTGCGCGGGTTGGTGCGAACTTGAGGATGAAATCTGGGAGAACTCGCTGGCACTCACTGGTGTCGGCTGCATGCTGCGCTCAAGGCTGGAAAACGTGCCATTTCCTTCTTCTGCCACTTGCTCAACAATAGGCCAGCGGTGCAAAGCCAATGAACTATCTTCTGTAGAAAATTCTTTATAATCAATATGTTTCATATTGATTTTATTTTTGAACTGCTGAACATCATCATATTTGCTCATCATCCATACCCATATAATAGACTTCGCATTCTATGCAATGAATGCAAATAGCTCATGCTGACAACGTGATTTATAGCCCAAAATACGTATTACATTACGGCATAAGCCCGTTCAGAGCCCTTTCTCCTACGATCTAGATATATTAGTCTGCGAACCCTGTTTTACAACCGTGAACCGACTAAAACAGAAGTAATACTTTTCATCAGGTGGATGTATTTCGAGGTTCATCAGGCAGATATCACCCTCTCCTCAAAGTGCCTTTTGAGTGTAATCCACTTTTGTAAAGTTATACACCTGCGTTTTTAAAGTTTTCCTATTGATAAACAGTGCGCGTCCCCCCAAACAGCCTAGATTTCGATCGCTGAATACTATGGTTCGACATTAATCCCTAGAATTTACCGTTTTTCGGCAAGGCAAAAGCGAGTTTCTCAGCGTAAACAGGCCAACCCCTGCTCCAGAGTAGCCACCACACCGGTTGCCAGCAGACAACAGGCGATCTGCCGTGAGATAGGCTCAGGAATGGCAACCTCACCCGCCAAACAGCGTTCAGTCCAGCGCGCGGTAGTTTCAGCATCTTTGGCTGCGGGCAGCGCAACCGGCACATCCTGCGCTGGCCGTTCCAGTAAAACCCGCTGTTCGCCGCTGGTGATGTAATGAATCTGCGGGCAACGCTGCGGATTGGCATAGGCTTCCCCTTCCGTGCCGTGCATCAGCAGGCCACGTGCGCCAATTTGGCGGAAAAACGATGCCACACGCGCAACGTATTCCGGGTGAGAAACGCTGGCGATACGCAGCACATCTTCATCAGCAAACGGCGTAGCCAACTCGGCCAACGTGTGGGCACTGTTACGCACGCCCATTTTCCAGCGCAGATCAAGCTGGGCACCCATTGGCGGGGAAAACGCAGATATCGGGATAAAAACGGGCTGACCGTTTTCCAATCGCTGCTGTGCATGACAAGGATCTTCAGACCACGGCACACCGAGCGCACGGAAGATTTCCGCACTGGTCACCCGCGTGCTGTCATTCAGGACGCCATGCACCACGACCGGTAGCCCTACTCGAGCCAGCAACAAGGCCAGCAGCGGCGTCAGATTGGCCTGCTTGCGTGCTCCGTTGTAACTTGGCAGCACCACCGGCATCGGGCGCCCCTGCGGGGGTTGCAGACGCATCACCTGCTGCTGCATCGCCCGATAGAAGCCGAGCATTTCCGCCTCGGCCTCTCCTTTAATACGCATGGCAATCAGTATGCCCCCCAGCTCAAGCTCAGGGACCTCACCCGCCAACATCGCCTGATAAAGCTGAAACGCGGTTTCCTGATCCAGATCGCGCGCATGATTCTTACCACGACCTATTTCTTTGATAATTTTGCTGTAATCCATGGTTCAGTTCCGCTGGTTCATTTTGTTATAGCATATCTTATCCACGACGCCGCTCAACCTCAGCGGCCAACTGCTGCTGCGCACTATCGCCTGCCCGTAGCCCGGCGATCACCCCGCTGATATCTTCAGCACTGCGGTTCTGGCTCATTTTCCATTTGCCTTCCCGGCGCGTGACAACAATTTCAATGCCGACAATGCCCTTCATCTGGCTGGCAATATAGTTGGCAGGAGCATCATCAAGGCTCCAGGGCTGCGGTTGTTGACTCTCGTTTAATCCTGTTATCCCAGCCAACTGCTGGCGCAGCCAGAGCGGATCTTCCATCACCGTGGGCACACCCCACATCTGCACTGCGGCATAATTCCAGGTTGGCACCACTTTGCCGTGCTGGCGTTTGCTTTCATACCAGCTCGGCGAGATGTACCCCTCCGCTCCCTGAAACACCACCAGACACTCCGGCCCCCTGTGCAACCGTTGCCAATGGGGGTTGGCGCGTGCCATATGGGCTCTCAATATCACCTGCTGTTGCCGATCGACGTCGACAAGAAAGGGCAGCGGATCTGCCAGCAAGCCCTGCGAACTGTGGCTGATCAGCAGCCCCAGCGGGTTGGCCCGCACTAAGGCTAATTGGTTATCAAGGTCATCTTCACGGAATGAGGTAGGTTGGTACATAGCGAGCCGCATCCTTGTTATCAGGGGAGTTTCACATATGTATCACGATTTACCGCGGATACTCGAATAGGATAATATCCGTAGATATCGAAAGGAATTATGTCTCTTCTGCCAACACGGATGGAAAAATGGAAATTTATATCGGTTTAGCCGTGATTGCTGTGGTGCTGATCTGGGCAATCGTGACCTATAACCGCTTTATCTCTCTGCGCCGTTTTAAAGACGAAGCCTGGAGCGGTATCGCAGTACAGCTCAAACGCCGCCACGATCTGGCACCGAACCTGCTTAACCTGGTCAAACGCTACGCTCAACATGAAAAAGAGTTACAGGAGGAAATCACTCGCCAGCGCAACAATCTGGTGGGTAATACTCAGCAGATTGCTGAGAGCGAGCGGCAATATTCAGGCACTTTGGGGCGTATTTTTGCCCTGGCCGAGGCCTACCCAGAACTGAAGGCCAACGAGAACTTTCTCTCCCTGCAACAATCTCTCGCAGAAATAGAAGAACAGTTGCAGATGGCACGCCGTTATTTCAACAGCACGGTACGCGATTTCAATATTCTGGTGGAGTCTTTCCCGAGCTTATTACTGGCCCGTTTGTTTAACTTTAACGTGGACGCGTTTTTTGAGCTTGAGGATCCTGAAGATGCCAAGTTACCACGGATGGAGTGACAGCATGGCAAGCTGGTCTGGCAGAATACTCAGCATTTTCTGGCTGTTTTTGTTACTGGCTACAGGAGCAGCTCAGGCAACAACCGATGATCTTGCCAGTAGCACGGCCGTCATCTCAGCAGCACCCGATGATATTGCCATCAGCATACCCGTCGCCGCCGCGGCGAGCGAGAGTAAGAGCAAAGCAGCGGCGCCCTCTCACCGCGTTCGTGCCGATGAGCACATTTTATCGTTCGATACCCGGGCGCGTTTTGATACGGACGGCAGCATGGCGGTGAGCGAAAGCATCAAGGTATTGTCCTTGGGCCAACAAATACGCCGGGGGATTTTCCGTACCCTGCCATTAAGCTGGAACCGGCAAGACGGCAAAATTTTCAGCGTCGACTATCAGATCAAGAACGTGTTGCGCGATGGCGTCGCCGAACCTTTCAGCGTGGTTAAAGAAGGCAAAACGCTCACCGTTCGTATTGGCAGCGCTGAACATATCTTGGCACCCGGCATTTACCACTATGAGATCCAATACCAAATTCGTAACCACTTTAGCCGCTTCCCAGACTGGGATGAACTTTACTGGAATGTGACCGGCAACGACTGGGCCTATGCGATTGATCACGCTAGTTTTCATCTGGAATTGCCCGAAGCGGGCGCATTTCTGAATGGCGCAGGCAAAGACACCCGGTTACGATCCGTTGATATCTATACCGGCCTGCCAGGTGCCAAAGAGCAAAATGCCAAGATTTTACCCGATGGCAGCGTGCAGACCATACAACCATTGGAACAAGGTGCTGGGTTGACCGTTGTTTATACCTGGCCACGCAGCATTCTTGCCAGCGCCCCCGCACCGGAAGCCGCTTCACCGTTGGCGCATTTGTTGCTGCCGACGGTGAAAACCGGTGCATTATGGATCCCCCTGTTTCTGATTATTGGCTATTACCTGCTTTGGTGGCGTAAAAATGTTACTGCCAACGGGCTGAAAATGCCGCCTATCGTGCCGCTGTACGCGCTCCCTGCAGAGATGTCGCCGGGTTATCTGCGCTATATTACTCAGCGAAGGTACGATGACGTTGCTTTCAGTAGCGATCTGTTGGATCTCGTGGCTAAGCGCGCGGTGGCTATTAGGGTAAAACAGAGTCAGGCGAAAGTGCTGTGGTTTGCCAAAGGCCGCACGGTGGAAGAACAGTGGTTATCGCTACAACCTGATGGAAATAGCAAGCCGTTAAATGCTAATGACAAAAAATTGCTGAGCACCCTGTTTGTCAGTGATCGTAAGAACATTAATCTCAGCAAGGCCTACCAAAGGCCAATGCAGAACGCCCGTAAATGGTTAGAGCAACGCTGTAAAAACCAGCAGGAATTATTATTCAGTAAATGGGCGAAGCCTCTACGGCGCGGCATATACCTCATGTTGCTGATCCCCGTTATCTGCGGCACATTATTTAACGCCGGTGCGGCAATAGTGACTATTCCAGCCTTATTGTTCCTGTTATTCGGTATTACGTTACTTTCTTTACCGCTGAAATTCTTATTTAGCCCGAAGATAATCTTGAATACCTGGGGAGCTATTCCGCTGCTTCTTTTGCTGATATTTGGTTCTTTTACCATCTTTTTCAGTGGTGTTTTCATGTTTGGCATGCTGCCTTTGACGCAACTTCCCGCTGGGTACGTCGGCGCTCTGCTGGCCGCGATTCTGCTTTGCGTGGCCTTTGCTTGGCGGGTACCAGGTTACACACAGCGGGGGCTGAATGATTTAGCCACTGCCCAAGGGCTGAAACTGTATCTTGGTGCGGCAGAGAAATATCGCTATCAGGCACTCTATCCACCCGATAAGCTGGTTTCCCATTTTGAACGTATGCTCCCCTACGCGCTGGCGCTCGGTGTGGGTAAAACCTGGGCAAATACCTTCGCACAATACCTGAGCACCAGCGGAGCCATGTCGGAGGTGTTCGCCGATGCAGATTGGAACAACGTGCATCACTTTAGCCAATCCTGCCGTTCATCCTCCATGGATCGCCCCAGTAGCAGTTCAAGCTCGAGTTCAGGCTCCAGCTACAGCGGCTCCGGCTCTTCCGGTAGCGGATCGTCAGGGGGCGGTTCAGGGGGCGGCGGAGGCGGCGGCTGGTAAAGACTCCGCCACCAAAGCCATCCACGCTGCATAGCTGCAAAGCAACTATTTGCGGCTGTCGAAGATCAACTTGCAGGCCAGCCCGGCAAAGACGCCACTCAGCAGATAATGGGGCCAACGGGGGCAGAATCGCTGGCCTGCAAAGCGGCTTTTCATGCCGCTGACCGCCAGGATCACCACGCCATTAACCACCACCCCCATCATATTGAGAAGGGTTGCCAGAACCAGCATCTGTAACACTACCGAACCCGCCCGTGGATCAATAAACTGCGGAAATAGCGCCAGCACAAACAGGGCCATTTTGGGGTTGAGGATATTAGTCAGTAACCCTTGTTGGAAGATCCGCCGGGCTGGAATGGTCTGTAGACCGGCAGATAGCTGTAAGTTACTGCCCGAACGCAGCGTTTTCACTGCTAGATACAGCAGATAGGCCGCACCCAATAAACGTAGCGCATCATAGGCCAAAGGTACGACAACAAACAGTTGCGAAAGGCCCAATGCCGCCGCCAGCGCATGGCAATAAGTGCCCACCTGAATCCCCGCCAGCGAAGCAAAACCGGCGCGCCGCCCTGTTCTAATCAACGTGCACGGCGGCGGGCAAACGGGTTTTTACGCTTATTCTCCTTTTTTGCCGCGCTGGCGGCAGATGCCAGTGCCGCCAGATGCGCCTTATCGGCTTCAGGCACCTCGCGCTGTTCGATCGGGAACACCGGCAGCGCTGCCAACAGACGTGAACCGTAGCTTTTGGTCAACAGGCGGCGATCGTAAATCACGATTTCACCGTGACATTCGTTGCTGCGAATCAAGCGCCCTACCTGCTGGATCAGATTGAAAGACGCACTTGGCAGGCTTTGCACTTCAAACGGGTAACGGTTCAGCGATTTAAGCCATTCGCCCTCGGTCAGGATCACCGGGCTGTCGATCGGCGGGAAAGCGATCTTGTGAATATGCACCTGGGTCAGCAGTTCCCCTTTCAGATCCAGCCCTTCAGCAAACGACTGTAACCCCACTAACACGCTGGCGCTGCCCTTCTCTACCCGTTTGCGGTGCTCTTCCACCAGCCGATAGCGTGGCTGATCGCCCTGCACCAGCAGCATCAGACGCAGATCGGTCACATAGCTCAAAAAGGTCTGCATTGCCCGGTGGCTGCTGAACAGGATCAGCATCCCTTTGTGCTTACCGCTGGCCTGCTCACCACGGAAGAAACGCGCCATTTCCTCCAGATGCTCGGCCTCATTGGCCATGGCCGGTTCAAAACGCATTTTGGGAATAACGATCTTGCCCTGCTCAACGTGGTTAAACGGCGAATCCAGGGTTTCGAAGCGATCCCCCGCCTTCTCGCTTAGCCCACTCATCTCTTGCAAGCGCGAGAAGCTGTTAAGCGAACGCAACGTCGCAGAGGTGATCACCACGTGCGGCACCTTGCGCCACAGCAGTTTTTCCAACTGATCGCTAACGCGGATACCCACGCAGTGCAGATAAAGGTGAGTGACGTTATCGCGCAGCTCACGCGCCACCCACTTGGAGATCGGTGCGTTGGAAGACTTGTCCAGCGCCGCCAGCCGCCATAGCTTGCTCATGGCTTCCAGGTAGCCCAGCGTGCGGCTCATCTGGATAATTGACCGATGCAAACGCACGATGTCGTGCTTGCCGGTTTGCTCGGTGAGATCGTTAAGGATAAATTCGGCCAGCCCGCGCAGCCCGTCGGTGAGTTTAAACAGGCGCGCGCAGATCTCGACCATCTCGGCAGGCAGTTCACCCATTTCGAAACGGTGCTCGGCATTGCTGCTGTCTGGCGGTAGGTATGCGTTGACCTGATGTTCGAAAATCTGGATCAGCTCACGCATTTCTTCGCAGTGGTTTTTCAGGCGTTCACTGTTGGCCAAACCCGGCGGATTCTTGGGGCGATACTGCGTCATGCATTGCTCTACCTGGCGCAGGATCATATCGAGTTGCAGGTTGCTCCACAGCGCGGTGATCTCCCCTTCCATTTCCAGCGCATCTCGTGCCACTTCCGGCAGGTGATGGCCTTCGTCCAGCACCAGCAGCAGCTCTTTCGGGTTCGGCAACACCGATTCGGTTTCCAGCGCCGCCATGACCAGGGCATGGTTCGCCACCACCACATCGGCGGTCTCGATTTCTTTACGCGCAATATAGAACGGGCATTCGCGGATATAATGGCAGTTGCGGCCCAGGCAGTTGGCCTTGTCGGTGCTCAGCTTGGCCCAGAGATGATCGTCGATCGATAGCTGATAATGATCGCGCAGGCCATCCCACTCATGGCGCGTAAGCGCTTTCGACAGCTTCTGGCACAGCGCCTGCTCTTCCCCATTGGACGGCGCCAGTTCATTCTCATCCAGATACAGCATCAGATCGCCCTGCTCGGCCACGTCGGTGCTCATTGCCGCCAGATTGCGCGGGCAAACGTAGCGCCCACGGCCGAATGCGCCAGTGAATTTCAGATCCGGAATGATCTTCTTCAACAGCGGCAAATCTTTACTGTAGATCTGATCCTGCAGCGCCACGTTGGCGGTGCTGACCACCAGGGGTTTGCTCTCGGCACGCCCGACGGCAATGCCCGGGATCAGGTACGAGAGCGTTTTGCCCACGCCGGTCGGGGCTTCGATCGCCAGATGGCGTTGATAATCCCCCGCAAGGGTTTTCGCCACTTCGGCGATCATCTGCCGCTGCGGAGCGCGGGAAATAAAGTCCGGTATTTGTTGTTGCAGGGCTTTGTACCACTGGCCGATCTGATCTTTAACTGCGGAGGAGAGCGCCATTCAACTCTTATCTAAACGAAATGATGGCGCTATTGTCCCACAGACTGCCCGCGGCGTCAGCCCGAGTTACGCAAGGCGCGCCAACAATGCGCAGTGCCGCGCAATAAGTCTCGCGTTCCGCTGTGATCGGCATAGGCTCACGCCAGATGGGGAGGTGATTATAATTTTTCTATATCTATCAGCAGGTTTTTCACGTGCTGAGTAATATTTTCATGCTCCTGCGGTGAGAATTTTTTAATCTGATGATAGACCATCGACAGACGTGGGTTGTGCCCCAACGCCGACTGATGCTGAATAAAAAAATGCCAGTAAAGCGCATTGAATGGGCAGGCATTTTCCCCGGTGCGCTCTCGCGGATTATATTTACACTGTGAGCAGTAATTGCTCATCTTATTAATGTAGGCGGCGCTGGAAACATAGGGTTTACTCGCCAGCAAACCACCATCAGTAAACTGGCTCATCCCAAGCGTATTGGGTAATTCAACCCATTCAAAGGCATCGATATAAATGCCTAAATACCATTCGTGAACCTGCGCAGGCGCAAGCCCGGCAAGTAATGCAAAATTCCCGACGATCATCAGCCGCTGGATATGGTGCGCATAGGCATGATCCAGCGACTGCCCGATAACCTGTGCCATGCAGTTCATTTTCGTGTTGCCGTTCCAGAACCAATCAGGAAGCGGGCGCTGGTGGTGGAAGAAATTGTTATCGCGATAGCCGGGCATTTTTGCCCAATAGACGCCTCTCACATACTCACGCCAGCCTAACACCTGCCGGATAAACCCCTCTGCACAGGCCAGGGGCACCTCGCCGCGTTGCCAAGCCGCCTGCACGTTGGCAACCACTTCCCGTGGAGAGAGCATTTTAGTATTCAGTGCAAAGGAGATCAGGGAATGAAACAGGTGCCAGGAGTCCGTGTGCATTGCATCCTGCCAATCGCCAAAGTGGCGAAGATCATCGCGGACAAAGCGTTCCAGCCCCCCCAATGCCTCTTTTCGATCCAATGGCCAGCGGAAATCACCGGCATGCGCCTCACCGAAACTTGGCACCTCAAGCGCGGTGAGGGTATGCCAGAGTGCACTATGGTTGTGCATCGGCCGATGATCGCCCGGCGGCGCAGGGTGGCCTTTCCATGGCTTGCGATTTTCGGCGTCGTAGTTCCATTCTCCCCCCTCTGGCGTAGCGTCCGGGCGCATCAGCACCCGTTCGCGGCGGCGCATCTCGCGATAAAAATGTTCCATGCGCCAAGATTTACGCTGGCCAAAAAACGCTGATACCTCATGGCGCTCACAAAAGAAGTGCTCGCTGTCCACGGTGATGGTCTTTATCGCGCAGGTTGCAGACCAGCGTTTTAGCTGCTCGTCCAAACGCCATTCATCGGGGAGTTGCCAGCTGAATGTTACCGCCTGGTAATAGGCAATGAGCGCATCAAGGTTATCCGTCAGCGACCCGCGATTCGAAGGATCGTCAAGCTGGACATAGCGCACCCGGTGGCCTTGCTCACGCAACTGACGGGCAAATTCGCGCATAGCAGCAAAGATGGCAATAATCTTCTGCGCATGATGGCGGACGTATCGCGTTTCCTGCTGCAGCTCAAGCATCACATAAACAACGTGATCTGACTGCTGCCTGAACCAGGAATGCTCGGGATTGAGCTGATCGCCTAAAATGAGCCTGAGTTCCGTCATATCTCCCCTTCCAACAACGATGTGAGAACCGCATTCAATCATGCGCTGTATCCAGCATAGTAGGGTCTCCAGCCACGGCCTGAGCATGCTGATAAATTTTTAAACGCAGCCAGCGGCGTAACCGATCGCTATGTGTTCGCTCGTGCCAGATCTGCATCACATCGATACGCGGCAGCGCCAGAGGCAACGGGTAAAGGCGCAGTTCAGGATCGCGGGCAACCGCCTCTTCACCCACCGAGCGCAAACAGGTGAGTAATAAATCGCTGCCTCTAATGAGGCGGCTTGGTGCAAGAAAACTGGATAACCCTGCAACGACTTTGCGCGCCAACCCCTGGCGTTGAAGATCGCGATCAACCAACCCGTTCAGATCGCCGGTCAATGTGGTAAGCACATGCTCGCAAGCCAGATAGCCATTCAGATCCAGCCCCTGTAGCAGCAGAGGGTGGTCTGCCGCGGCCAGCACCACAAAATCCTCGCTCAGCAAACGCTGCTGATGGAAAGTCTCTGGAAGCTGCTCATAAAAACCGGCAATCGCCAGATCGCAGGTTCCTTTTTCAAGCTCTTCACGCGGCAGCATGCCACGCGTGTTATGGGTTATCAGCACCAGATTGGGTGCCTCCTGCCGCAAGATTGGCAACAACCCCGGCAGGAGGATCTGCTCCATATAGTCGGTCGTATAGATATGGATCCGCTCGGCACGGGCAAGATAATCACGTCCTTCACATTGATCGTAAAACGTCTCTATATCTTCAACCAACTTTTGCACCTGAGGCGCCAACTGATGGGCGCGTGGCGTGGGGGCAAGGCCCCGTGGCGCTCTGACAAACAGAGGATCGCCAAAATCATGGCGTAACTTGCTGAGCTTATGACTCATTGCAGGCTGGCTCAGCGACATCCGCACCGCCGCCTGCGAGGCGTTACGTTCCTGATATAACACATGGAAGAACAGCAGCAGGTTGAGGTCTTTATTAGCAATATTCATTTTTTGAATACCTGAGATAAACGCTTTTCATTTTTAGAATTATAGTCAGTCTTCTAAGCTGATATCCAGTTCGCTGCTTCACGCGCTATCACATTCAACGGAGATAAATAATGAAAATCCTGATGGTACTGACCTCTCACGATAAGCTGGGTAATACGGGCGAAAAAACCGGCTTTTGGCTGGAAGAATTTGCTTCGCCTTATTATGTTTTCCGCGATGCGGGTGCCGATATCACTCTGGCCTCGCCAAAAGGGGGCCAGCCACCTCTTGATCCGAAAAGCAGCCAGCCGGATGCGCAGACGGCATCAACCCAGCGCTTCGCCCAGGACGCCAGCGCACAGCAAGCGCTGGCCAATACCCTGAAGCTGCAGGATGTTAACGCCAAGGACTTTGATGCTCTGTTTTACCCAGGCGGCCATGGCCCACTGTGGGATTTGGCAGAAGATACCCACTCTATCGCGCTGATAGAGCAATTCCAGGTACAGGGCAAGCCGGTTGCGGCGGTATGCCACGCGCCTGCGGTCCTGCGTCATACCAAGAATGCCGCGGGTAACCCCCTGGTGATGGGCAAACAGGTCACGGGCTTCAGTAATAGCGAAGAAGAAGCCGTACAGCTGACGCAGGTCGTGCCTTTCCTGGTGGAAGAGATGCTCAAAGGGAACGGTGGCCACTACAGCCGTGCCGAAAACTGGCAGAGCCACGTCGTGGTGGATGGCCTGTTGATCACCGGGCAAAACCCAGCCTCTTCAGATGCCACCGCCGAGGCACTGTTAAAACAGCTTTAACCCACTGCCGTGATAACACACTGCACCACTGCCGAGTGGTGCAGACAATAACGCTATTTTTCCCCTGCCACACAGATATCAATAATCTGTCATAAATACATCACACAACTGCGGTAAAAATTCTGCGTTGCGAAAATTCAGGCAATACATTCAAGCAGTAATAAAACTGATGATAAGCGTCGTTCAATCGTATAAAGCAGGGAAAACCATGAAGCCTAATCTTCTTGCCGTTATTATTCCGGCACTTTTAATTGCTCAAACTGCACAGGCGGCAGAAATCTACAATAAAGACGGTAATAAGCTTGATTTTTATGGTCGCGTAAAGGCACTGCATTATTTTTCTGATGATAACGCGAGTGACGGTGATAAAACTTACGTCCGTATCGGTTTCAAAGGTGCAACACAGGTTAACGATCTGCTGACCGGCTATGGCCAGTGGGAATATCAGATCGCAGCCAACCACAGTGAAGCCGACGGTACCAGAGATACCAGAACCCGTCTCGGTTTTGCCGGTTTAAAAATGAAAGACGTTGGCTCATTTGATTATGGCCGTAATTACGGTGTCATTTATGATGTTGGAGCATTCACCGACGTGCTACCAGAGTTTGGTGCAGACTCCTTTATCAAGACCGACAACTTTATGACCGGCCGTGCCACAGGCCTAGCGACCTACCGTAACACCAACTTCTTTGGCCTGGTCGATGGCCTGAAGTTTGCTCTGCAATATCAGGGTAAAAACGAGAACGATCGCAGCGACAACCTCAGCAAAGCCAATGGCGATGGTTTCGGCCTCTCTTCCAGCTATGAAATCATTGATGGCCTGACTTTTGCCGCCGCCTATGCGGCTTCCAATCGAACCAAAGACCAGAAATTGAGCAACTACGGCAAGGGCGATAAGGCTGAAATCTGGGCCACCGGCCTGAAATACGATGCCAACAGCGTTTATCTGGCGGCCAACTATGCCGAAACCCATAACCTGACGCCTATTTCAGGCACTGCAACCATTAATAATGCGGCCAGCAAAGTCAGCGGTTTTGCTAATAAAACCCAGAATGTGGAGTTGGTTGCCCAATATCAATTTGACTTTGGCCTACGCCCATCACTGGCTTACGTGCAGTCCAAAGCTAAAGACATTGAAAATATCGGCGATACCGATCTGGTGAAATATTTTGATATCGGAACCTATTATTACTTCAACAAAAATATGTCTACCTATGTCGATTATAAAATCAATCGGCTCAACAGTGATAATAAGCTGGGGTTGAAAACGGACAACGTGGTTGCCGTGGCTTTAACCTACCAGTTTTAATTGGTCAGATAACCACCACTGTAAATTTGCTTATTGAATGACTTCGCCGGGCCCTGCTGCGCCCGGCTTTTTCATGACAATGTTTTCTGCCAGAACAACGCTCGCCCGGTAGCTTCCTGTAACTGATAACCGGCAAAACCAAATTTACGATAGCTGGCCTGCGCCACGGCATTCCCTTCCAGCACTTCCAGGGTGATTTTGCAGCAGCCACGCTGACGCGCCTCTGCCTCTATCGCCGCCAGCAAATGCTGGCTGATCCCCAACCCACGAAACGCAGAAGAAACCGCCAGATCGTGGATATTCAGCAACGGCAGGCAACTGAAGGTGGAAAAACCCTCAAAACAGTTGGCCAACCCGGCGGCCTGGCCATCAGCCAAGGCCAGCAACGTGAGGGCAAACGGCCGTTTTGCCAGCTCGGCGACCAGATGGGTGCGGGCATAATCGCTCAACGGCTCCGCGCCCCTCATCGGATCGCGGGCATAATGATCCAGCAATTCGACGATCGATTCGGCATGCTGCGGGTTGCCGTAATCGGCCCTGATCACCTCAATGTTCATTCCCTGCTCCTGAATCGTCAGTATCACAGCAATTTATACATATAGCTGGTTGAATCCAGCGAAGCGCCGTTGCTGGCACGGGCATAGCTCGGGATCATTCCGGCCAGTTGGTATCCCAGTGAACGGTAAATGCCTTCCGCCGTATCACCGCTCAAGGTATCCAGCACTAACAGTTGCCGCTGATGAGCCATTGCCAGCAGCTCAACCTGCTGCATGAGCTGGCGGGCGATCCCTTTACGCCGGGCATGCGGGTGTACCATCAGTTTGACGATTTCCGCCCGGTGGCGACCATTATCTGGCATATCCAGCAGCAGTTGGACTGTGCCTGTTACCCGGCCGGCTTCGCGCGCCACCAGTAGCAGGCGCTCGCCACGCTCGATCGCCGGGAGCAGGCGCAGCCAGAAATCTGCCGCCTGCTCGATAGTAAAAGGTTGTACAAAGCCGATACTGGCCCCCTGTAATACACTGGCATGTAAGATCTCGGCCAGTTCAGGGATGGCGATTTGCGCCGCGTTAGCATCCAGTTGCTGTATCTCAATCATGGTTATGGCCTGCAGATCACAAGGGTGTAATGGGCTGGCTCGGTGCCAGACACGTAAAATCTTGAACTGCCAAGCAGACGGTAACGCAGGCAGTCGCCGGGCTCAAGCTTGAAGATCCGCTGTTCCAGCGTCAGCTCAAGCGCCCCACCGAGCATCCATAAGTGATGCTCTAAACCTGGCACGGAGGGCGCGTCATAGAGAATCACCGCGCCAACGTCGAGCGTGCCTTCAATCAACCGGTTTTTTACAACCAGCTGCGCAACAGTATAAACATCAGCATGCTCAGCACCACCACCGCCAGCATATTGCGCAGGAAAAAAGCCAGAACCACCGCGAACACCGCTCCCCACAGATAAGGGTTCTCAGGCAAAGCCCGCCACTCATCACCGTTAAAGGCAATGATCGGCCCGCAAATTGCCGTCAGCACCGCTGGTACAGAGAAACTCAGCAAAGTTTTCATGCGTTGCGATAAACGCACTGGCAGGCTCGGGGCCAAAAAACAGTAACGGTTGAAGAAGACGATCGCTCCCATCAGCACAATAGTCAGCCAAATCATCTGTGCCCCCTGCTGCACAGCAGCCCGACCAACATGGCTGCCACGGTCGTGATAATCAAGGCTCCCGGCACCTGGTAATGGTGCAGGCCGATCGACAACACCAGCGCCGTCAGCACGCAGGCCAGCACCGGCAGGTTACGGATCATCGGCACCACAATGGCAATAAAGGTAGCGGCAATCGAAAAATCCAGCCCGTAGCTGTCGAGATTGCTGACGCTGCTGGCGGCAACCACTCCCAACAGCGTGGCAAAGAACCAGCACAGATAAAACGCCAGCCCGGCCCCCAGCGCATACCAACGGTTGAAGCGCGCCGGGCTGTGATTACCGGTCAGGGCAAACAGTTCATCGGTCAGCAGGAAAGCCAGCAGGATGCGCCACCGCAATGGCAGTGGGGCAATGCATTCACGCAGGCGTAACCCATACAGAAAGTGCTGCGCAGTCACAAAAAAGGTGGTAACTAAAATTGCCAGTAAGCCCTCTCCGCCTTTGATCATCCCCATCGCGACCAACTGTGAGGCACCGGCAAAAACTATCGCCGACATGCCCAGCCCTTCAGCGCCGGTCAGGCCACTTTGGATAGCCATTGACCCCGCCAGAATCCCCCAAGGCAATACCGCCAGGCAGAGTGGCAAGATCGCCACCGCCCCTTGCAATGCCGGGCGCAGACGCAACATGGGTGGCTCTGCGAGCGTTGATTGATAACTCATTCATATTCTCCTTCGAACGAAGGAACAGAATAACGCAGGAAGGGCCACGAGTATTGCATCTGTTTGCGCATTTATATCCGTGGCTCAACATAAATCATGCTTGCTCCTGGCGCGCCCCGGTATCAGGTATTTGCTCAACATGCCCCACCTCGTTGCTGCGCCAGGCGGTGTAAATTGCCAACAGCGGGGCCAGCGCAAACAACAGGAACAGCCAATAGGCCGCAGAAGCCGCACCGGCAACCCCGCCTGGCGCAGTGAAACCGGCAAGATTAGTCACCATCCCCGCCAGCGCTGCACCAAACGCCGTGGCAAATAACTGCACCGTGGTGATGGAAGCACCAGCGATGCCTTTATCTGCCTGAGGAGCCACCTGCAGGATACGTGTCAGCAGGTGCGGCCAGCCGAAGCCGATACCAAAGCCGACCAATGTTAAGGCTGCCACTATCGACGCTAACGTCTGCCAATCACCGCCAGAGGGTATTGGCATCAGCATCGCCAGCGCTAACAGCCCGATTAACACCAGTATTGGGCCGCTGACGATAGCCCGGCGGATCCCCACCCCACGCCAGCCAGAGCTGAGAACCTCCGCTAATGTCCAACCTGCAGCCATCGTGGCCGCAATATAGCCAGAAATCAGCGGTGACTGGCCATGCAACGTTTGCAGAAAGTAAGGGACAAAAATCTCGCTGGTCATGCCGACCACCAGCAATGATAGGGTGGCATACAGCGAAACCATTGCAGAACCCCGGCGCAGCGCAGCATAAGGTAACAGGCGAGCATGGGCATGCCCTTCACGCCGGATCAGCCAAACCATCAGCAGCAGAGCCAGAGCAATGCCGCCCACATTGATCCAGCCGCGGGCCGCCAGGCTACCCGCCGACACGATCAGCACGGCGGCGGCCAGCAGCAACAACTGCAGCACGGGTAACGGAGCGCCCTGCTGCTGTGGTTTTCCTGGCGGCAGAATGTAGAAAGTAAACGCGGCGTACAGCACCATAATCGGCAACAGAATCCCGAAGGCCCAACGCCAGATGTGCAGTTCAGCAAAAATCCCCCCGACGGCAGGCCCCACCAGCGTGGCGATTCCCCACATCGCGGAGATCAACGCCATGGCTCGCGGCCAAAGCCGCTGCTCAAACGCCAGACTCACCATCGCGTAAGACAAAGCAAAAATCAGCCCGCCGCCAAAGCCCTGCACGGTGCGGCCAACCAGCATCACCGGCATGGAGGGGGCCAGCGCACACAGCATGGCGCCCAGAATGAAAAACAGCGATGCCACCAGATAAGCACCACGCGCCCCGTTACGATGCAGTAAACGTGCTGACAACACAGATCCTAAGATTGATGCCACTACAAATAGTGTGGTATTCCAAGCATAGAGATCCAGGCCACCAATATCTTGCACCACAGAGGGTAGAATGGTGGTTGCTACCAGAATATTGATCGCATGCAGCGCGACGCCCAGTGACAGAGCAATGGCAATAGCGCTATTTTTGCCAGAAAAGAGGTCGCTCCAACGGCTTTTATCATCGGTTATCACAGTTATCGTCCTGTTGTGAGAGTAATGACGTTGAGTTAGTTGCAGTATTACGTTAAATTTAACAAGTAATATCTTGGAATAAGTAAGGCCCGAGGTGAGGTAATATGTCAAGAATTAGCTTGGAAAATGGCGAGTGCACCGCACATTCGGTCAGCGATCGTCTGCTAAAGCTGTTGAAAACCTGCGGCCCGCAGCAGGCTTCAGAGGCCGGGAAGGTGCTGGGCACCACCGGCGAAGCCGCACGCCAGCAGTTCGTCAAACTGGCGAAAGATGGCTTAGTTGAGGCCAAAGCCGAAACCCGCGGCGTTGGCCGCCCGGTGCAACTCTGGCATCTGACCCCGGCAGGTAATGCCCATTTTCCCGATGCCCATGCCGAGCTGACAGCCCAACTGCTGCGCACCGTGCGCAGCAAGCTGGGTGAACAGGCGATAGAATTACTGATCGACAGCCGCGAGCAGGAAACCCGCCTCAGCTACCAGCAAGCAATGACGGGTGCCACCGATCTACGCGAACGCGTTGCGCGCCTGGCAAACATTCGCTGCCATGAAGGCTATATGGCCGAATGGAGTGAGCAGAAAGACGGAACGTTTCTATTGGTGGAAAACCATTGCCCAATTTGCACCGCCGCCCGGGTTTGCCAGGCGTTCTGTCGCGCGGAACTGAACGTGTTCAGCGAGGTGCTGCAGGCACGGGTTGAACGTTATGAACATATTCTCACCGGTGCACGCCGCTGCGCCTACCGGATTTTAGCGCAGTAGCAGTCATTTCCCCCTTACCCAAAGTTGTACAAGAAATATTTCCTTGTACAACTTTGCATTAACCCACTATGGTTAATGTACTGGTGTTTCAGGTAAGGAAAATGGCATGGCGTTATACAGTATTGGTGAAGTCGCACAGCTCTGCGGCATCAACCCAGTCACCTTACGCGCTTGGCAGCGGCGTTATGGTCTGCTGAAACCGCAACGCAGCGAAGGTGGCCATCGGCAATTCGATGATGACGATGTTGCCCGCATCCGCAGTATTCTGCGTTGGATCGAGCGCGGTGTACCGGTCAGCCAGATCAAACCTTTGCTGGACGGTTGCGCCGTTCCCGATCACAACACCAACTGGGCAACGCTGCAACGGCAGTTGCTGGCACTCCTGCAAATCCCTGCCCCAGCCAAGCTGCGCAGCCGGCTCTTTGAATTAGGCCGCGAATATCCCCCTCAGGCCCTGATCGAGTATGTGCTGCGCCCACTGCGCTCACAGCTCAAAAACCACCACGAACTGTTGCACATGCTGCTCAACCTGCTGGACGGGGTGATCATCGAATACGCCGCTTTTTGCCTGCTCGCGGCCCGCAAAAAACCCGGTGCCAACGTGTTGCTGCTGAGTTGGGGCAACACCGATCGCACCGAACTGTGGATGGCCGCCATCCTTCTGGCCAAAAGCGATATGCGCGTCGATATCTTGCCGGAACCTTTGGAAAATCCGCAGTTGACCCTGTTCAAGGCCGATCGCTACTTTATCTGTACCGAAGGCGTGCTCAATACGGCCAAACGCAGGCAACTGGCCGCCTGGCGCGATGCCAAGCTGGATATCACGCTGATCGACAATAACGCTCTGTTAACCCTACCCACGGAGCATAACCATGAGTACCCCTGAAGCACTTTTAGCGCGCTTTGAACGCTTCTATAGCTCGCTGGATGAGAGCCGGCTGGCCGAGTTACCCGAGGTGTATCACCGCAACATCCGTTTTATCGATCCTATTAAGGAACACCAGGGCTTGCAGGCACTGGATGCCTATTTTCGCCAGTCACTCAGTACACTAAGCTACTGCTGTTTTGTTATCACCGATCTCCAGCAGCACGAACAGCAAGCCTACGCCTGTTGGCATATGACCTATGCCCATCCACGCCTGCACCGAGGCCGCGTCCTCACTTTGGAAGGCGTCAGTCAGTTGCGCTTTGCCGAGCAGCGCATCATTTATCAGCGCGACTATTACGATCTGGGGGCTATGCTGTATGAACATATACCACTGATCGGCCCGGTCGTGCTTCACCTGAAACAAAGGCTGCAATAATGAAACGCGTACTGATCACCGGAGCCAGCTCCGGCATCGGGCAACAACTGGCGCTCGATTATGCCGCCGAGGGGTGGCAGGTGATCGCCTGTGGGCGCGATGCTGCGCGGCTTGAAGCGCTCTGCGCGCAACAGCCAAACATCGTCTCACGCCGTTTTGACATTACCGATCTCGCCGCCACCCGTGAGGCACTGGCGCAATGCCCGGTCGAGTTAGCGATCCTGTGCGCCGGAACCTGTGAATATCTGGATAACGGCGTGGTAGAGGCAGAAAAGGTGGCCCGCGTGCTCAGCACCAACCTGCTGGGGCCGGTCAATTGCCTGGATGCCCTGCTGCCGCAACTGGCAGCCGGTGCGCGGGTTGCCCTGGTAGGCTCAACCGCCAGCCTGGTGCCTCTGCCACGCGCCGAAGCCTACGGTGCCTCAAAAGCCGCCCTGGCCTATTTTGCCCGCAGCCTGGCCGTAGACTTAACAAAACGCGGTATCGCTATTTCGCTGGTGCTACCCGGTTTTGTCGCCACGCCGCTCACCGATCGCAACGATTTTGCCATGCCGATGATCATCACCCCGCAGCAGGCTTCCGGCTATATCCGCCGTGGCCTGGCAAAAGGGGCTGCTGAGATCGCCTTTCCTCCGCTGTTCGCCACGCTATTACGGCTGACAGCCTTACTACCACAGGCCGTGCAACGCTGGTTCGCCACGCGCCTAGTGAGGTAACTTAATGAAAATCGCCATTATTGGCAGCGGAATTTCCGGCCTGACCTGTGCCTGGAAACTGGCCTCTGAACATCAGGTGACGCTGTTTGAAGCCAACGACTATCCCGGCGGCCACACCGCCACCGTGGATGTCACGCTGGAAGGCCGCAGCTATGCCATCGACACCGGATTTATTGTTTACAACGAGCGGACTTATCCGCAATTTATTGCGCTGCTGGCAGAGCTCGGCATCAGCGGCCAGCCAACGGAAATGAGTTTCTCGGTCACCCATCCGCGTAGCGGGTTGGAATACAATGGTCATACGCTCAATACGCTATTCGCCCAGCGCCGTAACCTGCTTAACCCGCGTTTTTATCGCCTGCTGGCGGAGATTGTGCGCTTCAACCGCCAGTGTAAAAAACGCCTGGCCGCGGGCGGCATAGGTAGCGAAACGTTGAATGACTTCCTGCAACAGGCCGGATTCTCGCCCTATTTTGCCCAACACTATCTGCTGCCGATGGGAGCGGCCATCTGGTCCTCGTCCATGGCGGATATGCGCCAGTTCCCGCTGGCGCTGTTCCTGCGCTTTTTCGATCACCACGGCCTGTTAGACATCGCCAACCGTCCACAATGGTTTGTCGTGCCCGGCGGCTCGCGTGAATATGTACGCCGCATGCAGGCGGCACTGGCAGAGCGCCTGACCCTGTACCTGAACACGCCGGTTCAGCGGGTGGAGCGCCAGCCCCAGCGGGTGGTGATCCACAGCGCTCAAGGTGAACAACATTTTGATCAGGTGATCTTTGCCTGCCATGCCGATCAGGCCCTGCAGTTACTGGCCGATGCCAATCCGCTGGAGCAACGTATTCTGGCTCAGTTGCCCTACCAGGCCAATGAGGTGGTGCTGCATACCGATGTGCGGCTGCTGCCGCGTCAGCGCCGTGCCTGGGCCAGTTGGAACTACCTGCTGCCCGCCGGCGAGCAGGCAGAAGCCCAGCGTGCCAGCGTGACCTACAATATGAACATCCTGCAAGGCTTGCACGCGCCGCATACCTTCTGCGTGACGCTCAATCCGCAACAACCGATCGATCCTGCGCACGTCTTGCGCCGCTTCAGCTACCACCACCCGGTGTTCAATCAGGCCAGTGCGCTGGCACAGCAGCAGCGTGCGCTGATTAACGGGCAGCAGAATACCTGGTTCTGCGGCGCATACTGGTACAACGGCTTCCATGAAGATGGCGTGCGCAGCGCGCTGGACGTCACGCAGGCGCTGCTGCAGAGGCAAGCCGCATGAACAGCGCCCTGTACGTCGGCCACGTGCGTCACCGCCGCTTTAGCCCGGTACAGCACAGTTTCGATTACCGCATTTTCATGCCGCTGATCGATCTCGACGAACTGGCGCAACTGCCCGCTCAAGGGATTGCGCTGGAACGCTTTGCTCCGGCGGCGTTTTATCGCCGCGACTATCTGGGCGGCGGCGACATCAAAGCCAAAGCGCAGCAACGCATTGCCGAACTGACCGGCGAAAGGCTGAACGGCCGCGTGATGCTGCTGTGCCAGCTGCGCTATCTGGGTTGCTACTTCAACCCGGTCAATTTTTATTACCTGTATAACGACGACGGCGAACTGCGCTGGCTGCTGGCTGAGGTGCGCAATACCCCGTGGAATGAACGCCACACCTACGCGGTAAAGCCAGACGGCACGCTGCCGGTAGACAAAATCTTTCACGTTTCGCCGTTCAACCCAATGGACATGACCTACCGCTGGCGGCTTTCTCCCCCTGCGCAGCGGCTGCGCGTACACATCGAAAATCATCGTGCCAGCCGCGAATTCGACGCCACCCTGCTGCTTTACCGGCAGCCGCTGACGCGGGCTACACTGCGGCAACAACTGTGGCGTCTGCCGCTGATGACGCTGAAAACCGCCGCGGCGATTTACTGGCAAGCCCTGAAATTATGGCTGAAACGCGCCCCTATCTACCCTCACCCCGCCTCTGGCGGCAAGGATAAACTATGAGTTCACCGGAATACTCTTTGAGCCGCAGCACAGCTATTTCCGGCCGCAGTAAAGGCGCAAGGCGTATAATTTTTACCCTGCTGCAGCAGTTGCAGGGCGGCGGCCTGTTGCTGCGTGAGCCGGGCATCGGTGAAACCCAGTTTGGTGATGCCAATGCGCCGTTACAGGCCGAAGTGGAAGTGTATGACCTGCGCGTTTACCGGCGGCTCCTGCTGGGGGGCAGCATTGCTGCCGGAGAAAGCTATATCGACGGTGACTGGAGCAGCCCCGATCTCACCGGCCTCCTGCAGCTGTTAGCCAGCAACATGCGATTAGTGGATAAACTGGAAGCACGCTTAAGCTGGCTGACCGCCCCTTGGCACGGGTTAGTACACCTGCTGCGCCGCAACAGCCAGCGGCAGGCACGGCGCAACATCGCGGCACACTACGATCTGGGCAACGATTTTTACCAACAGTTTCTCGATCGTGAAATGCTCTACTCCAGCGCGTTATACCGCGAAAGTGAAATGACGCTGGAGCAGGCACAGCAGGCCAAAATGCGCCGCCTGTGTGAGCAGTTGGATCTGCAACCGGAAGATCACCTGCTGGAGATCGGCACCGGTTGGGGGGCGCTGGCAGAATTTGCCGCGCGCGAATACGGCTGCCGGGTCACCACCACCACCATCTCACAGGCGCAGTACGATTATGCCTGCCAGCGCATCGAGCAAGCTGGGCTTAGGGATCGCGTCACTTTGCTGTTTGAGGATTACCGCCAGCTCAGCGGCCAGTATGACAAGCTGGTGTCGGTTGAAATGATCGAAGCGGTAGGCAAACGCTTTTTGCCGCTGTTTGTAAAGCGCTGCCAGCAGTTGCTCAAACCCAAGGGCAAAATGGTGCTACAAGCGATCACCATTACCGATCAGCGTTACCAGCAATACAGCCGCAGCGTGGATTTTATCCAGCGTTACGTGTTCCCCGGCGGTTTTCTGCCCTCGGTCACCGCCTTATGCGAAACCCTGACGCGCCACAGCGACCTGGTGATGTGCGATCTGTTCGACATTGGCCGCGACTATGCGCGCACGCTGCAGGAGTGGCGCCAGCGTTTTGAGCACCACTGGCCTTCACTGCACAGCCAGGGGTTTGACGAGCGTTTTCAGCGGCTATGGCGTTTTTACCTGTGCTATTGCGAAGCCGGTTTCCTGGCACGCACCATCAGCACGGTACAGCTCAGCGCGGAACGCCGATGAAATTAGGTGCGGGATTCTGGCTGACCAGCCTCGGCTTTAATGCCTACTGGACGCTGGCCGTTCTCTGGCGCGAACGCGGGTTTCCGCTACTACTGGTGGGTGCGGCGCTGGCGCTGGCCTTCACCCCGGCCAAGCAGCGTAAATGGGTGCTGCTGGCGGCGTTGCTCGGCATTGCCATGGATGCCCTGTGGTGCTACGTCGGCCTGTTCGCATTCAGCGGCCAAAACGGCGTACCGCTGTGGATGTGCACATTGTGGCTCACGTTCGCTTGCTGGTGGTGCTGGTTGCTGAGCCGGATCAGGCTGACGCTGCCAATCTTGGTGCTGTTGGGCGCAGTGAGTGGCCCACTGGCATACGCGATCGGTTGGCAACTCAACGCAATGGTACCGCAGCTTGCACCGGACGTGATGCTGATCGCCCTGGCATGCGCTTGGGCAATTTATCTACCAGCCATCAGTTGGCTGATGTTACGTAGGAGAACGCCATCATGAAGATGCTGTTGACCCTGCTGCTCTGCCTGAGCAGCCTGGCGGCACAGGCCAGCGAATGGGCCGCCTGGCCGACGGTAGGCAGTGCCACGCTGCGCTGGGGGCCGTTTGACATCTATTTTTCGGTATTACGCACGCCAGACGGGCGCTATCAGGCCGGCAACTGGCCGCAGGCGCTGAGCATTAATTACCAGCGCAACATCAGCACCGATGAACTGGTGAAAGCCACGCAGGAACAGTGGCAGGCAATGAAAATCCCGGTGCCAGTTGCGCAACAGCAGCGCTGGCTCAGCCAGATGAGCACCATCTGGCCCTCTGTGCAGCCCGGTAGCCAACTCACCTTTGTCGGCGACCATGACGGAGGCCGCTTCTATTATCGCCCACAGCCGGGCCAGCCGGTTAAACCGATCGGCGAGCGCTTCGACGGCGCTTTTCGCGATGCTTTTCTCGCAATATGGCTGTCACCCGCTACTCAATACCCCACCCTACGCCAACAACTGACGGGAGCTTCATGATGAATATCAGAAATCTGTTACTGGCGTTACTGTTTTTACTGGCCGGATGCAGCGCGGAGGTCAGTGACTATCAGCACAGCAAACCCACCTTCGATCTGTTCGGCTACTTCAGCGGTGAAACCCGCGCCTGGGGGATGGTGCAGGATTACCAGAACAAGCAGATCCGCCGTTTTGAAGTGGTGATCCAGGGTGATGTCGTCGGTAATACCCTGACATTGAACGAAAAGTTCGTATATGACGACGGCGAGCGTCAAACTCGCGTCTGGCACATCATCAGAAATGAAGATGGCAGCTATCAGGGGACGGCAGGCGATATCATCGGTGTGGCACGCGGCAATACCGCAGGCAACGCCTTCAACTGGCGCTACGATATGGAAGTGAAAACCGATAACGGCAAAATAAAGCTGCACTTTGACGACTGGCTGTTTCGCCAGGATGAAAAGCGTCTATTTAACGTGACATCGCTGCGCAAGTTTGGGCTAGAAGTCGCTAAAGTGACGCTATTTTTCGAAAAACAATAGTCACTCCCAGCCCTCTCCCACTGGAGAGGGCCGCCTTATGTGGCATGACTACCCAATCCCCACTCCTGCCGCAGGCACAAAAATGCATTGCTTATTCTCCCCCCGTTAGGGTTTACTGAGTGTCCTAACGAAATCTCACCCTGCCGAATAAAGAACCCATGCTGAGCCAACAAAACCGTCATGTCCTGCCATTAGTTGGCGCGCTGTTCACGTTATATATTGTCTGGGGATCGACCTACTTTGCTATCCGCGTTGGGGTGGAAAGCTGGCCGCCGCTGATGATGGCCGGTATCCGCTTTCTGGTAGCAGGGATCGCCCTGTTCGCTTTCCTGGTGCTGCGCGGCCACGCTCTGCCAACGCTAAAACAGTGGGTGGCCGCCGGTACTATCGGCATCCTGTTGCTGGCGGTCGGTAACGGCCTGGTGACGGTGGCAGAACATCAGAACGTTCCTTCCGGCATTGCCGCCGTGATGGTGGCAACGGTGCCGCTGTTTACCCTGTGTTTCAGCATGTTATGGGGAATGCGAAATACCTGGCTGGAGTGGACCGGCATCGCGCTCGGTCTGGTAGGCATCGTGCTGCTGAATACCGGCAACAACCTGGTGGGTAACCCAATGGGTGCGCTGCTGATCCTGCTGGCCTCCGCCAGTTGGGCCTTTGGCTCAGTGCTCAGTTCACGCATTTCATTGCCCACCGGGCCAATGGCCGGTGCGGCAGAAATGCTGGTAGCCGGTGTGGTATTGATGATTGCCAGCCAACTGAGCGGTGAACATCTTGATCGTATGCCCAGCCTCAGCAGCTTTCTGGCCCTCGGTTATCTGATTGTCTTCGGTTCAATGCTGGCGATCAGCGCCTATATGTTCCTGCTGAAGAATGTGCGCCCGGCAGTAGCAACCAGTTATGCCTACGTGAACCCGGTGGTGGCGGTGCTGCTCGGCGTCGGTTTTGCCGGTGAAACGCTGGCGGCGCGTGAATGGCTGGCGCTGGTGGTGATCGTCTCTGCGGTAGTGCTGGTAACGTTGGGTAAGTACCTGTTCGGCCGCACGGCGAAGGTGCAACGTGCGCCAGCAGTGAAAGCGCCCGAGTAAGATAAATGATGATTGTTTCACCCGGTGAAGGGGCTATAATTCCCGCTGTTCTGACTCACCTGCGAAATATAACTCATGCTGAAAAAAGCGTTCGTCATCATCATCGCCCTATGCGCCTTGGGTTCTTTGGGCGGTGTCTTCCTGGCCGGGCTGAATATCTACACCCGCTCCACCACGCCACATGAAGCAGCCCCGGCCACCAGCGAGGCACCGGCCACCACGCTGCAGACTAAATAATGCAGCGCTATAGCGCCGTCACGCCCCGTGCCGCCGCTTGCTGCTCATGTTCAGTAATCACCCGATAGGCCTCGCGCGGCACCAGGCTGAAATCACCAATCAGCAGGTTTTCACTGGCCGGATCGTTGACCATCGCGCTGGCCGCCGCGCGCAGCAGCGCCAACTGCCGTGGCGTTGTACCCGCCGCGGTGATCAACGGTAACCCTGGCACCGCGGCGGTGCGGCCAATAATCTTCAGCCCAGCCACCGCCTGCGGCTGCGCGCGTTTGAGCAAGGCAAAGCTGACGCAATCGATAGCCGCAATATCAGCCTGCCCGCGCAGGATCATCTTCATTGACTCATAGTGAGCACCGGAGGCAATCGCCTGGCGGAAGAACCGCCCTTGCTGCGCCAGCGGCGCAACCAGCGTCAACAGGCTGTTGTAGCCGGATTGCGAATCCCGGCTGTTATAGGCCGCCACCCGGCCACGAAAGTCCGCCAGCCGCTCCCCCGGTTCGTTATCCCGCACCACCAGCCAACTGCTGTAATTCGCACCGCTGCACCCTTCCACGCGATAATGATAGGTGCCCACCAGTTGAACCTGCGGCAGCAACGCCGCTAACGGGTAACCACAGGTCTGGCTCAGCAGCAGATCCGGGCTCTGCCAGTGCGCCAACAGATCCTGCGGCCAGCTCAAGGCCTGCGGCACCTCGGCCATCCCAAGCTGCTGCAGTTTATCGTGCAACGCCTGCCAGAAGGGTTCAACCTGTTGATGGCTGACGCCATACATGGGCAATGACACAGTCAGCATTTTTTTACCCCGCGGAAGATGACAGCGCGCGCCAGGCCGTCAGGTAACGTACCCAGCGCTCGAACAGCATGTCGGTGATGATCGCCAACAACGCCACCACCACCGCCCCCTGGATCACGTAAGCAGTATTAAAACCGCTTAACCCAATGATGATCGGCGATCCCAACGTTTTAGTGCCCACCGTGGAGGCGATCGCCGCCGTGCCGATGTTGATAATCACCGAAGTCCGAATGCCCGCCACAATCACCGGCGCTGCCAGCGGCAGCTCAACGCGCCACAGGATCTGCCAGCGGTTCATGCCGACGCCCTGCGCCACCTCGCGCGTGGCGGCTGGCACGGACTCGATCCCGGTCAGCGTCCCCTGCAGGATCGGCAACAGGCCATACAGCACCAGCGCAATAATCGCCGGCTGTTCGCTAAAGCCCATCACCGGCACCGCCACCGCCAGCACCGCCACCGGCGGAAAGGTCTGGCCGACGGCCACCACCGTCTCTACCAGCGAGCGGAACTCACGCCCCGCCCCACGCGTTACCGCGACTCCGGCGCTGACGCCAATCAGCACCGCAATCAAACTCGATACTCCCACCAGCAGCAAATGTGCTTCCACCAAAGAGAAGAAGCTGTCCTGCTGATACACCGGCCTGTCCAGCTCCGGGAACCAGGCGGCAAACAGCCAGTGCAGATGGTTCATGCCAAACACCAGCGCCAGCAGCAAGGCAACAGTCCACGGCAGCGGGTCGCGCCACCAACTGGAGTAGATTTTCATGACAGGGCCTTTTGCGCGAGCAGATCGCTGAAATGCAGCACACCCAGCGCCTCCCCCTGCTCCCCGACTACCGGCAGGCGTTCGCTGCCACGGGCCACGAATACCGACAGTGCATCGCGCAGGCTCATCGCTGCCTGAATCGGTTCCCCCTCGGCGCTGCCCGGGCGCAGGCGTTCAGCGACCGTGCCCAGCGCCAACAGCTTGATGCCGCGATCGCTGCGGCCAAAAAAGTCGCGCACAAAATCATTCACCGGTTCGGTCAGCAACGCCAGCGGCGTGCCCTGCTGCACTACCCGCCCCTGCTCAAGCAGCACAATGCGGTTCGCCAACCCCAGCGCCTCGTCGATGTCATGGGTTACCAGCACAATGGTGCGGCCAGAAAGCTGATGAATCCGCGCAATCTCTTTCTGCAAGGTCACTCGGGTGACCGGATCGAGCGCACCAAAGGGTTCATCCATCAGCAATACCTCAGGATCGGCGGCCAGCGCACGCGCCACGCCAACCCGCTGCTGCTGCCCGCCCGAAAGCTGATGCGGATAGCGGCGGCGAAAGCGTTCCGGCTCCAGATGCAGCAACGTCATCAGCTCGGTGACCCGATCGCGGATGCGTGCCCGTGGCCACTTCAGCAGCTGCGGCACGGTGGCGATATTCTCCTCCACCGTCCAATGCGGGAACAGGCCGATCGATTGAATGGCATACCCCATGCGGCGGCGCAGATCCTGCGGTTTGAATTTATGGATCTCTTCACCGGCAAAATAGATTTTGCCCTCGTCGTGTTCAATCAGCCGATTGATCATCTTTAACGTGGTGGACTTACCGGAGCCGGAGGTGCCGATCAGCACGGTAAACTCCCCCTCGGCAATCTGCAGCGAGAGATCGTCAACCACCGGTTTACCTTGAAAAACCTTGCTTACCCGATCAAAGCGAATCATCAGTGTGTCACTTCCAGCAGTGAAATTATGCATTTGAACAACGAATCAACGATCACCGCCATGGCGATCACCGGCAACACCCCGAGCAACACCAGATCCAGTGCGCTGCTGAGCAACCCTTGAAACACGATGGCACCAAAACCCCCGGCACCGATCAGCGCAGCCACCACCGCCATCCCCAGGGTTTGCACCGCCAGAATGCGCACACCGGTGAGAAACAGCGGCAAAGCCAACGGCAGTTGTACGCGCAAAAACAGTTGCCCACGCGTCATGCCCATCCCGCTGGCCGACTCGATCACGCTGGCCGGAACGCTTTGCAGGCCCGCCACCACGCTGCGTACCAGCGGCAGCAAGGCATACAGCACCAGGGCGACGATCGCCGGTGCCATCCCAATGCCGCTGATGCCCAACTTCGCCAGCCACGGCCATGCCGCCGCCAGCCCGGCCAGCGGGGCAATCAGCAGGCCAAACAACGCGATAGAAGGCACGGTCTGGATAATATTCAGCGTAGAGAAGATCGGCGTTTGCCAGCGTTCAGAGCGGTAACACAGTACGCCCAGCGGCACACCGATCAGCAATGCGGGCAGCATGGTGGCCAACAGAATGCTCAGATGCTGCAACAGCGCCGCGTCGAACACCTCCTGCCGGTTGTGGTACTCCTTGAGCAGCGAAAGCTGATCCAACTGGCCGCTGAACAGCAGCAACAGTGCCGGTAGCATCACCAACAGATTGCCCAACATGCGCCACAGGTGTGAAGGGGTGATGCGCGTTATGGCGTCGGCGGCAATCAATCCGCAGAGCGCCGCCATCAGCCAACAGCCGCTGCCCCACGAGGTGCGCGCCAGCGGCGCCCCCTGCAATGCCAACTGCTGCGCCGCATCGCCACTCAGCCAAAAGATCATGGCCAGCAGGATGCTGGCCGTCAGCGCCGTGAACAGCGCCCAGCGCCGCAACGGGGCCAGCAGACTGAGAACGGCCAGTGCCGACAGGGGCAACAGCAGCCATAACGCCGGGCCGTGTAACAGGGATATCAGGGAAATACCTTTGCCGGATAACAAACGATTAGGGGCATAGCTGAGAAACGGCAGGCTAAAGGCCGCCAGCAGCATGATGAATAAGGTCAGCAGTACGCGGTTTTTTAAAGCAATAATCAAAGCAGATCCCCACTCCATTGGCGCAATTGGGCCGTTTTAGCGGCCCAATTCCTAGAGTATATCCCCTAAATAATTCGAGTTGCAGGAAAGCCAACGCACATGCAACTTGAAGTATGGCGGGTATAAGGCTATTTAATCAGCCCTTGCTCTTTAAGGTAACTTGTTGCGACCTGTTTGGCATCCCGCCCTTCCACAGCGATCTGCGCGTTCAGTTTCTGCAAGGTCGGGCCATCCAGCGTCGCGAAAACCGGCTTCAACAGTTCAGCAATATTGGCGTGCTCTTTCAGCGTGGCTTCGCGAATAATCGGTGCCGGTGCGTAAATAGGCTGCACGCCCTTCGGATCTTGCAGCGTTTGCAGCCCCAATGCCGCCACCGGGCCGTCGGTGCCATACGCCATCGCCGCATTGACGCCTGAAGTCTGCTCTGCCGCCGCCTTGATGGTCACCGCCGTATCGCCACCGGCCAGCGACAGCAACTGATCCTGATTGAGCTTAAAGCCGTAAGCATTCTGGAAAGCCGGTAAGGCATCCGGGCGCTCAATAAACTCTGCCGACGCGGCCAGTTTGAATTTGCCCCCGCTGTTAATCCACTGGCTGAGATCCGCCAGGGTTTGCAGATGATGCGCCTGCGCCAGATCCTGACGGACGGCGATGGTCCAGGTGTTGTTCGCCGGGGCGGCATCTAGCCAGACGATATGGTTATTGTCGTAATCGAGTTTCTTCACCTTCTCAAACCCAGCGCTGGCTTCTTTCCATGCCGGATCTTTTTCGTCAGAGAAGAAGAACGCCCCATTGCCGGTGTATTCTGGGTAGATATCAATTTCGCCAGAGGTAATGGCACCGCGCAGCACCTGGGTGGTGCCCAGCTGCAGTTTATTGGTGGTCTTGATGCCGTTGGCTTCCAGCACCTGCACAATGATGTTGCCGAGCAGCGATCCTTCGGTATCAATCTTGGAACCAACGCGCACCGTATCCGCCGCCTGCGCTGCACCCGCCGTCAGCATGGTCAGCGCCAAAGCCAGAAAACGTCCACGTAATGAGCTAATCGCCATGCTTGTTCCTCTTCAATTAAGCTTTCCGGCTATGGCGCCGGATCGGTTGGAAAATCCTGAGCAGCGCCAACCCAACGCGTCAGCGCTAGCGTCGGCCAGTCATTCTGTGTATCACTCGTCAAATCCGCAGCGGCAAACGGGTGTACCTCAACCGCAATCGGCGTGACAGCATAGTCAGCCAACCACGCGCCGTATCCCGCAACCACAAACCCTTGGCTGCGCTGCCGGTAAGCCCGTTGCTCTGCCAGATACACCTGGCGCAATCCGTACCACGGCAGGCCGGGTAAATCATGGTGTACTAAATGATAGTTCAGATTGAGGAATAACAAGCGCCACGGCCAGGATGCCTCATTAATAACAGAGCGTGCCGGCGGGGCTTCTGCGGCGCGATGTTCAAAAAACGATCTGACCTTGGTCAGCCCCAGCGCCGGATAACTCACCGCCAGCAGATAAAACGCGGCAGAAACGCCGTGCGCCTGCAGCCAGAGCAACATCGGCACCAGTAATGCGCCCTGCACCAGCCACATCGTCAACGTGCGTAAATCCCCGGCCAGAATGGTTTTCAAGGCTTCGATCAGCGTGGCAGCAATATCCAGCGCCGGGCCGAGGGTAACTCGACCAATCAGGGTGTTACGTACCTTGGTCAGCAACGGCAGTAATATTGGCCAGCGCTGCCATTGTGCCTGACTGAAATAATAACTTTCCGGATCCTCTTCCGGCAGCGTTAGATATTGATCGCGGTGATGTTTTAAATGGGCGTCGCGATATAGCCCGTAAGGATACCACACCGCCAGCGGCAGCAGGCCAAGCAGATGATTCAGGCGCGGCCAGCGCGTTGGATGGCCGTGGATCAGCTCATGCTGCAAAGACATGTACCCGGAGGTGGCAATAATCAGCAGCGGCGTGCCCAACCAGGGGCCCAGCAGCAGCCAGTAATGCACCACACCGAACCAACTGCCATACACCAGCGCTATCACGCCCCAGGTCGGCAGTTCCAGCCGCCAATGCCATTGCCGGGCAAGCTGTTGGATCCAGGCACGCTGCGCACCATGCAGGTAGTGGCTAGGTGAGTAATTTGAAGACATTTTCCGGCCCACAGTAAGAGGTTTCCCTCAGTATCTGTGAACCGGTTCGGCGGGCAAAATAACCAAAATGGCAAAGCAAAGTTAAAAATCAGCGCATTGCTCCCTGGTTTGCCTGTCTTACAAGCTGGAGTAAATAGAACCTGCATCGACATAAGCCTGCAAACGCTCGCGCCACCAGGCTGCCGCCAGGCCGGTTGCACTTTCGCGCCAGCCAAAATACGCAGTATCACTGTAGCGTTCTGCCTCGACATTTTTCGCGACCAGTTGGCCCGTATTCAGATAGGGTTCCGCCAGATAACGCGGCAGATAGCCACAGCCCAACCCGGCCAGTTGCGCCTGCAACTTGGCTTCAAAGCTGAATACCGTCAGTTGATCCTGTTCATCAAGCACGTGCAGACTTTGCGGCGCCTTCACGCGTGAAGTGTCATGTACCACCACGGCGCGATGCTGGCGGATAGTCGTTTTTAATAACGGTTCCGGCAACGTCGCCAGCGGATGATGCGGGGCAACGGTAAAAATGTACTCCAGGCGCCCCAACGGTCTGAAAGAAAAGCCCGCGCGGGAAGGCGGCTCGCAGATCGCACCAATAATGATATCGGCACAGCCATAAACCAGCGCCTCCCAGGAACCAGCCAGCACCTCGTGGCTGAAACGCAACCGAGTGTGATGATGATGGCGGTAAAACTCATCAATCAGCGGCAATAAGCGCTCAAAGGGAAACGACGCGTCCACGGCCAGACTGAGATCGCTCTCCCAACCGCTTTCCACATAACGCGCCTGTTGCTCCAGATCTTGCGCAGCACGCAGCAAGATCCGCCCCTTGTCCAGCATCAGCTTGCCGGTATCGGTGAATTTTGCCCGGTGTCCAGAACGATCGAGCAAGGTAATATCCAGATCGCTCTCCAGCTTCTGCACCATATAGCTCAGAGCCGACGGCGTTTTAAACAGTGCCGCAGCGGCGGCGGCAAATGAGCCATGACGTTCCAAAGCGTCCAGGATCAACAATGCGTCCAGATTTATTCTCACCTCATACCCCTGTGTATAAAAAAACTTAACAAGAAGACAAAAATTCTACGCTATCTTCGAAAACGGCATCTCCCTACCATTCATTTCACTGATACAGCCTGTCTGTCTTATTCACGAAAATCCGATTTGGAAGGTAAATTATGTCTAAGTTTCAATTGCTTGATCCGAAAAATTCCGCACTGCTTTTTATCGATCATCAGCCGCAGATGGCTTTTGGCGTCGTCAATATTGATCGCCAGCAGCTGAAAAACAACGTGGTTGCGCTGGCAAAAGCGGGCAAAATTTTTAATGTGCCCACGATTTTTACCTCTGTCGAAACCGAAAGCTTCAGCGGCTATATCTGGCCGGAACTGTTGGCGACTCACCCTGAAATCACCCCGATTGAGCGCTCCTCGATGAACTCTTGGGAAGACGCGGCGTTCGTCAAAGCGGTAGAAGCCACTGGCCGCAAAAAGCTGGTGATCTCTGCCCTGTGGACCGAAGTCTGCTTGACCTTCCCAGCCTTAATGGCGCTGGAAGCCGGTTATGAAGTTTATGTGGTCACCGACACGTCTGGCGGCACTTCCGTCGATGCTCATGAACGTGCCATCGATCGCATGGTACAGGCTGGCGCGATCCCGGTAACCTGGCAACAGGTATTGCTTGAGTACCAACGCGACTGGGCACGTAAAGAGACCTATGACGCCGTGATGGATCTGGTGCGTGAACACAGCGGTGCCTACGGCATGGGCGTTGACTATGCCTATACCATGGTACATCACGCCCCGGCGCGCAGTGTGAAATAAAACCTTGCCCGGCCCACGCGGCCGGGATTTTTAAGGAGCCAGTTCCATGCCTCATCAGCAACACGTTACGCTGGTTGTGACTCACCATCTGGCGCCAGGCCAGGAACAAGCCTATGAAGCCTGGCTAAAACGCATCATGCCCGATGCGGCCACCTTTACCGGCCATCTGGGGGTCAACGTCATCCGCCCTTCCGGCAGCGAGCAGGCTTATACGGTGCTGGTGCGCTTCGATAATCTGGATAACTTATACCGTTGGATCCACTCCCCGCAGCGCGTGCAGTACATCGAGCAGGTCACGCCATTGCTGTTGGGCAGCGATCATATCGAAATCCGCCCTGGTGCCGAGTTCTGGTTCACGCCCCCCAGTGCCAACGTGCGCCCCCCCGCCAAGTGGAAGCAGTTTTTAATCACTCTGCTGGTGATTTTCCCTTCAACCAATCTGGTGCCCTGGTTTTGGAGCCAACTCTTACCTGGGTTAAGCGGCTCCCTGGCCGGGCATTTACTGAACGATGCCAGCGTGGTTGCCCTGGTGGTATTCCTGTGGATGCCGCTCGTCACGCGCCAGTTTCATCAATGGCTCACCCGCCATTAAAGGAAAACGTTATGAGTCACACAGCATCATTGATCATCATCAACGGTAAATTTCATACGGTCGATCGCGAGAACCCCACCGCTCAAGCCGTGGCGATCAAAGACGGCAAATTTGTTGCCGTCGGCAGCGAAAACGACGTTATGCAACATGCCGGGCCAGAAACCCAGGTAATCGATCTGCACGGCCACACGGCGGTGCCAGGCCTGAACGACTCTCACCTGCACCTGATCCGTGGTGGATTGAACTACAACCTGGAATTACGTTGGGAGGGGGTTCCCTCACTAGCCGACGCCCTGCAGATGCTGAAAGAGCAGGCGTTACGCACGCCAAGCCCGCAGTGGGTCAGAGTGGTCGGCGGCTGGAGCGAGTTCCAGTTTGCCGAACGCCGCATGCCGACGCTGGATGAGATCAACGCCGCCGCCCCGGACACCCCGGTGTTTATTCTGCATCTGTACGATCGCGCCCTGCTGAATCGCGCAGCGCTGAAAGTGGTGGGTTACACCAAAGACACGCCAAACCCTCCGGGAGGAGAAATTCAGCGTGACAACAACGGCAACCCCACCGGCATGCTGATCGCCAAACCCAACGCCATGCTGCTTTACGCCACTTTAGCCAAAGGGCCAAGCCTGCCGCTGGAACACCAGATCAATTCGACCCGCCAGTTTATGCGCGAACTGAACCGCCTGGGCTTGACCAGCGCGATCGATGCGGGCGGGGGTTTCCAAAACTATCCCGATGATTATCAGGTAATTGCGGAACTGCACGAGAAAAAACAGCTGACTATTCGCATCGCCTACAACCTGTTTACCCAGCACCCTAAACAGGAGTTGGCCGATTTTCAGCTCTGGACCGATATGCTCAAGCCCGGCCAGGGTACGGATTTCTACCGCCATAACGGCGCGGGAGAAATGCTGGTATTTTCGGCTGCGGATTTCGAAGATTTCCTGCAACCACGGCCAGATTTGCCGCAGGGCATGGAAGAGGAGTTGGAGCGCGTAGTTCGCCATCTGGTGGAACACCGCTGGCCATTCCGCCTGCATGCCACTTACGACGAATCCATCAGCCGTATGCTGAACGTGTTCGAAAAAGTTAACCGTGAGATACCGTTTGCCGGTTTGCATTGGATCTTTGACCATGCGGAAACCATATCAGAACGCAATATCGAGCGGGTGAAAGCCCTCGGCGGCGGCATTGCCGTGCAGCACCGTATGGCGTTTCAGGGTGAATACTTTGCCGAGCGTTACGGCGCAGAGGCCACCAAGCAGACTCCGCCAGTGGCCAAAATGCTGGCGGCAGAACTGCCGGTCGGATTAGGCACCGATGCCACCCGCGTTGCCAGCTACAATCCGTGGACCGCGTTGTATTGGCTGGTTTCTGGCCGCACGGTTGGCGGCATGGCAATGTACGACGACAGCGCACGTCTGGATCGTGACACCGCGCTGATGCTATGGACACAGGGTAGCGCCTGGTTCTCTAGCGATCAGGGTAAAAAAGGCCAGATCAAAGTGGGCCAACTGGCCGATCTGGCGGTGCTGTCACAAGACTACTTCAGCGTGCAGGAAGAGCAGATCAAAGGCATTGAGTCGGTGATGACGGTGGTAGACGGTAAAATTGTCTATGCTGCTGGCAGCTTCTTCCCGTTTTCTCCACCGCCGTTACCGGTGCTGCCGGAATGGTCCCCAGTGGTTAAGGTACCGGGGCACTATCGCTCGGCACCGCCAACGGCCACCAGCAGCGTGGGAATATTAAGCCAGGCGCACCAATGCTGTGGCCCTTGCGGTGTTCATGCGCACCAGCATGATATTGCCCGCCGTTCCAGCATTCCTATTTCCGATGAGAATGCCTTCTGGGGCGCATTTGGCTGTTCTTGTTTTGCGTTTTGACTAACATTACGGGCTCAGCACGCTGAGCCCGTAGGCATCAACCATGATTAACTTCCAGCCAGCGGCGCTGTGCGGCAGAAGCGGCGATCGCATCCAGCACGCAGGAAACCTTCCATCCCTCGGCAAAGTCTGGCCACATCGGATCCCCTGCGGCAATACCGTTAACCAGATCGCGGATCTCGACCGTTTTCTGATCGTTAAAACCGATGCCGTGCCCGGCGCTGATGCAGAATGCCGCGTAATCCGGGTGCTGTGGCCCCACCAGAATGGTTTTGAACCCCTGGCGTTCAGCAGGCTCATCGTGGCGATACAGTTTCAGCTCTGCCATCCGTTCCTGGGTAAAGCTCAGCGTGCCTTTGGTGCCGGTGACCACATAGCTCAGGCCCATTTTGCGCCCACAGGCAATGCGCGAGGTTTCTATAGTGCCCATCGCGCCATTGGCAAAGCGCAGCAACGCACTGGCCTGATCTTCGTTCTCCACTGCACACAGCAGCGCTGGATTCTTAGGATCGGGCCGCTGTTTAATGAAGGTGTGCAGATCGCCGGAAACCGCCGCAATCTCTCCCACCAGGTAATGCGCCATATTGACGATATGCGCCGCCAGATCGCCCAACGCCCCCAGCCCGGCGCTGGCCTTACGGCAGTGCCAGTCGATCGGCGTACGTGGATCAGCCAGATAATCCTCATTATGCGTACCGTAGAAATGCACCACGTCGCCGATCTCACCGTTGGCGATAATCTGGCGCGCCAACTGGCTGGTCGGGTTTTTCATGTAGTTGAAACCCACCAGGGTTTTTACCCCTTTGGCTCGGGCGGCCTGCACCATTTCCGCGGCGTCTTGCGCATTCAATGCCAACGGTTTTTCGCAATACACATGTTTGCCATGGTGAATCGCCGCCAATGCCATCTCTTTATGCAGGAAGTTCGGCGCACAGATATCCACCACGTCAATGGCAGGATCGGCCACCAGCGCGTGCCAGTCGGCGGTTGAACGCGAGAAGCCGAACTCCGCCGCCCGCTGCGCAGCCAATTCGGGAGCGATCTCCGCCAACATCTCCAGAACCAGTTCCCCTTTCAAGGGGAACACCGTGCCCGCCTGTGCATAGGCAATAGCATGGCAGCGGCCAATATAGCCGGTACCAATCAATCCAACGCGTACCTGTTTCATCGCTGTCTCCTGAGTCTGGTTTTGCTGACACACCATAAGCGGAATTTATTTTCCTAAAAATATTTATATGGAATTTAAATTCCAATAACAAGCCAACAGCAAAATTAACCTCATATCCGTGATAGCCTTCATAGAAGGCTACAAGCTGGATGCAACAGCAGTTCAATCTCGCAAAGTGCAGTGCAGAACACCCATTAGTTGAATGTTTCATTTCAAACATACGAGGCGGTAAAAGTGTTAATCCCCCCTCACTCCCGCCAAAAAGGTTTGTATCCTTCGCGCTTGGCCTGCGCACGGCTTAAGCCGATATCAGCCAACTGATCATCACTGAGCAACAGCAGCGCGCGGCGTGTCTGCTGGCGTTGCAGGCAAGATTGCAGCCAACGCCATAGCGCCTTATGTTGCACGGGTTGGCGTTCGGCGGATATTGTCATCATTATGATCTCCCTATGTTTATCATCTGGACTGATGATGCGGTGCCAACCGAAAAGAATACAGATGCAGCAAAATGGTATTTTTTCCATACACAGGCTGTTTTCAGGCCGCTGAATGGTCTAGTTTGGAGCTATCTGTACCGGTTTTTTTTCAGACAGCATCATTTGGGGTATCTGTATGACACGCTACGCCGCCCTGGCCGCCATTCTCAGACAACGCATTGAACAAGGGCTGTATGCTGCGGGCGAGCGTTTGCCTTCGGTACGCACCCTCAGCCTGGAACACGGCGTCAGTATCAGCACCGTACAGCAGGCCTACCGCCAGCTCGAAGAACATCAGTTGGTTGAACCACGGGCCAAGTCCGGCTACTTCGTGCGCAGGCCACATCGGGTCGCCGAGCTGCCGGCGGTCAGCCGCCCGGTGCAGCGCCCGGTGGAAATCTCGCAATGGGAACTGGTGCTGGAGCTGATCCGCAGCAAACCACGCAACGATCTGGTGCAACTGGGGCGCGGGATGCCAGATGTCAGCGAAGCCACGCTCAAGCCACTGCTCAAGGCACTGAGCAGTAACGCCCGCCACGGCGACTTGCGCAGCCTGTATTACGACAACATTCAAGGCGTGGCCAGCCTGCGCGAGCAGATCGCCCGTCTGCTGCTGGATTCCGGCTGTCAGCTTGATGCCGAGCAACTGGTGATCACCACCGGTTGCCAAGAGGCCCTTTCCGCCGGGCTGCGCGCTATCTGTCAGGCTGGGGATATCGTGGCGGTCGATTCCCCCTGCTATCACGGCACGATGCAGACGCTGAAAGGCTTGGGCATGAAGGCGCTGGAGATCCCGACCGATCCCCTGACCGGTATCAATCTGGAAGCCTTGGAGATGGCCCTGGAACAGTGGCCGGTGAAGGTGATCCTGCTGACCCCGAACTGCAACAATCCGCTGGGCTATATCATGCCGGATGCGCGCAAAAAGCGCCTGCTGATGCTGGCACAGCGTTACGATGTGGCCATTATCGAAGATGATGTTTATGGCGATATTGCCTACAGCTACCCTCGGCCGCGCACCATCAAGTCTTTCGACGATGACGGGCGGGTGCTGCTGTGCAGTTCGTTTTCCAAAACGCTGGCTCCCGGCCTGCGCATTGGTTGGATCGCCCCTGGCCGCTATCTTGAGCGCGTGCTGCACATGAAATATATCGGCACCGGCGCAACGGCCACTCAGCCGCAGTTTGCCATTGCCGAATTTATCCGCCACGGCCACTACATACAGCACCTGCGCCGCATGCGCATCCGCTATCAGCAAAACCGCGATCTGATGACCTGCTGGATCACCCAATACTTCCCTGCGGGTACGCGCGTCAGCCAGCCACGAGGCGGGTTTATGCTGTGGATCGAACTGCATGAGGAGTTTGATACCCTGCGCCTCAACCGCTACCTGGAAAATCAGGGCGTACAAATTGCCGTCGACAGCATTTTTTCCGCCGCAGGCAAATACCGTAACTGCCTGCGCATCAACTACGCGCAAAAACTGACCGCCGACGTTGAACGTGCGGTGAAACAGGTTGGCCTCAGTATCACCCAGATCATGCAAAGCCAATCCGGCCCGTAAAACAGATGGGCTTCAGCGCGCCAGAATGAACAATCATCATCAGGCTCTTAGCGGGATATCAGCATGCCACCCAAGATCTTAGTCAGTGCCTGCCTGGCAGGCTTCAAGGTGCGTTATAACGCATCCAATAAAACGCTGGTTCACTCCACACTGGAACGCTGGCAGCAGGAGGGGCGATGGGTGATCTGCTGCCCCGAGCTGGCAGCAGGGTTTTCTACGCCGCGCCCACCGGCTGAAATTGCTGCCGCAGCCAACGGGGCCGAGGTGATTGCCGGTAAGGCCAGAGTGATCGACGCTGACGGTAACGATGTGACCGAACCCTATCTGCTGGGAGCGCATCTGGCGCTGAATACCGCGCGCCTGCACGATTGCCGCTTCGCCCTGCTCAGCGATCGCAGCCCTTCCTGCGGTAGCCAGACGATTTATGACGGCTCATTCGGCGGCCAGACACAGCCCGGCAGCGGGGTCACCGCAGAATTATTGCGCCAGAACGGCATTGAGGTGTTTTCCGAGCATCAGATTGAAACGTTGATTGCCCGCGTTGAGGCCGCTGAGCGCACCTAGCGCGGTGCCAGATAGTCCGCCAGCCGCTGGCGCAGGTGGGCGATCCCTTGCGGGTGCTGTACAAACTCGTTCACCGGCATCATTTGCCAGCGCTGCCCCTCGTCACCGAAACGGATTGCGGCGATCTGCTCTGGCGTGATCTCACCGATCATAAACCAGGTGGGCGGATAGCCGGGCTGGATCCCGGCGTAACGCTGCTGCCACAGAATCTGGCGCGCCGAAAGCGGAATGCCAAACTCTTCCAGGGTTTCTCGCTGTACGCACTCCAGCGGCGTTTCGCCCCCTTCGCGCCCGCCGCCGGGCAGATCCCAACAGCCGGGCCACGGAATACCGGGCTTTGCATCACGCAGGTAAACCAGCACCACATCGCCGTACAGCAGCGCGATTTTTGCGCCGCCAAAGTCGTGCTCAATCATCGGCATTTACTCTCAGATTTCTATCCATAAACATCATATCCTCTTCAACTTGCACCTGTCGCCTTGGCGCTGGTGTATAGTAAAACCCCCGATTTGCTAACAGGCGGATAACAACGATGAATTCTCCATTTTTGGTGACTGCGCAGTGGCTGGAACAACATATCAACGATGAAAATCTGGTGCTGGTCGACGTCCGTATGTCCCCGGTCGGCCTGGTGCCCAAAAAAGATATGCTGGCCGAATTTGCGCGCGGCCATCTACCCGGTGCGGTGTACTTCGATATTGACGATGTGGCGGATAAAAATACCTCGCTGCCCCATATGTTGCCAACGGCGGAGGAATTCAGCGCCGTAGTCGGTAAGCTCGGCATCAGTGAACAACATACCCTGGTTTTTTATGATGAAGGCAACCAGTTCTCCGCACCGCGCGGCTGGTGGACATTCCGCAACTTTGGCGCGCAAAACGTCTACGTATTGGACCAAGGCTTAAACGGCTGGGTTGCCCGTGGCAACAAATTGGAAACCGGCGCAGCTCAGCCAAAGCCTGCAATCTTCAATGCCCACTTTAACGCCGATGCGGTGGTCAATATGCAGCAGGTTGCACAGGCCATGCACGATAAGGTGCAGATCCTCGACGCCCGTGCGGCACCGCGTTTTCATGCCCAAGCGCCAGAGCCCCGCCCTGGCTTGCACCGTGGGCACATCCCCGGCAGCATCAACATTCCGTATGGCGATCTGCTGGAAGGTGGCCGTTTCAAATCACTGGCGGCGCTGAAAAAAACCTTCCTTGATAAAGGCGTGGATATCAACGCACCGACCATCGTCAGCTGCGGTTCTGGCGTGACCGCCGCCGTGCTGGCCTTGGGCTTGCTGTCGCTTGATGCCCAGCAGGTGAAGCTGTATGACGGTGCCTGGAGCGAATGGGGTTTGCTGAGCGGCAACCAGCCCATCGCCCAAGACTAGGTGATGCTTAACTTACTCGCGTAAGCGCTCAATAATGATCTGCGCCAATTGCCGGATGGCATCATCCGGCTGTTCCTCTGCCCGGTGTAACCTCACGCCGATCGGTTGCAACGCGGGCAATGTTTCGGGAGTCAACTGGACCAACCCCGGCGGCAACCCGGCATCGGTACGCACCGTTACGCCCAAGCCGGCACTAACCGCCGCCCAGATACCGTTCAGGCTGCGGCTGGTAAAGGCAATACGCCACGGGATACCGGCGCGATCCAACGCATTGGTCGCTGCACTGCGCATCATGCAAGGTGCGTCGAACACCACTAATGGCAACGCTTCACCGCTGGTTCGCCACTGTGCTAAATCAAAGCTCGGAGCGGCGATCCACTGCATCAGGCGCTGCCCCAGACCCTGCTGAAACGGTGTGCTGATCCCGCCGTCCCAGGCCAGCGACAGATCCAGTTGCCCTTTCTGCACCCAGTCGATCAGTTCCGCATTGCGGGCAATGCGCGCTTCAATACGCACCTTCGGGTGCGCGCGGGCAAAACTGCCCAGCACCTGCGGCAAAAAGGTCTCACCAAAATCCTCTTGCAGACCCAAGCGCACCCTGCCCTGCAAATCCAGCCCGCGCACCGCTGCCACCGCTTCGTCATTCAACTCCAGCAAGCGACGAGCGTAGCTCAGCAGAGTTTCGCCCGCTTCGGTCATCACCATGCCGCGCCCGGATTTACGCAGGATCGGCACACCCACCTGCTGTTCCAGCTTTTTCAAATGCGCACTTACCGCAGAAGTCGAGCGCCCCAGGCGCTGCGCCGCTTTGGCAAAGCTGCCCAGTTCAATACCGGCCACATAACTGCGTAGATCGTCGAGATCGAAAGTCACTCGCCTCATGCCAACCATCCTGATTTTTCGAACTGTTTATCTTAATAATACCGATTTTATCGATAAAGATGCCGTGCCACTCTGTGGCGGTCAATTGTTTTCAGGAGCACCGCCATGATCGCTATGCAATACACTTTTCCCCTGCCCGCCGACTACGATATGGGTATTATCCGCCAGCGCATCGCTGACTTTGGTCATTTGATGGATAACCATCCGCAGTTAATCATAAAAGCCTACCTTTACGCGCTGAAAGGCGAGCACGGTAACGATAATCGCTATTCGCCGTTTTATCTGTGGAACAGCAGCGGTGGGATGAGTGATTTCCTGACCGGTAACGGGTTCCGGGGGGTCAGCCAGGCATTTGGCTGGCCACAGGTCAACCATTGGCTACCTTGGGTGGTAAAGATGGCGTCAGAAAATCTCGCGAAGGCCCGTTACGCCACACTGGAATGCCAGCCAATTGCTGCTTATAGCGATCTCACCCTGTTACGCGCGCAGCAAGAGGCTAATCCATTGGCTTTAGCCAGCATTGTGGCGTTCGATCCGGCCAACTGGCAGCAAGTCCATTTTCATCTGTGGCACCAGTTGCCACAGCAGCGCAATACGCAAACACAGTGCTATGTAGTAGGGCATATCTCTGCACCATTGGATACTACCGCGCTGTTCCATGAGGTGAACCTGAAGGTATAATTGCTCCTCTCTCCCTTGGTATGGATACTGTTATGTTCACCTTCCGTCAGGCGCAACTCGCGGATTTAAGCATCGTGCAGAAAGTCGGTATCGCCAGCTATGTCGCCCATTTTGGTGCTCTTTGGCAAAACAGCAACGAAATGGAGGATTTTCTGGCCAAGGATTTTTCTGTTGCTGCACTGACCAAGACCTTGCAGGACAAGCAGGTTTGCTGGCTGTTGGCCTATGAAAATGAAACGCCCATTGGCTTCGCCAGATTGAACCTCGACAGCCCGCTGGCGGCCACAGCCACCCGCGGCGCGGAACTACAGAAAATCTATTTCCTGCCGGGATTTGCCGGGCGCGGCTATGGCGAGCGTTTATATGCCGAAGTACAACGGCAGGCCATTCAAAGTCAGCAAAAAATACTCTGGCTGGATGTGCTGAAAACCAACGTTTCCGCTCAACGCTTTTATCAGCGGCAAGGGATGGCGATCGTTGGCGAGAATCGTTTTACCACCGCCAGCCAATCGGTGGAACTCTGGTATATGGCGAAAACGCTACCACTCACAGCCACTTCGGATCTTGGGTAAAAGAGATGGTCAGCCAGCGGTGCGGGCCGTCTTCACCAATGGCCTCGGCAATTTTGTCGCGGATTTGATCAAACTTGTATATCCCGCTGTGTTCCATGCTTTCGGGGATCACAATCTGGATCTCAATAAACAGCCCGCGCCCCATGCGCGTAGCGTAGTTGGAGTAATCCAGAAAGCCATATTCCAACGTCAGTTGCGCCATGATGGCTTCAATCTTGCAATCGAGGCTGTCGGGGGTCATCTGCAACACCTCGCGGAACGCCGCTCTGACCGTTTGTATCGGGATCGGGATCAATACCAGGGTCAGCACCGCCAACGCAAAGGGATCGGTGTAAACGTTCAGGTATTCGTAGCGGGTGCCTTCCATCAGCCAGGTGAGGATAAAGGCCACTAACAGTGCGGAGCTGATGCACGCCGACATCAGCCAGCTTTTGGTATCCAACGCAATCAGTTCAGACTGCACCTTTTTATTCAACTGACGCTGTTTAAAATAGAGCGCGAAACAGAAAATACTGACGGTAACCGCATACACCATTGCCCAACCCAGTTCCAGCTCGCGCCCACCATCAGCAATCCCTTTAATGGCGTTGATGAAGGCGTACACGCACAACAGGGTCAGCAAGCTGCCGTTAAACGCCAGCACCAGCGGTTCAACATGCCAGAATCCATACTGAAAACGGCGGCTGTAAGGCTGCCCCAGCAGGCGCGATACCAGCAGCGATAATGAACACATCCCGGCATCCAGCGCCGAAAACATGCCATCAAAAACAATCGACATGGAGCCGCAAATAATCCCAAACACAATCCCTGCGCTGGCAATAAATAGCGTGCAGTAAATTGAACGTTTAAGTATTTTCTGTTCGATTTCAGTGCTGTGCAGCTTTTGCTGAAGATCCACGGGCGCAGTCGTCATATTATTATCTTATTTCCGCAAGCTGATTGTCAGGCGTTGTCGTACTTATTGCCCACTCATATAGGTAACTCAAACACCCGGCTAATCCAGCGCAGAATTTGACGGGTATCGTACACAGTATGGTAGACAAACCCAGGGCGCGCAAAAGGCGCCCCAACGTCGGAATGCGCAAGCCCGGCGGCCTACACCCAGAAGTATGGTTTGTATAGCATTTGGCAACAGCGGGAACTTCGGACAGGTAAAAAAACGCCCTCAATGCGGGTAATGCTGGTCAGTTAAGGCTAACCAATTCCCTTGGGGTGAGGGCGACACCTTGGAGCCATTGCTGCATGATTATGCTGCTTTGCGCTTAACTAACCGGCATTACCTCAGTGAGGGTGCCTGGTGTCGCTGCAGGGCTGAATCAGCCACCACGCATGCGCTGGGCCAGGCCTTTCAGGAAGTAACGCAGCATCTGATCGCCGCACGGGCGATAGTTTTTGGTGCCCTCTTTGCGGAATAACGCGCTCAATTCCGGCTTCGAAATACGGAATTCCACCGAGGTGAAAATCTGGTGCAGATCGACATCTTTCAGCTCAAACGCCACACGCAGCTTTTTCAGCACCAGATTATTGGTGATCGGCAACTCTATGGCGGGCGCCGGGAACTTATCGTCCTTACCGCGTTTGAAGAAGACCAGGCCATTGAGGAAATGGGCCATCACTTCATCGGGGCATGGCGCAAAACCCGGCTCACCTTCTTTGATGATGTAGGCCCCCATGGCTGCAACGTCGACGTCAAAACCGTCCAGTTTGACGATCTCAACCATCTTCGCGTCGTTAATACTCAGCATGTAGCGCACGCTGCGCAGCACATCATTATTGATCATGGAATTGCCTTTAGCTTATCAATCGGGGAGGTATACAGATGCGACACCTTGCATGTGCGGCAGTATAGGGATCCGGCGGGGGTTTCTCAATCGGATTTCCACCGGCAGCTTACCGGGTTTATTGCCTCTGAGAAGCTTTGCTGGCCAATTAGCGTGGCTATCTTTACTCAGCCGTTCCCCATTGCCCAATATCCTTGCGCGGGAAATGGCGTGATAAACGCCATTTCCCATTTCAGCAGCGTCGATCAGCGTTTATCGAGGCCGTACAGCGCGGTACGCATGCCGTCTTCCAGAATCACCCGCAGATTGGCCGTCACGGCGGCAGTGAGGCCCGGCACCGCATTGAGGTTTTGCCCCCAGTGGTTGTCATCGGCCAACACGCTTTCTACCAGCGTAGTGAGCGGGATATCACGGTGCTTCACCCCCGCCCACAGCGTGGCGTAACGCTCCAGCCAATGGGCGTCATCCTGTAACAGATAGTTGCCCAGTTGCCGCTCCCCACGATAAAACGCGATCAACGCCGCCAGCGCAAAGGTCAGCCGCGTTGGCAGCACGCCGTTTTTCTGCTGGCCAGCCAGCAATTGCGGCAGGATACGCGTGCGGAACTTGGTCATCCCGTTTAAGGCAATCGATAACAGTTGGTGCTGAATAAACGGGTTACGGAAACGGTTCTGCACCGCTTCGGCAAACGGCAGCAGCTCTTCCTGCGGCAGATCGAGCACCGGCATGATCTCTTCGGCAATGGTACGTGCCGCAAAGTCACCTACCTGCTTATCACTCATCGCCTCACCCACGGTATTCAGCCCGGCGAGAAACGCCACCGGCACCAGCGCAGTGTGTGCGCCGTTGAGGATCGCCACTTTGCGTTCTTTATAAGGCTTGATGTCGTCAACGATATGCACGTTCAAATCAAGCTGATCCAAGTGCAGCTCTTGCGCCAGCCACTGCGGGCCCTGGATGACGAACAGATAGAAATGCTCCGCCGTGTCGAGGAAGCGATCCTGATAGCCCAACTGTTGCTGCCACTGCTCCTCTTCACCGCGCGGGTAACCGGTGACGATGCGGTCCACCAGGGTGGAGCAGAAGGTATTGCACTCGTTCAGCCAAGTGCTGAACGCCGCTGGCAGCTCCCACTGTTGCGCATAGCGCAGCACATATTCCTTCAGCGTTTCGCCGTTATAGTCGATCAGCTCGCACGGCAGCAGCACCCAGCCTTTATCAGCGGCACCGTTGAAGTGGCTGAAGCGCTCATACAGTAAACGGGTCAGTTTGGCCGGGAAGCTGGCCGCAGGCGCATCCGCAAAGCGGTCTTGCGGCAGATAAGTGATACCCGCTTCCGTGGTATTAGAGAACACAAAACGCATCGCCGGATCGCGCGCCAGCGCCAGGTAGCCAGCATAGTCCTGATAAACGTTCACTTCTCGGTTGATGGAGCGGATCAGCCGTGGCTCGCAAACCGCCTCGCCCTGCTCGTTCAAGCCGCGAATGATGGTGGTATACAGGCCGTCCTGAGTATTCAGCGAAGGGGGCTGATCGCTGTCGATCGGGCGCACTACCACCACACCGGCATTCAGCCCGGTATGTTCATTCAACAGATCAATCTGCCAGTCGATAAAGGCGCGCAGAAAGTTGCCTTCGCCAAACTGAATAATGCGATCGGGATAGTGTGCGCCAGGAAATTCTTTGCGATTCAATTGTTTCATTGTGGCTCCTTGCAACCAGTGAATAATCTCGTCCGCGTGGTATTGCTGCCCCACAGCGGATCGGCTGGCTGCTGTTATCAATGAAAAACCACATAAAGGATCGGCTTATAACAAATATTTGTGATTCAGCACAAAATAAACCGGTTTAAATAGGTTTTAAATGCGTAAAAAGTCATCCCACCGAGAACAGCATGAGCAGAACACAAAATCTGAGGCAGAATGTGGTGAATCAGATGATTGACGGCATCGTCCAGGGCCATATCCGTTCGCCCTTGCCTTCTCAGGCTGCGCTGGCAGAAATGTACAATATCAGCCGTACCACGGTGCGCCACACGTTGGCGCATTTCTACCGGCAGGGGGTGCTGGAAAAGGTTAACGATAACTATGTGATCCTGCGCATGCCGCAGGCCACAGACGGTTTTGAATGCGTGAACTCTTCGCTGGACGATCAGGCCAAGGTGTTTGAAAGAGCCTTTTTCCAGATGATTAATCAGAAGCAGTTACGGGCGGGCGATTCCTTTACCGAACTGCAGCTGGCGCGCACCGTTAACGTCAGCCCGGTGGTGGTCAGGGAGTTTTTGCTGCGTTTTAGCCGCTACAACCTGATTGATCACGTGCGGCGCGGCCAATGGTGCATGAAAAGGCTGGATCGAAGCTATGCCGAGCAGCTGTTTGAACTGCGCCAGATGCTGGAAACCCACGCCCTGTCACGCTTTATCAACCTGCCCGCACATGACGAACGCTGGCTGCAGGCCAAAGAGCTGCTGAACCGCCACCGCCAGCTGCGCGACAGCATCAGCGACAACTATCGCCTGTTTTCCCTGTTGGATCGCGATTTTCATGGGTTAATTCTGTCGGCCGCCAATAATCTTTTCTTTAATCAGTCGCTGGAGATCATTTCAATGATCTTCCACTTTCACTACCAGTGGGATGAGTCCGATCTCAAACAAAGAAATATCATTGCGATTGAAGAGCATATGGCCATTTTGAGCGCGCTGATCTGCCGTAACGATCAGGATGCCGCCCGCGAATTACACCGCCATCTCGATACGGCAAAGCAGTCGATGATTCGTTCTATTCAGCAGCATATCACCTGAACCCTGGCGGTTTTTTATCAATAAAAAACACCACAGCAAACCGGGAGCAATAGCCGTACGCCATTGTCTCGTGGTGAGGGAACGGGTATCAGAAACGGATTTCCTCTGCCGGGATCGCGCGAATCGGAATGCCAAAACTTTCAATATTCGACAACGTGGCGTTGTGATGAGCACGGATCTGCAACCCGCTGGCGTGTGGCTTGTCGTGGCTGGTGTGCGCATCCGCCGCCAGCACCACCGGATACCCTAGCCCTGCGGCGCGGCGGGTGGTGGTATCTACGCAAAACTCGGTGGAATAACCGCAAATCACCAGTTGCGTAACGCCGTTGGCAATCAGCAGTTTGCCCAGATGGGTGCGCAAGAATGAATCCGGCGTGGTTTTTTCTATTCGGTGATCGCTGGCTTTCACCTGCAAATCGGGGTGAATCTGCCAGGCATCGCTGCCGTGAGGCAGTTCGCTGTGCGCGGTCTGGTGCTGTATAAAAATCACCGGCGCTCCGGCCTGCCGGGCACGTTCACTCAGCTGATTAATGCGCGCAATGACCGCATCGGCTTCCGCCGGTGGCGGCACAAACAATCCTTTCTGTACATCGATAATCAACAGCGCTGCCTTCATGACCCTCTCCGTTAATTGAATGCCCGCCTAATAATACGCCAGAACACGATCGGCCAGAAAGGAAAAAGCCACCGGCAGCAATGCGGGTGGCTTATCGGGTGGCAGGTGTTTATACCACCTGCTGGCGCGGGCGGAAAATATGATCAATCCCCTGCTCACGCAGCCTGTTCACCAACTCATGCCCACCGTTCGGCGTGGCCTGCGCTCGCGCACGTTCCGCTGCAAACACCGGGCTGGCCCAGAAAATGTTCACCGGGTCACCATACTGCGGCGGTAACACCAAGCGCTGAGGGCCAGGGTAAAACGAGGAAGAAAGCACATAGCCTTCATAGCCCTGCGGCGCCACTTCAGACGCCAGCGTGTGCCCTTCACCGAACCAGGTGATATTCGCCCAGGGCACGTGTGCAAAACCGGCCAACGCGCTGGCCATTTGAATCGCGTTCTCTTCATTCACAAATTGCCCGTCGATGGCAATCGCCATTTCCATGCGGCGATGCAGCGAAGCATCATCATTAAACAGAATCTCCACCCACGGCATTGGCCGGATGCTGACCCCGATGGTCAGAAAATAGTAAATACCGTCGCGCTCATGCTGGGTGATTGCCATCGGCGGCCATCGGCCCTGATCGATGGCGTAATACTGCACCACAGGGCCGAAATGCTGTGCATAAAGGGCCTGATATGCGCTTTGCATGGCTGGCCACGGATTGCCCTCCTCGCGCTGCCAACTGCGCCAGAACTGCCGGGTCTTTTCCGCCAACGCATACTGGGTGTTGGTTGAAGCGCAACCCAACGGGTAAACCAGCGCGCTCTCTTTGATACAACTGGCGGAATAGCACACTGAGTGATCGATATACAGACTCCAACCGGGGATCACCGCCAGCAATTGGCCGTGGTACCACAGCGCGGCACCGTCATCGCTTTCTGTCCAGATCACCGTCAGCCCTTCGGCCTCAAGCGGTGCTTCCCCCGCCAGATTACGGCAATACTCCGCGGCCAGCATCGGTGGCTGCCCGGCCTCGATGGCTTCGCGATCCTCCTGCTGCGGTGCAGTGCCCAGATTACGCAGCCAGCAGGCCCGAACCTGAAAACGCTCACTCTGTTCTTCCGTAGGGTAGATATAAAAATAGGCGGCACGACTGTCTTGCTGAACCACTGCGACCAGCGTCTGGTTCTCATTACTCACTTCAGCAAGTAGGGTTGACTCGTTCATATCACCTCGGTCAGGTTAGGGTGCAGAATAATGCTGCGCACTATACCCAAGTATAGCGCTATGGCACAGATTCTGCTGGGATTCCCAGAACCTGCAGTTCGCGTTAAGCGGCAGTTTTTGCCATCCGCCGCATCGCCCGCTGGCTGGCACCATTGCGCACCGCGGCGCGTAACACCCGCCCGACGCCGCTTACGCCAACCCGCACCAGCCGCCGCCGAATAAGGCCAGGATTAAACCCCAACTGCTGCTGCGCCCAGTCAGGCAGAAGATCGATACCCGCTTGCATCACCAAGGCACCAAACGGCCGCGCCAAGGCGCTGGGGGCCGGGGCTGCCAACAGAATACGCGCCACCTCCTGGGTACGTTCATCGCACAGCAGCTGTGGGCGCATCCATTGCAGATAATCGGCCACTGCTGCACATGAGGTGGGCACATCTCTTGCTCCCAGGGCTTCGGCAACGCGGGCCGCTTCGCGGTAATAGCTATCCTGCTGAGCAGGAGAAAGATCAGGGTTGCGGTAACGCAGGTGTGAGGCCAGAAAACGGCTGCTTTCAGCCACATGCACCCAGGTCAGCAAAGCCGGATCGCTGGCAGCATAAGGCTCCCCCTGGCTACTCATTCCCGTCACCTGCAGGTGGATGGCTTTGACTTTCGCGATCAGCCGTTCGGCCTCCGCCGTGGGGCCGAAGGTAGTGACAGAAATAAACTGACTGGTCCGGCGCAGGCGGCCCAGCATGTCCTCACGGAAATTGGAGTGATCCCAAACCCCGGCGAGCGCCAGCGGATGCAGCATCTGTAGCAACAACGCGCTGACGCCACCGCACAGCATCGAGGTGAAATCGCCGTGAACCTGCCAGATCATCGACCGTGGGCCAAACAGCCCCGGATCGCCGGGCGGGTTCTCAAAGTCGATCCCACCCAGCGCCAGCCCGGTCAGGCTAAGCACCTGTTTTTCGATTGCTGTACGCAGCACGTCCATCCCGTCTCCCTTCTCTGTTCAGCTCACCCAGCCCAATACGCGGAACCACAGGTAATCCAGCGGCACCAGCAGCCCAAAGGTCAGCACGGCCAACAGCAGGCACAGTTTCAGCCCTTCGCGCGGCGGGACTTTACCCATGCCCATCGCCACCACGATCGGCGATGCCTGATACGGCAGCAGCGGCGTGGAGTAGCCGATCACCTGCGTCATCAGCACCGTCATCAACGGCAGGCCACTGCCATCCGCCAACACCGGTGCCAACGGGGTGAACAAGGCAGGTACGCCATTAGCCGTAACGACAAAGTTCAACAGCGTGGTGATGCCAATCAGTGAGGTAAAAGCGACAAATGGCCGATCCGCCTGTTGCGGCATCACATGCAACAGCGCATCACCCAACCAGCCTCCCAGCCCGGAATGGCTCACCAGCGCCGTCAGGCCAAGAATACCCGCCACATAAATACAGGTACGAACGTTGACCCCGGCGGCAAATTGCTCCCCGGTAAGAAAACCGATACGCGGTAGCAAACATATACAGGCGGCAGCCAGGCCCACCCAGGCTGGGGCAATGCCATGCCAGCGATCGGTGAGCCACAGCAGCACCGTAGCCAACAGCAACAGAATCAGGCGCCATTCCGCCGCGCTGAGCGCCGCCTGTGCCGGCATTTTCTCGATTTTCTGCGGGGTGGCACGGAATAACCCGCAGATACACAGCGTGAGCAACAGCCCCTTGGCAATGCCAAGAATTGGCGCGTGCAGCACCAGGTAGGCAAGATAGGTGAAGTGAATACCGAATGCGCTTTCCGCCGCCCCGCTCATCACCAGATTGGGCACGTTAGCAGGGAGAATACTGGCAGACAGCTGGAAAGTGCCAAACCCCACCGCCAGCGCCAAACCAAAACGGCCACGCGAACCTTCGGCCAGCCCGGCGCGTTCCGCCAGCGCCATGACGATCGGCATCAGCAGGGTAATGCGCCCCATATTCGATGGCATGACAAACGCCAGTGCGTAGCTGATCGCCACCACGCCCCCCACCAGGCGCCCCCAGGAACTGGCCAGATAAGGCAGAATACGGTTGGCAAGCCGATCGGCCAACCCGGTGGTGCGAATAGCCGTCCCCAAAATAAACCCGCTCAATACCAGCCAAAATGCCGACGAGGCAAAGCCGGAAAACACCACGGCGGCCGGTGCCAGTTGCAATAGCATCACAGCGGCAAAAAACAGCAGGGCCACCAGATATTCCGGCAGGCGAGACGTCGCCCACAGCGCGATCACCACCAGGGTGATTAACGCAGAAATCCCCATCGGGTGCCACATCATGCCTGTTACTCCCTGTTTGGTGTTGTTCTTTTGTTATCAAGAGGTTGTATCTTCACACAAGGGTGAAGGCGGTTTGGTGAAATCGCTCACAATTCAACACGCTGCATTGATGCAGCGCAAAGTGGTTTGTAAAGAGGCCACACACCGGGAAATAGGCCCAAGATAATTCGAGTTGCTTGTAGGCGGTGAATGCGTAAAGCCTACAAGCAACTTGAAGTATGAAGGGTATATCGATTAAGCCCTCTGCGTTATCAGAAAAGGTTTCTTTTACCAGATAAAAACACTGCACAAATCCTATCTTGACAACGCTCTACTTTTAATGACAACGTAGCGAACGTTGGAAAATTCCCATTCAGGTGAAAGAACGTAACTTTGGTGCAAAAATAGTAATCAACAGTGCGAAGAAATAGCAAAGTTCAATCAAAAGACTAATGGCACCTAATATTCTGAGCACATCGCTACCCAATACCGAGAAGGTTTAGTGACGGTGATGACATAAATAATAGATACATCTTATCATAACCATAGGGTTTAATTATGAATGCTAGGTTGACGTTAAGTTCCTTTTTACTCCTCTGCTTCAGCTGCTTTGTTTGTGGCCACTTAAATGCTGCCAGCACGGGCACATTGACGGTGAAGTTTGGCCAAACAACGGAGGACTCATTTAAGGCAACGCACCCCAACGCCGTCAAAGTCGGTTTTAATAACGAGCTGAAAGGTAACATCTATCAGGAAAAACCTAACAGCCACAAAGATGTGCGAAGAGACATTGTGTTTGAAGGTCTCGAAGATGTTTTTGTCTTGTTTGACCAAAATAAGAATTTAATCGCGTTACAACTGCAGTTTAAAAGCGATTACTTTGGTATTATCGCCCCAAGCCTAGATAAAAAATACACCATGGTCACCAAGAAACAGTCCATTTCCGGCAGTAACTACCTGGAACTGTACAACGACGGAGTTTCAATTTATTTAAGCAAGCCAGCTTTCTTTTCAGATACCGCTCTATTCTTTATAAAGATCGATGAAAAAGAGAAACTTTTAAAAAGCATCCCGAATAGCATGCTTGAAAATGAGATTAACATTCTGAATTACCTCGTGAAGAAATGTTTTTCTCCGCAATAACGTGATTAAGCAGGCTAACTCGCCGACTTGGCAGCGCTGCGGTCACCACCTGCTTGTTTCCCTTTTGCCCAAAGTAGCCCATGCTAGGCTGTGCTTACTTTATTTTCCGGCTAACTGGGATGCTGGCTCATGACGAAAAAAACTACGCTGCTGCAATTCTTCCATTGGTATTACCCTGGCGATGGCAAATTGTGGCCAGAGGCCGCCGAGCGGGCACCCGCACTGGCCGAGTTGGGGATCACGGATCTCTGGTTGCCACCGGCTTATAAAGGCGCTGCCGGTGGTTACTCGGTGGGCTACGACAGCTACGATCTGTTCGACTTGGGTGAATTTGATCAGAAAGGCACCCGCGCTACCAAATACGGTGATAAAGAAGCGCTGTTGCAGGCCACCGCCCAACTGCGTGACCACGGCATACGGGTGATTCACGACGTTGTGTTCAACCACAAAATCGGCGCCGATGAAAAAGAGCGGGTGCATGTTTATAAGGCGGATGCCGATAACCGCAACGCTATCGCCGATCAAGGCATTGATGCTCTGGCCTATACCCGCTTCACCTTCCCTGGGCGAGGAGGGAGCCATTCCCAATTTATCTGGGATTACAAGTGCTTCAGCGGCATCGATTACATCGAAGAACCGCAAGAGACAGGCATCTTCAAGATCGCCAACGACTACGGTGATAGCGGCTGGAACGATCAGGTTGATGACGAGAAAGGCAATTTTGATTACCTGATGGGCGCCAACGTCGAGCTGCGCAACCCCGCTGTCGTCGAAGAACTGAAATACTGGGCGCGCTGGCTGATGGCAACCCTGCCCTGTGACGGCTTCCGCCTGGACGCCGCCAAACATATCCCAGCCTGGTTCTTTAAAGAGTGGGTCGACCATGTGCGCAGCGTAGCACAGCACGATCTGCTGATCGTGGCAGAATATTGGTCGCACGATCTGGCGGCACTGCAACAGTATTTGCAGCTGATAGAGGGTAAAGTCATGCTGTTCGACGCGGTGCTGCACCTGAAATTCCACCAGGCCTCGAAGCAAAGCGATCAATTCGACATGAGGCAGATCTTCACGGATACGCTGATCGCCGCCGATCCGGCCCATGCGGTGACCATGGTCGCCAATCACGATACTCAGCCGTTGCAGGCGCTGGAAGCACCGGTCGAATCCTGGTTCAAACCGCTGGCTTATGCGCTGATCCTGCTGCGTGAACAGGGCGTTCCCTGCGTGTTTTACCCTGATTTATATGGGGCCAGCTATAGCGATAAGGGTAAAGACGGCGGCGATTATCACATCAAGATCCCCGTTATTGCTGAATTGGAGAAGCTGATACAGGCGCGCCAGCGCTTCGCCAACGGCGTGCAAACCGACTATTTTGACGACAGAAACTGCGTCGCCTTCAGCCGCAGCGGCACCGCCGAAGCCCCGGGTTGCGTGGTGGTACTGACTAACGGGGAAGCAAGCAGCAAAACCATTACCTTGGGCAAAAATTTTGCGCAAAAAACCTGGCGCGACTTCCTAGGCAACCGCCAGGACGATATCATAACCGACGCACAGGGCAGCGCCGCCTTTCCGGTCAACGGTGGCAGCGTCAGCGTGTGGGTACTGGCAGAATTGCTGTAAGTCACCGCCGGTGCGGCTGTATGCATACCGGTGGTAAACTAAATTTTGCCTTTCTGGTCTAAATTACGGTATCAACGCAAGCAAACCATTCACACCAGAGCCTAAATAGGGTACAAGGCTGCATGAAAATTCCAAAACGACTCCAGCCATTGGTAGATGATGGTTTAATCGACGACGTCATCCGCCGTTTGAAAAGTGGCAAAGAAGCCGACGTGTTTATCGTGCGTTGCGGTGAAGAGATCCGCTGCGCCAAAGTGTATAAAGAAGCCGAAAAGCGTAACTTCAAGCAGGCCGTTCACTACCAGGAAGGCCGCAAGGTACGCAACAGCCGCGATGCGCGCGCCATGAGCAAAGGCTCAAAATTTGGCCGTCAGCAGCAGGAGGAAGCCTGGCAGAACACCGAAGTGGATGCCCTGTACCTGCTGGCTAAAGCAGGCGTGCGTGTGCCGCAACCGGATATCTGTCTGGACGGCGTGCTGCTGATGGAGCTGATCACCGACGACGAGGGCCTGGTAGCTCCGCGTCTGAGCGATGTAACCTTAACGCCGGAACAGGCGCTCAACGATCACGCGCTGATGATGAACTATGCGGTGCGCATGCTGTGTGCGGGCCTGGTGCATGGCGATCTGTCAGAATTCAACGTGTTGATGGATAAAGACGGGCCGGTGATTATCGATCTGCCTCAGGTGGTCGACGCGGCGGCCAACAACCACGCCAAAAGCATGTTCGAGCGCGATATCAACAACATGACCCAGTATTACGGCCAATATGCGCCGGAACTGTTGGGCACGAAATACGCCAAAGAGATTTGGGCGCTGTATCAGGAAGGTAACCTGACACCGGAAAGCGTGCTGACCGGTCAGTTTACCGAAAGCAACAAGCGCGCCGATGTCGGCTCGGTCTTGGACGAAATTCAGGCAGCCAGCGATGAACATCAACGCCAGTTGCTGGCGCGCAACGAAGAGTAACTCACTCCGCCGGGGCCAGAGGCAAGGTTACAGCCAGCGCCGAACCCGGCGGCAGAACGCCGTATAATCAGCCCCGAAGCGGGCGCTGAGAAACCGTTCCTCACGCGGGATCTGCACTTTTTGCAGATAGGCAAAAAACAGTAGCCACCAAGGCCACACGCCGATGCCCTCCAACAGTAGAGCCCAGGCGGCCAGCAGCAGTAACTGCCCTAGATACAGCGGATTGCGGCTGAAGCGGAAGATACCGTCAACCAGCAGCACGTTCACCTGCTGCGTGTTTTGCGGATGAAGCGTGGTGCCGGCACGGAAAAAATGCAGGCAGGCGCTGAGCGTAATGGCCAAAGAAAGCACCAGCAGCGTGGCTGCCCCCAGCAGCACAGGAAAATACCCCTGCCAGCGTTCAGCGGAGAGGTAACGCGTGCCCAGCATGCCCGCAGCGCAGGCTACCAGCACCACCGGCGGCAAGGTCAGCCAGTGAATCCATTTTTTCATTTTGTCACATTCCCTATATCCAGTGAATTTCAAAGAGGCTTGCAGAATACGCCTCAAAGATTAACACGGCCATTCCCTTGCCTCGGCACTTTACGCTATAACAGTGCACCTATCTCCAGCAGCCAAGGGACACAGAATGGCCGATAACTCTCCGCAGTTCTGGCGCGACAAACGCCTGCCGTTTGTTGAAGCACGCGCCATCGCCGATGGCCGCAAGCTCTGTTATTCACTGCATAGCCACGAGTTTTTCTCTATCGGGGCCATTACTGCAGGCACCAGTAGTTATATCCATGGCGAACAGCGCCTGGAAGTAAAAGCCGGTGATGTGGTGATCATCAACCCACAGCAGGCGCATGGCTGTAACCCGATTGGCGATCGGCCCTGGGCCTATATCATGTTTTATATCGACACCGGTTGGCTAGCCCGTTTACAACAGGAGCCTACGCACGATCAACAGGGCTTTACCCCATTTACGGCCTGCCTCAGCCATGACCCGATCTTATTCGCTGGCCTGAACCGCCTCTATGCCCTGTTGCTCGATCCGTTGCGCAGCCATTTGGAAAAACAGATCGCGCTCGTGGATTACTTCAGCGAACTGCCGTTACGCCTGGGAACAACGCCCACCCTGCCCATCGATATCAACCCCAAGTTGGCAACGGCCGCCGCCATTGCACGCAATCGCTGACGCTGGAGGCGATCTGTCAGGCCTCGGGCTTATCACCTTCTTACCTGATCCGCGCATTCAAGAAGCGTTATGGCATGACGCCGCACGCCTATTTGGTCAACCAGCGCATTCAATACGGCCACCGGCTGCTGAAACGCGGCTTCCCGATCGCCGCCGCCGCCAGCGAGAGTGGCTTCGCCGATCAGGCACACTTTCAGCGCACCTTTAAACAGCTGCTGGCGGCAACGCCCGGCCAATATCAGACCCCTTCAACCACTAAATAGCAGGCGCTGGCTGCTAATAACAGCGCCATGAAACGGTTGAAACGCTGCACATTGCGCACACTCTGCAACAGGCCACGGAGCATCGCACCGGCATAGGCCCAGCAGGCTACCGAAACGTAGCAGATGACGAAGTAGATCGCCGCAAACTGCCACAGCAACTGCATCTCACCGTCTCCGACAAACGCGCCCATGCTGGCCATCGAAGCCAGCCAGGCCTTCGGGTTCAGCCATTGCAACCAAGCGCCATACCAGTATGAGGGTTCTTTTTGCCGTTCGCCCTGCCCCAATTGCCCGTCGTCAGCCGCAAGCTGATAGGCCATATACAGCAGAAAACCCACGCCAGCCCAGAGGATCGCCTGCGTCAGCCCCGGCCACAGCGCCAATAGCTCATGCAAACCGAGGCCGATCAACACCAGCAGCAACGTGAAGCCCAACGTCGCCCCGGTCACGTGGCGCAGGCTGGCGTTAAAACCAAACTGCGCCCCGCTGCTCAGCGCCACAATGTTCACCGGGCCAGGGGTAATGGAGGACGCCAGAGCAAAGGCGGCCATAGAAAGATAAAGCGTCATATTCAGCACCTGTAAAAAATCCACAGGTGCCAGCGTGCCGCTTCGCGGTGAGAGAGTATTGAACGAAATTGCCCTGCCGCCGATTATTTTCTGGCGGCGATTCCCCAGCGCGGCAGGCCACAACGAGTGAATTTTAAACGGTCGGCTCCTACGCTACTCCTCCACCAGGTCATAATAGCGGCGGTTGAAATACACCAATCCACGTGGACATTCACCGACCCGCACCGCCTGCACCCGGCAATAAAAGACCGTGTGGCTGCCGACCTCATGGAACTCATTAATCTCACAGTCAAAATTAGCTACCGCCGAACCCAGCACTGGCGCACCGGTGGCCAAGACTTGCCAACTGTCGTGGATAAACCGCTGCTCCGAACGCAGGGCAGCATTGGCAAACACCCCCGACAGCTCACGGTGGTGGCTGGACAGTACGTTCACGCACAGCTTACCGTTCTGTTTAAAATGCAGATTGGCAAACGAGTTACGGTTCATGCACACCAGCAAGGTTGGTGGCTGGTCGGTCACGCTACAGACCGCCGAAGCCGTGAAGCCATATTTTCCCGCCGGGCCATCGGTGGTGATGACCGAGACGGCGCTCCCCAGTTGCGCCATGGCATTACGAAATTCAGTTTGCAGCATCATCATGTCCCCCTATAAATCGAGTACCAGGTGCGGGCCTTTCGCCCGTGAGCAACAGGGTAAGATCAGCGTGTTAGCCGCCTTCTCTTCATCGGTCAGATAACTGTCGCGGTGATCCGGTTCCCCGGCCAGCACGTCGGTCAGGCAACTGCCGCAAACCCCCTGTCTGCAGGACACGCCGATTTTCAGGCCGGCCAGTGCCAGCGCTTCGACAATGCTCTGATTCTGCTCAACCTGCACACGCAGGCCGCTGCTGGCAATCGTCACCGCAAAAGCCGTGCCCTGCGTTACCACCTCGGCACCAAAACACTCCTGATGGATCTGTTCGCGGCGATAGCCCAAGGCGCTGGCCTGCTCGCTGACCGCCGCCATCAAGCGGGCCGGGCCACAGACATAAACATGGGTATTCTCTGGCACCTCCGCCAATACCGGGGCCAACATCAGGCGCTGCTCATCACTGAAATACATCTGCACCCGGTTGGCATAGGGCGAAGCTTCCAGGGCTTCGGCAAATGCCGCCTGCTGACGAGTGCGGGCACAATAATGCAGGCTAAAAGAGCGGCCAGACGCCTGTAACACCGCCGCCATCGCCAGCAACGGCGTAATGCCAACGCCGCCACCGATCAGCAGGCTGTGCCCGGCGGTAGGATCCAGCGCAAACAGGTTGCGCGGTTCCCCCACCCACACCTCATCCCCCGGCTGTAGCGCATGGGCCGCCAGCGAACCGCCCTGCGACTGCGGTGCTTTCAGGATCCCCAACTGATAGCGATCGCGATCGGCAGGGTCGCCACACAGGGAATAGGGGCGCACCAGATCGTTGCCCAAATGCAGATCGAGGTGCGCTCCGGCACTAAAAGGGGGCAGTTCGCCGCCCTCTGGCCGCTTCAGCGTCAGCAGCGCCACGTCCCCCTGCAATTGCCGGGCAACAACGCGTAATTGCAACATATCGACTCCTTACGCCTCAGCGCATCAACAGGCCACCGTTGATATCCCAGGTAGCACCGGTGACAGATGCCGCCTGCGGCGACGCCAACAGCACCACCGCCTGCGCCACAAACGCCGCATCGCCCAACTTGCCGACCGGGATCTGCTGTAACAGCCCCGCCAGCTTGTCTTCTGGCACCAACGCATGCACCGAGGGTAAATCCAGCGGCCCCGGGGCAATGGCGTTGACGGTAACCCCGGATTTGCTCAGCTCACGGGCAAACACTTTGGTCAGGGTCAGGATGCCGCCCTTAGAGGCGGCATAGTGTGCTCCAGAAGCCGTGCCGCCATTCTGCCCTGCCAGCGAAGCCAGGTTGATCATGCGGCCATAGCCACGCGTGGCGAAGTAGCGCCCCACCGTCTGACAGCTGACAAAGGTGCCGCGCAGGTTGGTAGCGATCACCCGGTCAAACTCGTCGGGTTCGATCTCCATCAGCGGCGTGGCCAAGGTCAACGCCGCGTTGTTGACCAACACTTCCAGGCTGCCAAAACGCGCTACCGCTGCCGCCAGCACGCGTTCAACATCTGGCCGCTGGCGGATATCCAGCCCCAGCGCCAACACGCGCTCTTCGCCGTTATCCAGTTGCCGTGCCGCCTGCTGTGCCCGTTGGGCATCCACATCGGTCAGCACCAGTTGATAGCCCTGCTGTAATAACCGGCTGGCAATGATCTGGCCCAAGCCGCTGGCGGCACCGGTCACTAATGCTGTTTGTGTCATACTCACTCCTTACAGGATGTAGCCAATGCTGTGCAGCGCGTCGTCGCTGTTAATCAGGCGGATCACCTTTTGCTGGAGCAACCATTGCTGGCCCTGCCGCTCCAACCGGTAAGTGATATCGGCGGCATAGTGGCGGCTGTTGCCTTTACGGTGTTCCCACAGCGACTGGGCACAGCGCACCACCATCTGCCGATCGTCGGCTGCCAGCAGACGAAAACGCGAGAGCGTTCGCAACGTGCGCGCGCGCGGCGTGGTGGAGATCGACTCGCCGCTATAGAGGCGCTGCACCCGTTTGACGCGCATCGGGTGATCGTCATAGGCGTAGTTCAGGCTGTTTTTAAAATCGGTTTCCTGCGGGTCGATCGGGATCACATACAGCCCCTCCGGCTGCCACAGCGTCAGCCAGGCATCGAAATCACCTTGGTCGAGCAGATCGCCTTCCAGGTTGATCAGCGCGATAGCGTCAAACAGCACGGCGTTAGAGGTTGGCATCGGGGTTCTCCGTCATCAGTTTTTTCCACATCTGGTAGGCAGCACGCATACCGGTTTCTGCGCTGACATCGCTGCGCAAACCGTCGGCTGTCGCTTTTTCCCCGGCCAGCCCGCGATTGAGCATGATCCACAGGTCGTCCCCGGCGCTGGCACCGCGCTGCACGCGTTCCCAGGCCTCTGAGTCATCCGGCGTGCCAAAGCCCATCGGCCCCTGGAAATGTTCGTGCATCCGCAGGCGAGCCTGGTTGGCAATCTCCGGCCCGCCGTCCATGGTGATCACCGCATGGTGGATCTCGGTTTCATTGACCGATAACGGCTGCAACACCCGGAAAAACGCCATTGAGCAGGCAATATTGGGGAAGATATTCAGGTTGAACCCGGAACCGCCAACCGCCCGGACGATGCGCCGTACCTGCTGTTCGTCATGATCCTGGCGCAGCGCCTGCGCCAGTTCGACAAAGCGCTCGGGGATCGGTGCGTCGAGGTTGGCCTCAAGATCGACCAGCTCTGGGATCATCACCATCACGCTGTGGCCATTGCCCAGATCTTCGACATAGCCGCTGCCGCCGACAAAGTTCAGCATCTCTTCGGTCTGTCTATTCACCGAGCTCAAGAAGGAGCGATGCACCACCGGGAAATGGTAGCCATCGGTGGTATTCTCCAGTTGGATTTTCCAGTTGCCAGGGAAGCGGAAACGGTGCGCCGGGCCGGTTTTAACCGGGTAACCAGCCCCCTGCTTCATAAACAGATCGATCCACTTTTTGGCCGCCCCCAGATAGTCATCCAGCGGTTCGATATGCGCATTGAAGGTGGCAAAAACCATGCCGCCGTACTGTTCGGTGCGCAGCCGCACCAGCCCCAGTTCACCTTTATCCAACTGGTCTGCATAACTTTCAGGGTGCGGCACGCCGCGCAGGCTGCCGTCCAAGGCATAACCCCAACCGTGATACGGGCAGACAAAGCTATTGGTTTTGCCGCTGCGGTGTTCGCATACCGTGGCAGCCCGGTGGCGGCAGCGGTTGAGCAACGTATGGATCTCGCCCTTGCGATCGCGCACCACAATCACCGGCTGGGTGCCTATTTCGCTGGTTTTGAAGCTGCCGCTTTCCGGCACTTCGCTGACGTGGGCCACCCACACCCAGGTTTTGCTGAAGATCCTGTCCAGTTCCAGCTCAAACAGTTCAGCCGAGGTATACAGCGAGGTATGCACCCGATCGGCCTTCACCAACGCCGCGATCTCTGCGTTGTTGAGCGCCGGGCGGGAAGTTGCCTCGAGATTTTTCACCGGGATGGTGTTATCGCAATTCATGCTTATTCTCCTGCACGCTCTCTAAGAGCGCTGTTTCAGCGGGTAGCGGCAGTGGTGCCGTACTGCTCCAGTGGCTCACTGGCCGGCCAAACAGACGGCGGGTAGTGAAATGCGCCATCTGCATGGCATCTCCCTGGCGGACAAACCAGGCAACAATCTCTGCCGCGCTCAGGTGAGCGCCCCCCGCACTGAACGCCGAGGTTTGTAGCATCAGCCAACGGCCACGCAGCCGCCCTGGCTGTTCATGAACGATCGCTTCAGAACAGAGGAAGTGCGCATTCATGGCAAAGTGCGCGGGCTGGTGCACATAGCGCTGCATCATCATGACAATGGCCGCGCGCCCCTGGTGCACACCCAGCAGGCTGGCGTAAGGCTCGCCAATGCCTTTCCAGCACGCGTCCTCGGTAAAGAGTTCCCCAATGGCCTGCGCGTTTGCCGGGCTGTCGAGATCGTCACACAGGCGCATGTAGTCACTGATGCATACCCGCACCGTCTGTTGATCTTCCAACTGCTGTAAACGCTGAGCATCCGCTAAGTTCATTGCCAGCTCCGTCAGTGTTGGATAATCAGCTCACGGCCAACGCGAGCTTCAACCTTGCAGTATTTCCACAATTTATAGGTTCCCTCACCGACCGGGGTGGTGCGGAACAGGTTGCACACCGCGCTGACGCAGTCGAGCGTGTCGGCATCCGCCAGCACGTAGGTCGTCCACGGCCAGCCCGGCGACGGCCCGACCATAATCTGGTCGTCGTCCATGTTGCCGATCACCCGGATCCCCGGCACTTCCGCCATGCCCTTCATCATCACGCCAAAGGCTTGCCATACCTGTTTCGCTTCCGGGCCAGTGGCATCGAAAAAGTTCTGGTTTACGCCGATGCAAAACAGCACCCGCAATGTGTTTGATTGGCTCATCGTTCGTTCCTTTTCAGTTGAAATCACAAGTAACCCGGCAGCGGTTTACCGCCAAAAAACACCGTACCGGCATTGATATAAGAGAGATCCCCCATAAAAGCGTGCTGGGTAATCACCAGGGTGTCGCGCACATAGCGCTGCAAAGGGCTGGTGAGCACGATCCCGCCCATCCCATTGAGTGCCAGCGCCTGGCGGGTTGCCTCTGCGGCCACCCGGGTGGCGTGCGTGGAAGACAGGCGCAATGCGTTGATCTGCGAACAAGAAGCCTCGTCCCCCGCCAGCAGCGTTTGCCAGACGTTCTCAATCGCTTCATAGAACCAGGCGCGGGCAGAGCGCAGTTCAGCCTCGCTACGGGCGATCTGCATCTGAGCCTGTTGCCGCTCGGCCAGGCGCGGCGCACCGGTTACCGACTGCTGGTGATGGGCGATGGCGTAAATTTCATTCAATGCGGCACGGGCGATACCGAGCGCAACCACCGAGAGCACCTGCGTCGCCAGAGAGAGTGCCGGGTAGCGATACAGCGGCCCTTCCAGGTTAAGCGGTGCCCCCCGGATAAAGGTCCATTCCTGCGGGACAAACGCGTCGTTAACCACCAGATCGTGGCTACCGGTGCCCGCCAGCCCGACGCTGTTCCAGACGGGATCGATCTGCACGCTGCCTGGCGGCAAAACTGCCATGCGCGGTAACGCCTGCCCCCCTTCCGGCATGATCCCCACGCCAAACACCGAAGCCCCCAGGCAACCGCTGGCAAAACTCCAGCGGCCCGTGATCCGGTAGCCGCCGTCGACCTGTGGCGCACGCTGCGGCGGAAAGATCCCCCCGGCAAATACCACATCCGGGCCATCGCGATAGAGAAGTTTCAGGGTATCTCGCGGCAATGCCCCGAGGTAAAACGGGTTCATGCCAAAGCTGGCGACCCAGCCAGCGGAACCATCGGCAGCCGAGATCTGTTCGATCAGTTCGCAAAACTGGGCCGGGGAACATTCATCACCGCCGAAGGCTTTAGGCACCAACGCTCGGTAAACGCCGATCTGTTTAAAGCGCTGAACAATGTCAGCAGAGATATGACGTTGCTGCTCGAAGTCGCCGCTGCGGGCAGTAATCTCCGTTAACAACGGGGCGATATCTTCACGGATGTGCAAGGCTGACATGGCTTCCTCCCGAGTTATTTTGCGGCGCGCGGGCAGCAGGGTGCCGCCACAGTGAGCCGTGCTGACTGAGTGGGTTGATAGATTCAGGATGGTTCAGATCCGGGCGATCGCCGTCAGCGATGCAGCCTGGCCAGCAGGTATCCCGCCGCCTCCACCAGCATCGCGTCGCGGCCTTTGCTGGCGACCAGTTGCAGCGCCACCGGCCGGCCATCAATTTCGCCAATCGGCAAAGAGATCGCCGGATGGCCGCTCAGGTTGAACGGGCGCACCAGCCGCGTCATGCTGACGACCTTCAGCGGGTCACCGGCCTCTGATAACAACGGAGGCAGTTCAGGCAAAGTCGCCAACGCCAGCAGCGGCGTGCTGGCCAGCAGACTGTCCAGACGATCGCTAAAACTGCGGCGCACCTGTTCGGCCTTAGCGAGTTCCGTGGGGCTGACCGATTCGCCCAGGCGAATACGGCTGGCGATGTCATTGGAGACACCGTCCACCTCCAGCAGCGAATGGAATGCTTGCCAGTTTTCATGGCTGATGAGGGTTATGCCGGCAAAATAGGCCAGTTCCAATTCGGGCAACACAATGGGCTGTAGCCTGGCTTCGGCCTTCAGTAACTGCTGATGAATCAACGCATCAATACGCGGCGCGGCGGCGCTAATCAGCCCTATCGGCGGTAGCGAGTGCAACGCGTCTTCTGCAGGAATGGCCAGGCGGCCAAGCACCTCACGCAGCACCGCGGCTTCGCGGGCAAACAGCCCCACGCAGTCCAGAGAACTGGCCGCCGGCATCACGCCTTGGCGGCTCAGCAGGCCGTAAGTCGGCTTCAAGCCCAAAATACCGCAGCAGGCCGCCGGCATACGCACAGAGCCACCGGTGTCGGTGCCGATGGCAAAGTCCACCTCACCTGCCGCCACCGCCGCCGCCGAACCGCTGGAAGAACCGCCGGGGATCAGCTGTGGATACTGAGGATTCAACGGGGTGCCGCTCCAGGGATTAATCCCGGTGACGCCAAACGCCAGTTCATGCAGCGTGGTCTTACCCGTCAGAATACAGCGTTGATTCAACAGGGTATCCACAATCTGCGCATGGCGCAGCGCCGGAGGGGCTAACGCCAGGGCACGGCATCCCGCTTGCGTTGCATGACCTGCAACGTCGAGCGTATCTTTCACCGCAAAGCGCAGGTCGCCTTGCCCTAGGGTAAATCTCTCAATGTAGGCATTGCTCTCACGTAAATGGTTCATTATTTAAACCTTGATGATAAACAATGTATCTGTTTTAAGAATAGTAATCCGAGGCTGATAACAACCTGTGCTTACCCCTCGGGCTGATGCAGAAGCATGTTGCCTGCGCGCTGCCTTAGCGAGTGCCCTTTTTCAGCAGCCTGACCCTGGTGTTTATTTTTTGATCTAATTGACGATAGAATCATCATGGCTGAATTAGATGAATATTCAAGTAATATTTCACGTAAAAATTACAAATAATTAACAACCCATATAACATTACAGGTTAAATGGTTAATGACTTATCACCTTGAATAAGCTACAGAAAGAGGGGGGCGTTGATAGAAAAAGGCCATCAGAGAAAACCCCGCTGGCCTTTTTTAAATGTTTTATTTACAGTAAGTTAAAAGCCGTATCTTTATGCAGATCACAATTTTGCAATCACGATCTCGGCCTACGACTACAGCTCGTTGAGATTATGCAAAACGCGGCCGAGGGACAGATTCATTTTCTCTATCTGCGCCGCCGTCATGCCCTTGAACGCCTTTTGAAACACCTTCTGCGTCAGGCGCAGCGCCTCTTCCACTTTGGCCTTTCCGGCTGGGGTCAGTGTCACTTCGGTAACGCGCGCATCCCGTTCGCTGCTGAGCGTGGTGACCAAACCATCCTCGCGCAAGCGCCCGACGATCTTGGTAACCGTGGGCATTTTTGCCAGCGCATATTCAGAAATCTGCGAAATGCTGGCCGTGTGATATTGGTGGGTGATCGCCAGGACCCGAAAGCGGGAAACATCCAGCTGAACCTTCTTGAGGGTGACTTCCATGATTTGGGTATAACGCGCATAGACATTGACGATCCAGTAAAAAGGGAATTCTTCACGCTGAAAAACGGGATCCTCATGCGGCAGACTATCAGGCGTTTTGCTCATCATTTTCCTTACTGAGGGAAGTGGTTGCGCAACGATTATACCCAAAATAATTCGAGTTGCTTGTAGGCGGCAAACGAATGAATCCCCGGGAGCATAGCCAACTATGTGACCAGGGTGAATGAGTGCAGCCAACACCCAAGCAACTTGAAGTATGACGGGTATATAACCGCTTATGTTAAGCGTCTATAGCATTACCCGCGTGGCATTGCTCTCTGTTATGCCCCTGCGTGGCCGAACATCGCACAAAATTGATACAAAAATGAAACATAGTTAACATTTTTGTATCATTTATGAAAAACTTGTTGCTTGCCGAAACCATTCCTTCCTATAAGTGAGCCAAGCTCCAGCGCTGATACTTGCAAGAGCGATCCACAGACGGCCAGCGGCAAGCACTGACAATAACGATTATTTTGGTTTTTATTATTATGGCATTACCTCATTAACTCATATGCCTGCCCTGGTTTTTCAATACCGATAAACGTTATATGCGGAGTCATCATGAACGGTAGCCCTATTGCTGAACCTATCCAGCATGACCCACCAGGTTGTTCAGCGACAGACAGCATCAAACTCAATGCCCGCCAGCAGGCCGTGATCAATAAGCTGTTTCGTCGGCTGTTGGTGTTTTTATTTATTCTGTTTGTGTTCTCTTATCTCGATCGCATCAATATTGGCTTTGCCGGCCTGACCATGGGGAAAGATCTGGGCCTGACCAGCACCATGTTCGGCCTGGCCACCACCCTGTTTTACGTGATGTATGTGGTCTGCGGTATCCCCAGTAACATCATGTTAGGCATCGTCGGCGCAAGGCGCTGGATAGCCATTATCATGGTGGTATGGGGTGTGGCTTCCACCGCCACCATGTTTGCCACCGGCCCTAACAGCCTGTATGTACTGCGGATGTTGGTCGGTATTGCGGAAGCCGGCTTTTTACCCGGCCTGCTGCTGTATTTAACCTATTGGTTCCCCGCCTACTATCGTGCCAGAGCTAACGCGCTGTTTATGATCGCCATGCCGGTGACCATGGCGCTGGGTTCGTTGGCTTCCGGCTATATTCTGAGCATGGATGGCCTGCTGGATCTGCGCGGCTGGCAGTGGTTGTTCCTGCTGGAGGGGTTCCCTTCGGTGCTGTTGGGCGCCGTCGTGTGGTTCTATCTGGATGACAGCCCAGCCAAGGCCAAATGGTTGACCGATGACGACAAAGCCTGCCTGCAGGAGATGATGGAAGCGGACAAGTTGAGCCTGGTACAACCCCAGGGCAGCACCAGCTATACCGCATTGCAACATGGCAGCATGTGGCGTGAGCTGTTTACCCCGGTGATTTTGTTATACACCCTGGCTTATTTCTGCCTGACCAACACCCTGAGCGCCCTGAGCGTGTGGACCCCGCTGATTTTGCAGAGCTTTAACCAAAGCAGCAGCAATATTACCATCGGTTTTCTCAGTGCGATCCCGCAGGTTTGTACCATTATCGGTATGATCTGGTGGAGTAAGCGCTCAGATCGCAAACGGGAGCGTAAGGTTCATACCCTGATCCCCTATCTGTTCGCCGCAGTAGGCTGGATGTTCACCGCGCTTGGCACCCACAGCCTGTTGCAGCTGCTGGGGATTATTATGGCCTCTACGGGGGCGTTTGCCGCCATGGCAATCTTCTGGACCACGCCAGATCAATCCATCAGCTTCCGTGCCCGCGCCATCGGTATTGCGGTGATCAATGCCACCGGCATGAGCGGCGCGGCGCTAGGCCCACTGTTGATGGGCTGGCTCAAGGATGTCACCGGGAGCTTCAATGCCGGTATCTACCTGGTCGCCGGTTTTCTGGTGCTGGGGGCGTTGGTGATCTCTTTCATCCCCATGAAGGGCAGCCGCCCACGTGCCACGCCATAACACCCGGTGAAATCGTCAATAATACCGCCCTCTCCTTTGGTGAGAGGGTTATAGCCGGGGTAATGTGTGATCCCCACGCCAAATCCCTCGAGCCACGCTGAACATTTGTTAATGAATTGTTATGGTCATTTATCAGCCAGCACGCCAATCACGATACCCAAAGAGTCTGGTTAGATAGTTCTCGCTTATTGTTCTATTTCAAGGGGTTAATTATGACAGTTCCTACCTGGCCCGGTGACGCCAGTTTTGAACAGTGGTTAGTGCAAGTCAATTCGGCCTGTGGCCGGTTTTGCGCTAAAACCCTAGCCCCTGGGTTTGCGGGTGCGATACAGGAATTCCGCTCCCATGCTCTGCACCTGAGCGTGGTCGATGTGGCCCAGGCCCGCCTTTACCGTACCCACCGCGAGGTTGCCCAAAGCGATAACTCCCACTTTTTTATCGCCTTCCAGTTACGTGGCCATGCGATCATGGAACAGGGGGAGCATCAGGCCGCGCTGTCGGCAGGGGATATCACTTTCATCGATGCCTCAAAACCCTGTAACTTCACTTACCAGCAAAGCTCACGCCAGCTCTCGCTGGTGCTGCCGCGTAGTTATGTCGAACAGCATCTGCGTTTTACATCGCCTCCCTGCGCGCAGCGCATTGGTGCCGATAACATGGTGGCTAAACTCAGCCAGCAGTTGGTTCTGGGCAGCATGCAGAACCCGCAGATGAACCAAATCGAGAGCGAGGCAGTGCTTAATGCCGTGGCCACTTTGCTGCAGCCTGCGCTGGCTGGGCAGGACGCAGAGCAAGACGTTCACGAGCGGATCTTTACCCGTTCGCTGATGTTTATCGACAAGCATATTCAGTCTGAACAGCTCCGGCCGGAATGGATCGCCAGTGAGATCGGGGTTTCCGTGCGCAGCCTGTACCGCATGTTTGCCCGTAAGGGGCTGGTGGTGGCGCAGTACATCAAAAACCGTCGTCTGGACCTGTGTGCACAGGCGCTGCGCCAGGTAAAAGCGCAGCAAAAGCTGGGTAATATTGGTTATGACTGGGGATTTGCCGATCACAGCCATTTTTCCACCGCCTTCAAAGCGCGCTTTGGGGTTTCGCCAAGCGAGTATCGCAAGCAATACCTGTAACCCCTCTCCGCCGCCCGCGCGCTCCTGGCAGATTGTCAGGAGCGACAAACAGGATGGCAAGCACAACAAAATATCCCCCGTGAAGAGTTGCTATGGTGAGTTTGGCGCCTGCTTTACAGGCAATAACGGATGCAATGAGGTTGATGACAACGTGGTTTTTTAGCCCGAGATACCCGGGTCTAGCGCACCGAGGGGCACTCCGGCGGCTTACGCCGCTACGACCCCTTCGGCACGCTCCCCCTAATAACGGGCTTCGTCAGCAGCCTGATGCAATGCTGCTTTTATTCGTAATGGGGAAAATCATGGTGCTTACAAAACCAATAATGAAAACCAAATGCTTGCCAGCCGCTATCGCGCTGGCGTTAGGCTTGTTGGTAAGTACCGGCTGGCAATCCACTGCGCTGGCCCATGGTGCAGCGGCCCGTATGGTGCCGATGCAGAAAACGCTTGAGGAGTTTGGTGCCCGCGTGCAGTGGGATGACTACGCAGGCATGTTCACCATTGTTAAAGACGGTGCCTATGTGAAGGTCAAACCGAATACCCGTGAGGCGCTTGTGAATGGCAAACCGCTGAAGCTTCAGGCACCGGTCGTCTTCAAGGGCAAAACGGCTTTTATGTCCGATGCGTTTATCAATGAGGTGTTCCAGTCCGGCCTGGACCAGACCTTTGCCGTGGAACAGCGCGCGCATCCGCTGAACCCACTGAGTGCGGCTGAAATCAACGCGGCGGTGGCCATTATCAAGGCGGCCCCGCAGTACAAAAGCAACGTGCGCTTTACCGAAATCTCGCTGCGCGAACCAGAGAAAGAGCAGGTTTGGCAATTTGTCCTGAACGGTAGCAGCACACAGCCACCACGGCAGGCCGATATCACCCTGCTTGATGGGGCGCATATCATTGAAACCGTGGTGGATCTGCAGCAAAAGAAAGTGCTGTCCTGGCAGCCGATTAAAGACGCTCAGGGGATGGTGCTGCTGGATGATTTCAGCCTCGTTCAAACCATTATCAATGGCAGCAAAGAGTATGCTGAAGCCTTGAGAAAACACGGAGTTCAGGATCCCACTAAAGTGATCACCACACCGCTGACGGTCGGGTATTTTGACGGCAAAGATGGCCTGCGGCAGGATCAGCGCCTGCTGAAAGTGATCAGCTATCTCGACGTTGGCGATGGCAACTACTGGGCGCATCCGATCGAAAATCTGGTGGCGGTGGTCGATCTGGAACAGAAGAAAATCATCAAGATTGAAGAAGGGCCGGTGATCCCGGTGCCGATGAAAGCGACGCCGTATGATGGCCACAACCGCCAGGCCCCGAAAATCAAACCACTGGATATCATTGAGCCGGAAGGTAAAAATTACACCATTACCGGCAATAGCATCCATTGGCAGAACTGGGATTTTCACCTGCATCTGAACTCGCGCGTTGGGCCGGTGATCTCAACCGTGACCTATAACGACAATGGCCGTAAGCGCAAAGTCATGTATGAAGGTTCGCTGGGCGGCATGATTGTGCCTTATGGCGACCCGGACGTGGGCTGGTATTTCAAAGCCTATCTGGATGCGGGTGACTACGGTATGGGCACGCTGACGTCGCCGATCGCGCTGGGTAAAGATGCGCCGCAAAACGCGGTGCTGCTGAACGAAACCATTGCCGACTACACCGGCAAACCCACCGAGATCCCCCGGGCTATCGCTATCTTTGAACGCTACGCCGGGCCTGAATACAAACACCAGGAGATGGGGCAGCCGAACCTCAGCACCGAACGCCGCGAATTGGTGGTGCGCTGGATCAGCACGGTGGGCAACTACGATTACATCTTCGACTGGGTATTCCACCAGAATGGCACTATCGGTATCGACGCCGGAGCGACCGGCATCGAAGCCGTGAAAGGGGTAAAAGCCAGAACCATGCAGGATCCCACCGCCAAACAGGATACACAGTACGGTACGCTGATCGATCACAACATCGTGGGAACCACCCACCAGCACATCTACAATTTCCGTCTTGATCTGGATGTGGATGGCGAAAACAACAGCCTGGTGGAACTTAACCCGGATGTTAAGCCTAACGATCGTGGCGGCCCGCGCACCAGCACCATGCAGGTCGATCAGGTGAAGGTCAGCACCGAGCAACAGGCGGCGCAGAAGTTCGATCCTGCCACCATCCGTTTGTTGAGCAACCCTAACAGGCTGAACCGGATGGGCAACCCAGTTTCTTACCAGTTGATCCCTTACGCGGGCGGCACACATCCGATCGCCAAGGGGGCTAACTTTGGTAAAGACGAGTGGATTTACCACCGCCTGAGCTTTATGGACCGGCAACTGTGGGTAACCCGCTACAACCCGAATGAGCGTTACCCGGAAGGCAAATACCCGAACCGCTCAACGCATGATACCGGGCTGGGGCAATACACGGCCGACAATCAGCCGATAGACAACACCGACAATGTGGTGTGGCTCACCACCGGCACCACCCATGTGGCACGTGCGGAAGAGTGGCCGATTATGCCAACCGAGTGGGTACACGCCTTACTCAAACCATGGAATTTCTTCAATGAAACACCAACGCTGAACCTGAACGGGCAGCAACAGCCCTAGCTTACAGAAAAGGACGAACGGGGGGGGTTAACGTTGGTCAGTTAAGCGCTTCATGCAGCCATTGCTAAAAGGGTCGCCCCTTCTCCCTGTGGGAGAGGGCCGGGGTGAGGGAGTTGTAGTGCGGTGATAGTCCCCTCACCCTAACCCTCTCCCCAAGGGAGAGGGAACTGATTAGCCTTAACTAACCCGCATTAAAACGGGGTTTACCCTTTCTTTTTTAACGGGCGCAGCCAGCGCCCCTGCAGGTAAAATCAATAACGGATACAGACCGACTTTGATTCGGTATACGCATCCAACCAATCTGGCCCAAAATCACGGCCGCTGCCAGACTGTTTAAAACCACCAAACGGCATGTTGGCGTCGATCAGCGTATGGGTATTCACCCACACCGTTCCGGCGTGAATGCGTGGAGTGTAAGCCATGGCCGCTTGCAGGCTGGTGGTCCACAGGCTGGCAGTCAGGCCATAGTCGGTATCGTTGGCTTTACGCAGGGCTTCTTCGGCATCGGCCACGCGAATCAGGTTAACCACCGGGCCAAAAACCTCTTCCCGTGCCAGATTCAGGCTATCGTCCGGATTAATCACCAACGTAGGAGGAATATAGAACCCTTGAGCGTCCGGCCCCGCGGAACCACTGATCAGCTCAGCACGTTTGTTCCTGGCATCGTCCAGATAGGCGGCCACCTTGTTGCGGTGAGCCTGGGAAACCAGCGGGTTGATCTGCGTGCTGCCATCCATGCCCGGCCCGACAGACAGCGATTTCACCGCCTGCTCAAAACCGGCAACCAGGCGATCGTAAATCGGCGCTTCAATGTAGATGCGGGAACTGGCGGCGCAGACCTGCCCCTGATTGAGGAAGCTGCCCGCCATCAGGCCTTCAATCACCTGCTGCAGATCGGCATCTTGCAGCACGATCGCCGGATTCTTGCCGCCCAGTTCCAGCGTAACGCGGGTTAACCGATCGGCCGCCGCACGGGCGATCCCTTTGCCAACCGGCGTAGAGCCAGTAAAGCTCACCTTGGCGATCAGCGGGTGTTCGGTCAGCGCTTTGCCACACACCGCCCCCCTGCCGGTGACCACGTTGAAAACCCCCGGCGGCACACCGGCTTCGCTTGCCAGTTCCGCCATGCGCAGCAGCGTGAGCGGCGTGGTTTCCGAAGGTTTGATCACGATTGAACAGCCCGCAGCCAATGCTGGCATCACCTTCCACATGCCGATCAACAGTGGGAAGTTCCAAGGCACGATGCCGGCCACCACGCCGATCGGCTCCTTGCGGGTATAGACCTGATATCTGGCTCCCGGCGGCATCGGGATGGAGACATCCAGCGTCTGCCCGGTAATTTTGGTGGTCAGCCCGGCGGTATAGCGCATCCAGTTCAGCGTACAGCCCACTTCAAAGGCGCGGGAGATATTGATCGACTTGCCTTGCTCCAGCGTTTCCAACTGGGCCAGTTCTTCGCAATGTTGCTCAAGCAGATCGGCATAGCGCAACAAAATACGCTCGCGCTCGGCGGGCAGGCGCTGTGCCCACACACCAGCGGTAAAGGCCTGGTGAGCAGAGCTGACGGCCAGTGCCACATCGGCAGCATTGGCATCGGCTGTTGAGGAGATTTGCTGGCCGTCGGCAGGGTTATATACCGCCAAGCGTTGTTCAGCCTGAGAAGTCTGCCACTGGCCGTTGATATAGAGGCCATGCTGGCGATCGAGAAAACGCGTTACGCTATCCAATATGGTTACGCAATTGTCTGGCATACACCCTCCGAAGGTGAAATCAAGAAACCGTTAACCTTAAAAGTGTATGGCGATATGCCAAAATCGGCTTTTATCTGCCTGACATTCAGTTTGCACAGCGTGACACTGGCAAGCTTATTGAGGTGCCAAAGCAGCCAAATTCAGCAGACGCCGGGCGGTAACCCCTATCAAGACCGTTCACAACCTGCCCGTCATGCGGGCATCACGCCGATAAAGGTGGTTTTCTTGCGCGGGCCGGTCATTAACGCCTCCAGCCTTTCCACACATTGCAGATAATGCGGCGTTTGCTTGTGAGCGGCCACCGCCTGTTCATCTTTATAGGCTTCGTAGATATAAAAACGCGTCGGAACCTGTTCATCGCGCAGCACGTCAAAGCGCAGGTTGCCCGGCTCGTTGATAGCACCAAGATGGTTGGCGCGGAACACCTCAAGAAACTCGTCAACCTTGCCCTGCTTAACGTTAATTTCCACCAGCGTAACGTGCATAACAGCTCCTTTTCGCTCTCTTTTCGATAAACCAACCATAGGGGGATTTCTGTCTGTTGCCTCCCCTAGGCGGCAATTTTGCGGTCCAGCTCACAGATCATGCCCCCACAGCCACCGCGCCCCTGAATTACGGCATCTATAGTTAGATCTAACCCCCTGAGAGTGTGAACTATGCAGAACTACTTAATGGCACTGGACGCAGGAACAGGCAGCATTCGCGCGGTGATTTTTGATCTGGCCGGTCACCAGATCGCGCACGGCCAGGCCGAGTGGCAACACCTGGCGGTGGCCGGGGTTCCCGGCTCAATGGAGTTCGATCTTACCCATAACTGGCAACTGGTTTGCCAATGTATCCGCCAGGCATTGCAGCATGCCAATGCCAGCGCGCAGCAGATCCGCGCCATCGCCTGCTGTTCAATGCGCGAGGGGATCGTGCTGTACGATCGCGAAGGCGTGCCGATCTGGGCCTGCGCCAACGTTGACGCTCGTGCCAGCCGCGAAGTCAGCGAACTGAAAGAGCTGCATAACTTCAGCTTCGAACAAGAGGTATACCACTGCTCGGGCCAGACGCTGGCGTTAAGCGCCATGCCACGCCTGCTGTGGCTGGCCCACCATCGGCCAGATATTTATCGCCAGGCCGCCACGGTGACGATGATCAGCGACTGGCTGGCCAATATGCTCAGCGGCGAACTGGCGGTCGATCCCTCCAATGCGGGCACCACAGGTATGTTGGATCTGGTCAGCCGCAGTTGGCGGCCGGAGCTGCTGGACATGGCCGGTCTGCGTGCCGATCTCCTCTCGCCGGTGAAAGAAACCGGAACGCTCCTGGGCCAGGTTACCGCTCAAACGGCGCAGCAAACCGGCCTGCTGTGCGGAACACCGGTGGTGATGGGCGGTGGCGATGTGCAGCTTGGCTGCCTGGGGCTAGGCATCGTCCACCCTGGGCAGACGGCGGTGCTGGGGGGAACCTTCTGGCAGCAGATCGTCAACCTGCCGCAGCCGATCACCGATCCCGAGATGAACATCCGCATCAACCCACACGTGATCCCCGGTATGGCGCAGGCAGAATCCATCAGCTTCTTTACCGGGTTGACCATGCGCTGGTTCCGTGACGCTTTCTGTGCTGAAGAAAAACTGCTGGCGGAACGGCTCGGTGTCGATGCCTATACCCTGTTAGAAGAGATGGCGGCACGCGTGCCGCCGGGGGCCTATGGCGTGATGCCGATCTTCTCTGACGCGATGCATTTTAAAACCTGGTATCACGCGGCACCGTCGTTTATCAATCTGTCGATCGACCCGGAACGCTGCAATAAGCAGACGCTGTTCCGTGCGCTGGAGGAGAATGCCGCGATTGTTTCCGCCTGCAATCTGGCCCAAATCGCCGCTTTTTCTGGCGTGCAGCCGCGCTCATTGGTGTTCGCGGGCGGCGGCTCGAAGGGGAAACTGTGGAGCCAGATCCTCAGCGACGTCACCGGCCTGCCGGTACAGGTGCCGGTGGTGAAAGAAGCCACCGCGCTGGGTTGCGCCATTGCCGCCGGTGTGGGTGCCGGATTGTATGAGTCACTGGCCGCCACCGGTGAGCGGCTGGTGCGCTGGGAACGTGAATACCACCCCAATAGCGCCAACCATGAGCTTTACCGCCAGCAGACCCAAGCCTGGAAAGAAGTGTATGCCGATCAGCTCACGCTGGTCGATCATGGTTTAACCACCTCGCTGTGGAAAGCGCCGGGGCTATAATGCCCGCACTCGGCAACCCGACTGTTTGTGGTAATATTAGCCGTAACTTTGTTCTCAAATCTGCAGGCACCACATGGCATACATTCCAAAAAACTACGCGAAGCTGGAAGTGGGTTATCGCGAAAAGGCATTGAAGATCTTCCCGTGGGTATGCGGGCGTTGTTCGCGGGAATTTGTTTATTCCAACCTGCGTGAGCTGACGGTTCACCATATCGATCACGATCACAGCAATAACCCGGAAGATGGCAGCAACTGGGAGATGTTGTGCCTGTATTGCCACGATCATGAGCACTCCAAATACACCGAAGCCGATCAGTACGGTTCAACGGTTATTGCCGGTGAAGACGCGCAGAAAGACGTTGGCCTGGCAACCCATAACCCGTTTGCCAATCTGAAAGCAATGATGAAGAAATAGCGGCTGACAGGCATCTTGATCCTGTCAGGGTAAAGGGGCGATCGGGTAATGCTGGTCAGTTAAGGCTAACCAGTTCCCTCTCTCTTGGGGAGAGCAGCTGTGTTTAAAGTCAATGGGTGATGATTAATTTGTCACCCATTGCCTATTATCTCGCAGCATCGCGTTTAATATCGTTAACAGCTTTCTGATGCACG
>NZ_JBBCVB010000020.1:0-116429 GCF_037199905.1 Serratia sp. MMO-28
TGTCTGATAAATTGTTAAAGAGCAGTGAGTTACGCGCTTTCGCTTGCTAACTCGAGGTGGCGTATATTACGCTTTCCTCTTTCAGAGTCAACCCTAAATTTCAGGTTTTTTCTTTGCGACCCCTGGATACTCTGTGAAGTGATTCACACGTTCCCGGTCGATGGAGGCGCATTATAGGGATCCTTGTTTTTTCCACAAGCCCTTTTTAGATCTTTTCTTTCCGACTGCGTACTTTTCAGCCCTTTCGTGTGGATCTTGCCCGATCGAGGCTATTTCACACGGGATCCGGCATATTGACTGGTTGTAATTCCATCACCAAAGTCTAGTATTGCCGGTAAATATGATCCTGACGTGAGGCTATACTATGTCCGATACAGTACGTTCTTATCTTCATTACTCCCCTCAGATCGGTCAGCGCGTGATGATCGATCCTTCCAGCGTCGTGATCGGTAACGTTGAACTGGCTGATGACGTCAGTATTTGGCCACTGGTTTCCATCCGTGGAGATGTGAATGCCGTAAAGATCGGTGCGCGTAGTAACATCCAGGATGGCAGCGTCCTGCATGTAACACACCAATCTGACTATAATCCGGCAGGCTATCCTTTATTGATTGGTGAAGATGTCACCGTCGGGCATAAAGCCATGCTGCATGGTTGCGTTATCGGCAACCGGGTTTTAGTCGGAATGGGCTCGATCCTGCTGGACGGTGCGGTAATAGAAGATGATGTGGTGATTGGTGCTGGTAGCCTGGTGGCCCCAGGCAAACGCCTGGAAAGCGGTTACCTGTATGTCGGCAGTCCGGCACGCCAGGTAAGACCGTTAACACTGGCTGAACGAGAAGGATTAGTCTACTCATCTAACAACTATGTACGCTGGAAAGAAGAATACCTCTCCAAAGATATCTAATATTGAACGCCCCGCTCTAACCTACCGAGCGGGGCATTATTCAAACGGCCATCTCTTTGCGCAGTTTGCATAACACAGGCTCGATTTCCGGCATCACACCATGCCATAACAGGAAAGCATGTGCCGCCTGCCCCACCAGCATCCCCAATCCATCAGCATAATGTTTCCCGCCCTGTTTCTTCACCCAGGCTAAAAATGGGGTTTCTCCTCGCTGATAGAACATGTCGTAACAACGGGTTGTGCTATTCACTATATTGGCTGGCAATGCCGGGATCTCACCGCTGATCCCTGAAGCAGTCGCATTGATCACTAAGTCAAAATGCTGTTGATCAAGTTGATCCATCGGCAATGAGACGATCTCACCCAAATGTTGGAAGAGCGTCACCAACTCTTGTGCGCGACTAGAGGTGCGGTTGGTCATCACCACTTCGCAGCCAAAAGAGAGTAATGGCAGGATAACACCGCGTGCTGCACCACCCGCTCCCACCAGCAGAATGCGATCGCCGGGTTGGATCAACTGTTGGCACTCAAGATCGGTCAGCAAACCAATACCGTCGGTGTTATCGCCCAACAAACCGCCATTCGGCAACACTTTGAGCGTATTCACCGCCCCCGCTATTGCCGCCCTGTCACTCAGTTCGGTAGACACTTCGTAAGCACGCTCTTTGAAAGGAACGGTGACATTGGCCCCCTTTCCCCCTTCAGCTATAAATTGCTGCAGCGCTACCTCAAATCCATCCAGCGGTGCCAGCACCGTACCGTAAGGATGCTCAATCCCGGTTTGTTCGGCAAACAGTGCATGAATGCGGGGAGATTTACTGTGAGCAATGGGATTACCGAATACCGCGAACTTCTCCATTAACATAACCTCTAGCCCTGACGAATTTGCTCGCCTGTTAAAGCATCTCTGATTTCAGAAGGATTCAGGCGCCCGCCAACGTGACCAGCCAGCACCGGGAAAGATTCGCCAAATTGCTGTTTTACCTCTTCAACAGTACGGCACGGTTCTTGGCCGCTTAAGTTGGCACTGGTTGAAACCAGCGGTTTACCAAACTGACGGCAGAGCTGTTGCACCAGTGGGTGATCGCTAACGCGAACCGCCAACGAGCTAAAGTGGCCGGTCAGGAAACGTGGTGTTTGCCGTTTGGCCGGGATCACCCAGGTGACCGGACCAGGCCAACTGGCAAAAATCGCTGCACGCTGCTGCTCGCTCAACGTGCTGTCATCAATATAAGGTGCTAGCTGTGCATAATCGGCAGCGATCAGGATCAGACCTTTTTCCCACGGGCGTTGTTTCAAGGCCAGTAGTTCTTTGACGGCCTGTTCGCTATCCGGATCGCATCCCAGACCGAATACGGCTTCGGTTGGATAAGCAATGACCAGCTGATTTTTTAGCGTTTCTATAATAGGTGCAAATGCGGAAGTTTGTTCTGAGCTCATGGCATGCTTATTCTGTGGTGATGACGGGTTTTCCGCACAATTTACTGGCACAAAAGAGGGTTGGGCCTTTTGCCGTACGTTTTTCCATCAGCAACGGGTAGTGGCAATAGGCACACTCACCGGCGATAGGTTTAAAGTTGAGGGCGAACTGGCAAGCCGGATAACGATCGCAAGAGTGGAACACCTTGCCATAACGTGATTTACGTTGCAGTAGCTTGCCTTGACCACATTGTGGGCAGGCAATGCTGGTTTCATCTGGCTTATCGATCACTTCGGTATGATCGCACTCGGGATAGTTTCCGCAGCCGATGAACATGCCATAGCGCCCCTGACGCAGCACCAGCGTCGCTTGGCATTTCGGGCACGTCTGCCCCTCTAGAACTTTGACAATATGGCCGTCAGCCTGCGCTTTCAACGGGCGAATATATTGGCATTCAGGATATTGGGAACAGCCAAGAAAGGGGCCGTGGCGACCACTACGGATCACCAGTTCGGCCCCGCATTCCGGACAAGGTTCATTTTGCCTGGCGGCAAAAATCGCGGTTTTTGTCATAACGTCTTTCTATGCTTGCTATCGGCTCAGTGCAGATAGCCTTCGTTTACTTCAAATAACAGCTCTTCCATTTGCTGATAGGCACTTTCATACCCGGGGATATTAAACAGCACCATCAACACTACCCATTTCAGATCTTCGAGATCAAACTCCGTGTTATCCAAAGCCATAACACGATCGATGACCATTTCACGGGTTTCGAGGTTCAATACTTGAATCTGTTCTAGGAACAAAAGGAAACCACGGCAACCGGCATCCAAACGCACACTTTCCTCTTCGGTGTAGATCCGCATTGCCAGCGGGTCGGCATCCATAAAGTAAGGCGCATTCTCACCTTCCTGGAGGTCTGCAAGCTTCTCAAGCCAGTTCAGTGCGTTGTAAATATCATCTCGCTCGAATCCTGCTTCGGCAAGATCGGCGGTCAAGGTATCCTGATCAACAGACATCTCTGGCTCATTGTGGATATAAGTTTCAAACAAGTACATGAGTACGTCGAACATAGCCTGCCCTCCTTAATCGGACATAGCCGCCGGATACAGCTGCGATCCACCCTGCTAACTCCAGATCGAGTAACTTGATTACCACCTCTGGCACAGGTTGGCCGGCACGTTCAGCGACGACGTCAACAGGTGTCACCTCATATCCTACGTTAGCCAACACATCGGCAAATGGCAATTCAACTTGGGCCTCTGATGCAGAAATAGTTGTATTTTCATTCACAGACAACCAATGCAGGCCACTTCCCAGTTGTTCGGCGATGTCTTTAGGGCCGGTAACCAAGCTGGCTCCCTGCTGAATTAACCAGTGAGTGCCCTCACTCATCGGGCTCCCCAGCGCTCCTGGCAGGGCGAAAACTTCACGCCCCTGCTCCAGCGCACAACGTGCTGTAATCAATGAACCGCTGCGTAACGAAGCTTCGATGACCACCACTCCCATACTTAAGCCGCTGATAATCCGGTTGCGACGTGGGAAGTGATCCGCCAGCGGCAAATCCGTTGCCAGATGCTCAGAAACCACCGCACCACCCTGCTCAACGATTTGTTCAGCAAGATACCGGTGACGACGCGGATAAATGTTGGCCAGGCCGCTGCCCAGCACGGCGATCGTCACTCCTTGAGCCGCCAAAGCGGCACGATGGCAAATACCGTCAATACCGATGGCTAACCCGCTGGTAATAGCAAAACCGCAGTGCACCAGCCCAGTGGCAAAATCGTTCCCCCAATGCTCACCATAGTGGCTGAATTGGCGGCTGCCCACCATAGCGATCTGCGGTAATTGCAGAGCGGCTGGATTTCCTCTCACCATCAGTAAAAACGGCGCATCGGCAATATGTGTCAAAAGCTCAGGGAAACCCGGTTCGCCGTAAATCACCATCCGATTACCTGCTTGCTCCAACCATTTCAGCGATGCCTGCAGGTAATGCATAGGGGTGTGGCGAAATTGCTCCTGTTGCTTATTATTCAAACCTAGCAAGTTCAATAACGGGTAAGGATCTCCGCCCTCAATAACCAGTTGATGGATAATTTGGCTGGCTTGCTGCGCATTTATCCCAGTCACCGCATGCATACGTAGACCGATTTCCTCTCGCTGCATCACGCATTCCCTCGCTGAAAGTAGGGTGTTACCCATTGGTGCAATTGGTCAACGATGCTGTCAATCAAGCCAGGAAATGTCTAGAATAGAAGCTAACTCCCTTTTATCACTCGGATACAGATCTAAAGATATATGTCAGTCTTGCAGGTATTACATTTCCCAGACGAGCGGCTACGCAAAGTTGCAGCCCCGGTAAAAGAAGTCAATGCAGATATCCAGCGCATAGTGGATGATATGTTTGAAACCATGTACGCAGAGGAAGGCATTGGTCTGGCTGCGACGCAGGTGGATATTCATCAGCGCATTATCGTCATTGATATCTCTGAAAACCGCGACGAGCCGCTGGTGCTGATCAACCCGGAAATGCTGGAAAAACACGGTGAAACCGGTATAGAAGAAGGCTGCCTTTCTGTTCCTGAGCATCGCGCTCTGGTGCCGCGAGCAGAGAAAGTGAAGATCCGCGCGCTTGACCGCGAAGGGAAGTCTTTTGAGTTCGAAGCCGATGAGTTGCTGGCTATTTGCATCCAACACGAGATGGATCACCTGGTCGGTAAGTTGTTTGTCGATTACCTTTCTCCGCTTAAACGCCAGCGTATCCGTCAGAAACTGGAAAAAATGGCCAAGCTTAACGCCCGTGCCTAACCGATCAGGAAACTAACGTGTCTGACTCTTTACGGATTATTTTCGCCGGAACACCAGACTTCGCAGCGCGTCACCTCGACGCGCTGTTGTCGTCTGAGCACCAGATTGTTGGGGTTTTCACTCAGCCCGATCGCCCGGCAGGTCGTGGGAACAAACTGACGCCAAGCCCGGTCAAGGTACTGGCAGAACAGCACCAGCTCCCGGTGTTTCAGCCCAAATCACTGCGCCCGCAAGAAAATCAGCATCTGGTTGCCGATCTCAACGCCGATGTTATGGTGGTGGTTGCCTATGGCCTGATCCTGCCGAAAGCCGTTCTGGAGATGCCGCGCTTGGGTTGCATCAATGTGCACGGTTCACTGCTGCCCCGCTGGCGGGGAGCTGCGCCTATCCAACGGGCATTGTGGGCCGGTGACAGTGAAACTGGCGTGACGATCATGCAAATGGATGTTGGGCTTGATACCGGCGACATGATGCACAAAATCAGTTGCCCGATCACAACCAGCGATACCAGCGCCAGCCTATACAACAAGTTAGCGGAACTGGGGCCACAGGGGTTACTGGCAACGTTGCAGCAGTTGGCGACCGGAACGGCTCAGCGCGAAGTGCAAGATGAAACGCTGGTCACCTATGCAGAGAAACTGAGCAAAGAAGAAGCTCGCCTGGATTGGAACCTATCTGCGGCACAGCTTGAGCGCTGTATTCGCGCTTTCAACCCATGGCCAGTCAGCTATTTCACGATTGAAGACCAGCCGGTGAAAGTCTGGCAAGCAACGGTTCTGGCCGAAACAGCCGGCTCACAACCCGGCACTGTCGTTCATGCCGACAAACATGGCATCCAAGTTGCCACCGCTGACGGTATTCTGAACCTGACACAATTGCAGCCCGCGGGCAAAAAACCGATGTCAGCACAGGATTTACTGAATTCACGCCGCGAATGGTTTATACCGGGAAACCGGTTATAAAAAGCCCATTGCTCTTGCCCGGTCACAGTTGCCGGGCTGTTTCTTTCTTAATGCCGTTCGTTATCAGCTTCAGCCTATGAAAAACAATTACAATCTCCGAAGCCATGCAGCCAAAGCTATCGGCCAAGTACTGGATCAGGGGCAGTCACTCAGCACTGTTCTGCCTGCATTGCAAAAGAACATTTCAGACAAAGATCGTGCTCTGCTGCAGGAGCTTTGCTTCGGCACGCTGCGAGTACTACCTCAGCTCGAATGGTGCATTCAACAACTGATGGCCAAACCAATGACCGGCAAGCAGCGTACGCTGCATTATTTGCTGATGGTTGGCCTGTATCAGCTACTGTATACCCGTATTCCTCCGCACGCAGCGCTGGCTGAAACAGTAGAGGGGGCCGTGGCCCTCAAACGCCCGCAGTTGAAAGGCCTGATCAATGGCGTTCTGCGCCAATTCCAACGCCAGCAAGAAGAACTGTTGCAACGTGCGGCCAATAACGAAAGCCGTTACCTGCACCCAAGCTGGCTGCTCAAGCGTATTAAGCAGGCCTATCCAGCCAATTGGGAACAGATCGTTGATGCCAACAATCAGAAACCCCCGATGTGGCTGCGCGTTAATCGTCTTCACCATAGCCGTGATGAATACTTGCAACTGATGCAACAGGCAGGTATCGCCGCTGAGCCCCATAGCGAATATCGCGACGCGGTACGTTTGCTGGCACCTTGCGCCGTGACAGACCTGCCGGGTTTTGCTGACGGCTGGATCACCGTGCAGGATGCGTCAGCCCAAGGCTGTGTCGATCTGTTAGATCCGCAAGATGGCGAACAGATCCTTGATTTATGTGCTGCGCCGGGGGGTAAAACCACCCATATTCTGGAGGCTGCCCCAAAAGCCCATGTGATGGCCGTTGATATTGATGAACAACGTTTGGGCCGGGTAAAAGAAAACCTGCTGCGCCTGCGCCTACATGCCGAAGTCAAATTAGGTGATGGCCGCACACCGGCAGCCTGGTGTGGCGATAAACAGTTTGACCGCATCCTGTTGGATGCCCCCTGTTCTGCCACTGGTGTCATTCGCCGCCATCCTGATATTAAATGGCTGCGTCGAGATAGCGACATCGCTGAGTTAGCCAGTCTGCAGTGCCAGATTCTCGAGGCTATCTGGCCACACGTAAAGTCAGGTGGCGTGATGGTCTATGCGACCTGTTCTATTCTGCCGCAGGAAAACAGCGAACAGATATCCGCTTTCCTGCAGCGCCACAGTGACGCTAAATTGGTAGAAACAGGTGATAATCAGTCACCAGGCAAGCAAAATCTTCCTCATCCTGAGGATGGAGATGGTTTCTTTTACGCTAAGCTGATTAAAATGTAACTATCAGGGCGCACTTTAGGGCGCCTACAAATAACGGCTATGGCCGTTGCGGTGTAAAGCAGAGAACACGATGAAAATAATTATTCTTGGCGCTGGTCAGGTTGGTGGGACGCTGGCAGAAAACCTGGTGGGTGAAAACAACGATATCACCGTGGTCGATACCGATTCTGGGCGTTTGCGCCAGCTACAGGATAAATTCGATCTGCGCGTCGTCCAAGGGCATGGCTCCCACCCGCGAGTCTTACGTGAGGCTGGGGCAGAAGATGCCGACATGCTGGTCGCTGTCACCAACTCTGACGAAACCAATATGGTTGCCTGCCAAATCGCCTATTCACTGTTTAATACCCCAAATCGCATCGCCCGTATTCGCGCACCGGAATACATTCGTGAGTCCGAGAAACTGTTCCATCCGGATGCGGTGCCAATCGATCACCTTATCTCACCAGAGCAGTTGGTCATAGATTACATTTATAAGCTGATTGAATACCCTGGCGCATTGCAGGTGGTGAATTTTGCCGCCGGTAAAGTCAGCATTGCGGCCGTGAAAGCCTATTATGGTGGCCCGCTGGTCGGCAATGCCCTATCGTCTATGCGCGAACATATGCCACACATCGATACCCGTGTTGCCGCCATCTTCCGCCAAGATCGCCCGATACGTCCACAAGGTTCAACCATCATCGAAGCAGGTGATGAAGTCTTTTTTGTTGCCGCCTCTCAGCATATCCGCGCGGTAATGAGCGAGTTGCAGCGGTTAGAAAAACCCTATAAGCGCATCATGATTGTGGGCGGTGGGAACGTGGGAGCAGGGTTGGCACAGCGGTTGGAAAAATCATACAACGTGAAACTGATTGAACGTAATCAGCAGCGTGCCGCCGAGTTGGCGGAACATCTGCACGATACGATTGTTTTCTACGGAGATGCTTCCGATCAGGAACTTCTTGCCGAAGAACACGTGGAGCAGGTGGACGTATTTATCGCCATCACCAATGACGATGAGGCTAATATCATGTCTGCCATGCTAGCCAAGCGCATGGGGGCCAAGAAAGTCATGGTGTTGATCCAGCGCCGTGCTTATGTCGACTTAGTACAAGGCAGCGTGATCGATATTGCTATTTCACCGCAACAAGCGACGATCTCCGCATTGCTGGGGCATGTGCGTAAAGCCGATATTGTCAGCGTTTCTTCGCTGCGTCGTGGTGTTGCAGAAGCTATCGAAGCTATCGCACACGGGGACGAAAGTACCTCTAAGGTGGTTGGCCGCCTGGTGGAAGAGATTAAACTGCCACCAGGGACCACCATCGGAGCCATCGTCCGTGGGGATGATGTCATTATTGCCAACGGCAATAGCAAAATTCTGCAAGGCGATCACGTGATCATGTTTATTACCGATAAGAAATTCGTGCCAGACGTTGAACGTCTGTTCCAACCGAGCCCGTTCTTCTTATAAAAACCTTGATTATGCAGGCGTAAGAAACCATAAACTTTTCTATACTCATCGTGGCGAAAGGAAATCGCTTTGTTAAACTTTCATCATTAATTTTTAAGGGGGTTGTTATGAGTATTTTGAAAGAATTCCGCGAGTTTGCCATGCGCGGCAATGTGGTCGACTTAGCCGTAGGTGTCATTATTGGTGCCGCATTTGGCAGAATTGTTTCATCACTGGTAGCTGACATTATCATGCCACCATTGGGTCTGCTGCTTGGGGGCGTTGATTTTAAACAGTTTCACTTGGTACTACGTGAGGCAGAAGGCAATATCCCTGCCGTAGTAATGAATTACGGGGCTTTTCTGCAGAACATTTTTGATTTCATCATTGTCGCTTTCGCCATTTTTATGGCAATCAAGCTGATGAATAAGCTACGCAGCAAAGCAGCTGAAGAACCGGCAGCGCCTCCCGCGCCCACGGCCGAAGAAAAATTACTGACAGAGATCCGCGACTTGCTCAGACAGCAACAATCCAAGCAGTAAGCACACTTTTCATTCGCTAGAAAGTCGCTTGCATCTTAAAACCAGAAGGCCAGTGGTAAATTATTATTTGATAACTTACCACTGGCCTCCCAGCTCCCCTCTTTTACATGCTTATCTTTACGCCGGTAGCTGCCTTTCCCTTTGGTATTCTTTTCTACGCGCTGACGGAAAAGTGGGTCATGCAGCAGCGCCTCAATGGCGTTTTCCTGGATTTGGCCTTTAGTGTGCCGATATTTAGTCATAGTCATATTCCTTGTGAATCGCGTGGGCATAAAACGGGCTGATAATACTGCTGTACGGATAAAAATTAAAGTGTTGGAAGCGCTCAGACTGATTTTTGACTCTTGTCTTCGCTCGCACCTTGTTCCAAAGCCTCCAGAATAGAACAGTAGTTGCTGGTATGTGCACTGCCACAGCAGGCATCGCTGAGCCTTTTGAGCGACGCGCGCATTCTGGTCAGTTCGGTAAGCTTATTTTCTACTTCAGCTAACCTGGCATCTACGATGGATTTAGATTCCTGGCAAGTATGATGTTCTGGATCTACACGGATCGACAATAATTCCGCAATGGTTTCCAGCGTGAAGCCCAATTGCTTGGCATAGCGGATAAAACGCAGACGCTGCAGATCCTGATCGCTATACAAGCGATAGCCGCCCTCAGTACGGACGTTATGGTCCATCATGCCTTGCTTCTCGTAATAGCGAACGGTGTCTGGTGTAACATCCGCGAGTTTTGCCAGTTGGCCGATTTTAAACATTTTTACTCCCCAAGGCTGAATCTTCCAGCAGCGGGTGTTGGGTGTTTCCAACACAAACACACCACGTAGCGAGAGTCCGCCGTCACAATTAATCCGATGGATAGTATTAGCATAACGGATAAAAAGAAGGAGCTTAAGAGGTGCTACTACAGGAGAATGTTTTCATGTTGCTTAATAGACGTAAAAAAACCGGGCAAGCCCGGTTTTTTTACGCGTCTACAGATTACTCTGCAGTTGCTACTTCTGCTTGAGACTCAGCACGATCAACCAGCTCGATGTATGCCATCGGCGCGTTGTCGCCTGCGCGGAAGCCACACTTCAGAATACGAGTGTAACCACCGGCACGGCTCGCAAAACGCGGGCCTAGCTCGTTAAACAGTTTTGCCACGATCTCGTTATCACGAGTACGGGCGAATGCCAGACGACGATTAGCTACGCTGTCGGTCTTGGCAAGAGTAATCAGCGGCTCAACAACGCGACGCAGCTCTTTCGCTTTTGGCAAGGTCGTCTTGATGATCTCATGACGAACCAAAGAGCCGGCCATGTTACGGAACATAGCCTGGCGATGGCTGCTGTTACGGTTCAGTTGACGACCACTCTTACGATGGCGCATGACCTTATCCTTCTCAGTAAAACCTTAACCTGTGATCCGGTTACTCGTCAGCAATGCTTGCCGGTGGCCAGTTTTCCAGGCGCATGCCCAGAGACAACCCACGCGAAGCCAGCACGTCTTTAATCTCAGTAAGAGATTTTTTACCCAGGTTAGGCGTTTTCAGCAACTCAACCTCGGTACGCTGTACCAGATCACCGATGTAGTGGATAGCTTCTGCCTTGAGGCAGTTAGCAGAGCGGACAGTCAATTCCAGATCGTCAACAGGGCGCAGCAGGATCGGATCGAATTCTGGTTTCTCTTCTTTCACTTCCGGCTGACGAACATCACGTAAGTCAACGAAAGCTTCCAGTTGTTCAGCCAGAATGGTTGCCGCACGGCGGATCGCCTCTTCAGGATCGATCGTACCATTGGTTTCCATTTCGATTACCAGCTTGTCCAGGTCAGTACGCTGTTCTACACGCGCTGCTTCAACATTGTAGGCAATACGCTCTACAGGGCTATAGCAGGCGTCAACCAACAGACGACCGATCGGGCGCTCATCTTCTTCCGAATGAATTCGGGCAGAAGCCGGCACATAACCACGACCGCGCTGAACTTTGATACGCATGCTGATAGCAGCGTTCTCATCGGTCAGGTGGCAGATCACGTGCTGCGGCTTGACGATTTCGACATCACCATCATGGGTGATGTCGGCAGCGGTCACAGGGCCAATGCCAGATTTATTCAGGGTAAGAATAACTTCATCTTTTCCTTGAACTCTCACCGCCAGCCCTTTCAGGTTGAGCAGGATCTCCAGGATATCTTCCTGTACGCCTTCTTTGGTGCTGTACTCATGCAGTACACCATCAATCTCAACCTCGGTCACCGCGCAACCCGGCATAGATGAAAGCAGAATACGGCGCAGTGCGTTGCCAAGAGTATGGCCAAAGCCACGCTCTAAAGGCTCAAGGGTCACCTTGGCGTGCGTCGAACTGACTTGCTCGATATCTACCAGGCGCGGTTTTAGAAACTCTGTCACAGAACCCTGCATTGTGTCCTCTCTTTGAAACTCAAGCTTTACTTGGAGTAAAGCTCGACGATCAGGTGTTCGTTAATGTCGGCGGACAGATCGGTACGTTCAGGAATACGTTTGAACACACCTTCCATCTTCGCAGCATCAACTTCCAGCCAAGTCGGCTTTTCACGCTGCTCAGCCAGCTCCAGAGAAGCCTTAACACGAGACTGCTTTTTAGCTTTCTCGCGGATGCTGACTACGTCATTCGGAGATACCTGATAAGAAGCGATGTTAACAACGCGACCATTTACCATAACTGCTTTATGGCTAACCAGCTGACGTGCTTCTGCACGAGTGGCACCAAAGCCCATACGATAAACTACGTTGTCCAGACGGCCTTCCAGCAGTTGCAACAGGTTTGCACCGGTGTTGCCTTTCAGACGTGCTGCTTCTTTGTAATAGTTACGGAACTGGCGCTCCAGAACACCGTACATACGGCGAACTTTTTGCTTCTCACGTAACTGTACACCATAGTCAGACAGACGCGGTTTACGCGCACCGTGTTGACCAGGCGGTTGCTCAATTTTGCACTTTGAATCGATCGCGCGAACGCCAGACTTCAGGAACAGGTCTGTGCCCTCGCGGCGGCTAAGCTTGAGCTTAGGACCCAAATATCTTGCCATTTTCTTTCTCCAACAATCCGAAAAGCAGGGGCGTTACACGCGACGCTTTTTCGGCGGACGACAACCGTTATGAGGGATCGGAGTCACATCAGTAATATTAGTGATGCGGAAACCAGCCGCGTTCAGAGCGCGGATAGTAGACTCACGACCAGGACCAGGTCCTTTAACCATAACTTCCAGGTTCTTGATACCGTATTCTTTTACTGCGTCAGCACAACGTTCTGCTGCAACCTGAGCTGCAAACGGAGTTGACTTACGAGAACCACGGAAACCGGAACCACCGGCAGTTGCCCAACCCAAAGCATTACCCTGACGATCGGTAATAGTTACAATGGTGTTGTTGAAAGAAGCATGGATATGAGCCACGCCGTCAGAGACTTGTTTTCTTACACGCTTACGTGTACGAACAGGTGCCTTTGCCATTATTCAATCACCCCGATTATTTCTTGATCGGTTTACGCGGACCCTTACGGGTACGTGCGTTGGTCTTGGTACGCTGACCGCGCACTGGCAGACCACGACGATGGCGTAAACCACGGTATGTACCAAGATCCATCAGACGCTTGATGCTCAGGGTAACTTCACGACGCAAATCACCTTCAACAGTGAATTTGGCAACTGCTTCACGCAATTGTTCAATTTGCTCTTCAGACAGCTCACTGATCTTAACATTTTCAGCAATACCCGTAGCAGCACAGATGGACTGTGAACGAGTCTTGCCGATTCCGAAGATCGACGTTAACGCGATAACGGTATGTTTATGATCAGGAATGTTAATGCCTGCTATACGGGCCACTATGCACTCCTACTTATTTTTACGGCAACACCATTCTGAAAAGCCCGTTTTCAGGATACTCAAATAATGTTGCAGCTACATACAAAAGATTGGCTGGCTAATCTAGCCAGCTCAACCCAACTTTGCAAGAAAAATATGCGAGATAATCAGCCTTGACGCTGTTTATGCTTCGGCTCGGCACTGCAAATCACACGAACGACACCGTCACGCTTAACGATTTTGCAGTTACGACATAATTTCTTGACGGAAGCACGAACTTTCATTTTTACTCTCCGTAACTTCTCAAACGCACCTGATTAGCGGTTATAGCCTTTCAGGTTTGCTTTCTTCAATGCAGACTCGTACTGACTTGACATCATCAGAGTTTGCACTTGAGCCATAAAGTCCATGATGACGACAACCACGATCAGTAGCGAGGTACCACCAAAGTAGAATGGTACTTTCATTGCATCACGCATGAACTCCGGGATCAGGCAGATGAAAGTAATGTACATCGCGCCCACCAGGGTTAAACGCGTCATTACTTTATCGATATACTTCGCCGTTTGCTCTCCCGGACGAATTCCTGGTACGAAGGCACCGGACTTCTTCAGGTTATCTGCTGTTTCACGCGGGTTGAAAACCAACGCCGTGTAGAAGAAACAGAAGAAGATGATTGCAGACGCATAGAGTAACACATAAAGCGGTTGTCCAGGCTGCAAATACAGCGAAATCGTTGTCAGCCAGTTCCAACCGGTACCGCCCCCAAACCATGATGCAATCGTGGCAGGGAACAGAATAATACTGGAAGCGAAGATTGCAGGTATTACCCCGGCCATATTCACTTTCAGTGGTAAGTGTGTGCTCTGTGCTGCGTAAACTCGACGACCTTGTTGACGTTTCGCATAGTTAACGACGATACGACGTTGACCACGTTCGATGAAAACAACGAAGAAGGTTACTGCAAACACTAATACTGCAACCAACAGCAACAGGAGGAAGTGCAGGTCGCCTTGCCGAGCTTGCTCAATAGTATGGCCCACTGCCGGCGGTAAACCCGCCACAATACCCGCGAAAATAATGATCGAAATACCGTTACCGATACCACGTTCAGTAATTTGTTCACCCAGCCACATCAGGAACATTGTCCCAGTAACCAGACTCACAACCGCAGTAAAGTAGAATGCAAAGCCTGGGTTTAACACCAGGCCCTGCATACCAGGCATATTCGGCAAACCGGTAGCAATACCGATCGACTGGAATACGGCCAATACCAGCGTACCGTAGCGGGTGTACTGACTAATCTTGCGACGGCCAGCCTCCCCTTCTTTCTTGATCTCTGCTAACGCTGGATGGACCACCGTCAGCAACTGGATAATGATCGAAGCCGAAATATACGGCATGATCCCCAGTGCAAAGATAGAAGCACGGCTGAGAGCACCACCAGAGAACATGTTAAACATTTCAATGATGGTGCCTCTCTGCTGCTCAAGCAGTTTGGCAAGCACAGTGGCATCGATACCAGGAATCGGAATAAAAGAGCCGATGCGGAAAACAATCAGCGCGCCGATAACAAACAAAAGTCTGCGCTTCAGCTCGCCGAGCCCGCCTTTAGCACTTTGAAAATCTAATCCTGGTTGCTTAGCCATTAGCTCACTTATTCCTCAATTTTACCGCCAGCAGCTTCGATAGCAGCACGAGCGCCTTTGGTGACACGCAGACCACGCAGGGTAACCGGACGAGCGATTTCGCCAGAAAGCATAACTTTCGCGAATTCGATCTGGGTACCAACAACGTTAGCGGCTTTCAGCGTGTTCAGGTCGATTACGTCGCCTTCAATCAGAGCCAGTTCAGACAGACGAACTTCTGCCGTGATCATAGCTTTGCGAGAGGTGAAGCCGAATTTCGGCAAACGACGATATAAAGGCATCTGACCACCTTCAAAACCACGACGTACGCCACCGCCAGAACGAGACTTCTGACCTTTGTGACCACGGCCGCCGGTTTTACCCAGGCCAGAACCAATACCACGACCTACACGCTTCGGCGCATGCTTGGCACCTTCAGCCGGAGACAGAGTATTTAAACGCATCTGTTACTCCTCAACTTTAACCATGTAGGAAACCAGGTTGATCATACCGCGTACAGCAGGAGTATCCTCGCGCTCTACGGTGTGACCAATACGACGCAGACCCAGACCGAGCAGTGTAGCTTTATGCTTCGGCAGACGGCCAATGGAGCTGCGAACTTGTGTTACTTTGATAGTCTTAGCCATGGTCAATTACCCCAGAATGTCTGCAACGGATTTACCACGCTTGGCAGCGACCATTTCAGGGGACTTCATATTTGCCAAAGCATCGATAGTTGCACGAACCACGTTAATCGGGTTGGTGGAACCATAAGCTTTAGCCAATACGTTGTGCACCCCAGCGACTTCCAAAACGGCGCGCATTGCACCGCCGGCAATAATACCGGTACCTTCGGAAGCCGGCTGCATGAACACACGGGAACCCGTATGAGCACCTTTAACAGGGTGCTGCAGGGTGCCGCTGTTCAGCGCGACATTCATCATGTTGCGACGGGCTTTTTCCATCGCTTTCTGGATCGCTGCCGGAACTTCGCGTGCTTTGCCGTAGCCAAAACCAACGCGACCGTTACCATCACCAACTACTGTCAGTGCGGTAAAGCTGAAAATACGGCCACCTTTTACGGTTTTAGATACGCGGTTTACCGCGATCAGCTTTTCCTGCAGTTCGCCAGCTTGTTTTTCGATGTGAGCCATCTTAAACCTCTTCCTTAGAACTGAAGGCCAGCTTCACGGGCAGCATCTGCCAGTGCCTGGACTCGACCATGATATTGGAAACCGGAACGGTCAAAGGATACTTTCGCAATCCCTTTTTCCAATGCGCGCTCAGCCAGAGCTTTACCTACGGCTGCTGCTGCATCTTTGTTACCGGAATACTTCAATTGCTCAGTAATAGCTTTTTCTAAAGTAGAAGCGGCTACCAGTACTTCAGAACCATTTGGAGCAATTACCTGTGCGTAAATGTGACGCGGGGTACGATGTACCACCAGGCGAGTTGCTCCCAGTTCTTTGATCTTACGGCGTGCGCGGGTCGCACGACGGATACGAGCAGATTTCTTATCCATAGTGTTACCTTACTTCTTCTTAGCCTCTTTGGTACGCACGACTTCGTCGGCGTAACGGACACCCTTGCCTTTGTAAGGCTCAGGACGGCGGTAGGCACGCAGATCTGCAGCAACCTGGCCAATAACTTGCTTATCAGTACCTTTCAGCACGATTTCAGTTTGGCTTGGGCATTCAGCAGTAATACCTGCTGGCAGCTGATGATCGATTGGGTGAGAGAAGCCGAGGGCTAAATTCACCACATTGCCTTTAACAGCAGCACGATAACCAACGCCTACCAGTTGAAGCTTCTTGGTGAAGCCTTCGGTAACACCGACAACCATTGCGTTCAGCAGAGCACGCGTAGTACCCGCTTGGGCCCATGCGTTAGCAAAACCTTCGCGCGGAGCGAAAGTCAGTGCGTTAGCTTCTTGCGTAACGATAACGGCGTCGTGGACTGTACGAGTCAGCTCGCCGTTTTTACCCTTAATCGAAATAACCTGACCGTTGAGTTTTACCTCTACGCCGGCAGGAATGACGACGGGTGCTTTTGCAACACGAGACATTCTTTCCTCCCGAATTAAGCTACGTAGCAGATAATCTCGCCACCAAGACCAGCCTGGCGAGCTGCACGATCGGTCATAACACCTTTAGAGGTAGAAATAACAGCGATACCCAAACCGGCCATAACTTTTGGCAGCTCATCTTTTTTCTTATAGATGCGCAGACCTGGACGACTGATACGCTGAATGCTTTCTACCACTGCCGCGCCCTGGAAGTACTTCAGTACCAGTTCCAGAACAGGCTTGGTATCGCCTTCGACTTTAAAATCTTCAATAAAACCTTCTTCCTTCAGCACTTTGGCAATTGCCACTTTCAGCTTGGAGGAAGGCATGGTGACCGCAACTTTGTTCGCGGCTTGACCGTTACGGATACGGGTCAGCATATCCGCGATCGGATCTTGCATGCTCATCTGTCTTTACTCCCGTGATTCAATTGGTAATTACCAGCTAGCTTTCTTCAGGCCTGGTACTTCACCGCGCATTGCGGCTTCACGTAGCTTGATACGGCTCAACCCGAATTTGCCCACATAACCATGTGGACGGCCAGTTTGGCGGCAGCGCTTACGCTGACGAGACGGGCTGGAATCACGCGGCAGACTTTGCAGCTTGAGAACAGCATCCCAACGATCTTCGTCGGAAGAGTTCACACCAGAAATGATAGCTTTCAATTCCTCGCGCTTAGCGCGGTACTTGTTAGCCAGTTTCACGCGAACGACTTCGCGTGCTTTCATTGATTGTTTAGCCATCAGTAACCCTGCCTTACTTGCGGAATGGGAATTTGAAAGCAGCCAACAGCGCACGGCCTTCATCATCAGATTTCGCAGTAGTGGTAATGGTAATATCCAAACCACGAACGCGATCGACTTTGTCATAGTCGATTTCTGGGAAGATGATTTGCTCACGCACACCCATGCTGTAGTTTCCACGGCCATCGAATGACTTGGCGGACAAGCCACGGAAGTCACGGATACGTGGAACAGCAATGGTAATCAGACGCTCAAAGAACTCCCACATGCGTTCGCCACGCAGAGTTACTTTACAGCCGATCGGATAGCCCTGGCGGATTTTGAAGCCTGCAACAGATTTGCGTGCTTTGGTGATAAACGGCTTTTGACCGGAGATTGCTGCCAAATCAGCTGCTGCATTGTCCAGCAGTTTCTTGTCAGCGATCGCTTCACCAACACCCATATTCAGGGTGATCTTCTCGACCCGAGGGACTTGCATGACAGAGTTGTAATCAAACTGAGACATCAGTTGTTTGACTACCTCGTCTTTGTAGTAATCATGCAGTTTCGCCATCGTCATACTCCAAATTACTTGATAGTTTCGCTATTTGACTTGAAGAAACGGACTTTTTTGCCGTCTTCGAATCTAAAGCCTACACGGTCAGCCTTACCAGTAGCCGCGTTGAAAAGGGCAATGTTAGAAACCTGAATAGCAGCTTCTTTTTCAACAATGCCACCTGGTTGGTTCAGAGCCGGAACAGGCTTCTGATGTTTTTTAACCAGGTTGATCCCTTCAACAATGACCTTACTCGCAGACAGGACACTTTTTACTTTACCGCGTTTACCTTTGTCTTTACCGGTAATCACGATAACTTCGTCATCACGACGGATTTTCGCTGCCATGGTTCGCTCCTTAGAGTACTTCTGGTGCCAGAGAGATAATTTTCATGAACTTCTCATTACGCAGTTCACGAGTTACCGGCCCAAAAATACGCGTACCGATAGGCTGCTCGCTGTTATTGTTTAAAATAACGCATGCATTACCATCGAAGCGAATGACAGAACCGTCCGGGCGACGTACACCCTTCTTGGTGCGCACCACTACCGCCTTCAGCACATCGCCTTTCTTCACCTTACCGCGAGGAATTGCTTCCTTGATGGTAATTTTGATGATGTCGCCGACGCCTGCGTAGCGACGGTGCGAGCCACCTAGAACCTTGATACACATTACGCGACGTGCACCGGAGTTGTCGGCCACGTTCAGCATAGTCTGTTCTTGGATCATGTTAGTGCTCCGCTAATGTCAACTACAACTTTAGGACCCATTAATAGGTCGTTGAAAAGCCCCATAACTGAGGGCGCAGCATTATAACACCGCATCCAAAGTATGGGTAGAAAAAATAAACGGCCCACTTTCTGAGCCGTTTATTAGGTTAGAGCCAGCTACTCTATTACAGAATCGCTTTCTCTACAACGCGAACCAACGTCCAGGACTTAGTCTTGGACAGTGGACGGCATTCGCGGATTTCTACCACGTCGCCGATGCCACATTCGTTGTTCTCGTCATGTACATGCAGCTTAGTCGTACGCTTGATGAACTTCCCGTAAATTGGGTGTTTCACCGTACGTTCGATAGCAACAACCATGGATTTCTCCATTTTGTCACTAACAACACGACCTTGCAGAGTACGGATAATATCAGTCATTTACGCACCCGCCTTTTCAGTCAGTAAAGTCTTAACACGTGCGACATTACGACGCACTTGCTTCAACAGGTGAGTTTGTTGCAGTTGGCCACTCGCCGCCTGCATGCGTAAGTTAAATTGCTCACGCAGCAGGTTGAGCAGCTCAGTGTTCAGCTCTTCAACACTTTTTTGACGCAGCTCTTGTGCTTTCATTACATCACCGTCTTAGTTACAAAGGTGGTTTTGATCGGCAGTTTCGCTGCTGCCAGCTTGAACGCTTCGCGGGCGATTTCTTCCGGCACACCGTCCATTTCGTACAGGACTTTACCAGGTTGGATCAGGGCAACCCAATACTCCACGTTACCCTTACCTTTACCCATACGCACTTCAAGCGGCTTCTCGGTGATCGGTTTGTCCGGGAATACACGGATCCAGATCTTACCTTGACGCTTAACTGCACGAGTCATTGCACGACGAGCTGCTTCGATTTGACGAGCAGTCAGACGGCCACGGCCAACAGCTTTCAGACCGAAAGTGCCGAAGCTAACATCCGTACCTTGCGCCAGACCACGGTTGCGGCCCTTGTGCACCTTACGGAATTTTGTACGCTTTGGTTGTAACATCAGCGACTCTCCTTACTTGCGGCCTTTACGCTGCTGCTTTTTAGGTTGAGCAGCCGGTTCCGGTTGTTCAACTGCAGCCATACCACCCAGGATCTCACCTTTGAAGATCCATACCTTAACGCCGATTACACCATAAGTGGTGTGCGCTTCAGATGTGTTGTAATCGATATCCGCACGCAGTGTGTGCAACGGAACACGACCTTCACGGTACCATTCGGTACGCGCGATTTCAGCACCGCCAAGACGGCCGCTTACTTCAACTTTGATACCTTTAGCGCCAAGACGCATTGCGTTCTGTACAGCACGCTTCATAGCACGACGGAACATAACGCGACGTTCCAGCTGTGAAGTGATGCTGTCAGCAACCAATTTAGCGTCCAGTTCCGGTTTACGGACTTCGGCGATGTTAATCTGTGCAGGAACGCCAGCGATATCCGCTACGACCTTACGCAGTTTTTCGACATCTTCACCTTTCTTGCCGATAACGATGCCTGGACGAGCGGTGTGAATAGTCACACGGATGCTCTTCGCAGGACGCTCGATAACGATGCGCGAAACGGAAGCTTTCGCCAGTTCTTTAGTCAAGAATTGGCGAACTTTAAAGTCGCTGTCCAGGTTGTCAGCGAATTCTTTGGTATTCGCATACCAAGTAGAGTTCCAAGGTTTGACAATACCCAGGCGAATACCATTAGGATGTACTTTCTGACCCATTGCTAGTCTCCAGAGTCTCAGCGATCGGACACAACCACAGTAATGTGGCTGGTGCGCTTCAGGATGCGATCTGCACGACCTTTTGCACGCGGCATAATGCGCTTCATGCTTGGGCCTTCGTCGACGAAAATTTTCGTGACTTTCAGATCATCGATGTCAGCGCCATCGTTGTGTTCTGCGTTAGCAATGGCAGACTCCAGCACTTTCTTAACCAGACCAGCAGCTTTCTTGTTGGTATAGGTCAGGGTTTCCAGAGCTTGCGACACTTTCTTACCGCGGATCAGGTCTGCAACAAGGCGAACCTTCTGAGCAGAAGAACGAGCGTGGCGATGTTTAGCGATAGTTTCCATCTCTTCCTCCTACCTTAGCGCTTTTTAGCTTTTTTATCAGCCGCATGGCCGCGATAAGTACGAGTCGGCGCGAATTCACCCAGTTTGTGACCGACCATTTCATCGGAAACGAACACTGGTACGTGCTGACGACCATTATGGACAGCGATGGTCAAACCGATCATGTTAGGAAAGATCGTTGAACGACGGGACCAAGTGCGCAAAGGCTTCTTGTCACCGCTTTCCACCGCTTTCTCTACCTTCTTCAGCAAGTGCAGGTCAATAAAAGGACCTTTCTTGAGAGAACGTGGCATGGCTTATCCTCTAATTATTTTTTACTACGGCGACGTACGATGAACTTGTCAGTACGCTTGTTGCTACGGGTCTTCTTACCTTTGGTCTGAACGCCCCACGGAGTTACCGGGTGCTTACCAAAGTTACGACCTTCACCACCACCGTGCGGGTGATCGACTGGGTTCATCGCCGTACCGCGAACGGTAGGACGAACACCACGCCAACGTGCAGCACCTGCTTTACCCAGAACGCGAAGCATATGTTCAGCGTTACCGACTTCACCCAGGGTGGCGCGGCAATCAACTGGAACTTTACGCATTTCGCCAGAGCGCAGACGCAGAGTTACGTAGGAACCATCACGTGCAACGATCTGAACGTAAGCACCGGCAGAACGAGCCAGCTGGCCGCCTTTACCTGGTTTCATTTCTACGTTATGAACCGTTGAACCGACTGGAATGTTGCGCATCGGCAGGGTGTTACCTGCTTTGATTGCAGCATCAACACCAGATTGGATCTGGTCACCAGCTTTCAGGCCTTTCGGCGCCAGGATGTAACGGCGTTCGCCGTCTTTGTACAGAACCAGCGCGATGTTCGCGGAACGGTTCGGATCGTACTCCAGACGCTCAACCACAGCAGGGATACCATCTTTGTTGCGTTTGAAGTCAACCAGACGATAGTGTTGCTTGTGGCCACCACCGATATGACGGGTGGTGATACGACCATTGTTGTTACGACCACCGCTTTTGCTCAATTTCTCAAGCAACGGGGCGTAAGGTTTACCCTTGTGCAGCTCAGGGTTAACCACTTTAACAACATGGCGACGACCCGGAGATGTAGGTTTACATTTAACAATTGCCATTGTTCTTACTCCTCCGACTTACTCTGCGCCGCCGATGAAGTCCAGATTCTGGCCTTCTTTCAGGGTGACGTAAGCTTTTTTCCAGTCGCTACGACGACCAACACGCTGACCGTGACGCTTCACTTTCCCTTTAACTACCAGGGTGTTTACGTCTTCGACTTCGACTTCAAACAGTTTCTGCACTGCAGCTTTGATTTCTGCTTTGGTCGCGTCTTTGGCAACTTTGAGAACGATGGTGTTACTTTTTTCCATCGCTGCGGATGCTTTTTCAGATACGTGCGGTGCACGCAGCACTTTCAGCAAACGTTCTTCACGGATCATGCCAGCATCTCCTCAACTTGCTTCACAGCATCAGCAGTCATAACCACTTTGTCGAAGGCGATCAGGCTAACTGGGTCGATACCTGCTACATCGCGCACGTCAACCTTGTACAGGTTACGCGCAGCCAGGAACAGATTCTCATCCAGTTCACCGGTCACGATCAGCACATCTTCCAGCGCCATATCTTTCAGTTTCTGTGCCAGCAGCTTGGTTTTAGGCGCTTCTACAGAGAACTTCTCGACAACGATCAGACGATCTTGACGTACCAGTTCGGACAGAATGCTTTTCAGCGCGCCGCGGTACATCTTTTTGTTTACTTTCTGACTGTGGTCCTGTGGCTTGGCAGCGAAGGTTACACCACCGGAACGCCAGATCGGGCTCTTTACAGAACCTGAACGCGCACGGCCAGTACCTTTCTGACGCCACGGTTTTTTACCGGAACCAGTTACTTCAGCACGGGTCTTCTGAGCACGAGTACCTTGACGGGCACCTGCTGCATAAGCAACAACAACCTGGTGTACCAGCGCTTCGTTGAAATCACGACCGAAGGTAGTTTCGGAAACAGTCAGCGCGCTTTGCGCGTCTTTCAATACTAATTCCATTGCTATCCCCTTACGCCTTCACAGCTGGTTTAACGATCAGGTTGCCACCGGTAGCACCCGGTACAGCACCCTTAACCAGCAGCAGGTTGCGCTCAGCGTCAACACGTACTACGTCCAGGCTTTGAACGGTTACACGCTCGTCACCCAGGTGGCCAGCCATTTTCTTGCCTTTGAACACTTTGCCCGGAGTCTGGTTCTGACCGATAGAACCCGGAACGCGGTGAGACAAGGAGTTACCGTGGGTAGCGTCTTGGGTACGGAAGTTCCAGCGCTTTACAGTGCCAGCAAAACCTTTACCTTTAGAAGTACCGGTAACGTCGACTTTTTTAACGTCAGAGAAAATCTCAACGCTAATTTCCTGACCTGCAGCGAACTCTTGGCCTTCTTCAAGGCGGAATTCCCACAGACCACGGCCAGCTTCAACGCCAGCTTTAGCGAAATGGCCCGCTTCCGGTTTGGTCACACGGTTAGCTTTTTTGCTACCGGTAGTGACCTGAATGGCACGGTACCCGTCGGTCGCCAGGTCTTTAACCTGAGTCACGCGGTTCGCTTCAATTTCAATTACGGTTACTGGGATAGAAACGCCATCTTCAGTGAAGATACGCGTCATGCCCACTTTTTTACCGACTAAACCAATCATTGTTTCAACCTCTCAATCGCTCAATGACCTGATTAACCCAGGCTGATCTGCACGTCTACACCGGCAGCCAGATCCAGACGCATCAGAGCATCAACGGTTTTCTCGGTTGGCTCAACGATGTCAACCAGACGCTTGTGAGTGCGAATCTCGTACTGATCACGCGCATCTTTGTTGACGTGCGGAGAGATCAGAACGGTAAAGCGCTCTTTGCGAGTTGGCAGCGGGATCGGACCACGGACTTGCGCACCAGTGCGCTTGGCAGTCTCGACGATTTCCGCAGTTGATTGATCGATCAGACGATGATCAAACGCTTTCAGGCGGATACGGATTCTTTGGTTCTGCATGAGACCAGAGCTCCAATTATTTATAAACGTAAATAATTACTCCTCACACCCATTTCGATTGATGGGGGAGTGTAATCGTCAACATATAACCCCCATATCGGGAGTATTGTTCGAAGGGCAAAACGAGCTTGCCTATCGACTGATTCGCTAAAATCAGGCTTACCTTGATCAGGTAAGCCCGCGCATTATACGCAAAACGGGCCAGGAAGCAAGTCACGGATGGAAATATGCGCAGGATTGCGGCGATCTTGGTTTGCAGTGACGCTTTGAGGTAAAACAGAGGAAGTGGCAATCATTGATAATAGCCCCCTAACCTACTGCTCTTAAATCACGAATCAGGCGAGGGGCTATAAAAAACCGTGAAAATCAGTCTTTACGCTCGAGTATCTGTGCTTGGGCATAGTTTTGAATGCCGAGACGTTCGATCAGACTCAGCTCAGTTTCCAGCCAGTCGATGTGCCCTTCCTCATCGGCCAGCACATCCCTCATCAGATCGCGGCTGACATAATCATGGATCGAGTCGGCATAAGCGATAGCTTCCCGCAGATTTTTAGCACCATCCAACTCAAGTGCCAAATCGGACCTCAGCATCTCTTCGATATCTTCACCAATATTCAGCTTACCGAGATCCTGCAGGTTAGGTATCCCCTCAAGGAACAAAATACGCTCGATATAACGATCGGCATGTTTCATCTCATCGATGGACTCGTGATATTCCTTATCATTGAGGCGCATCAGCCCCCAGTTTTTGAACATTCGCGCATGCAGGAAGTATTGATTGATGGCAACCAACTCGTTACCGAGCAGTTTGTTGAGATGAGCAATAAGTTTTTTATCACCTTTCATAAGTATGTCCTCCTAGGCAGTTCTAGAAGTGTAGAACCTGCTGAACAAGAGTCAAAAAATAACCATACCTTTTATTAGGCGACTTTATGCATATGGATGATGCTCGCGCGTTCCTCCACCATAATTTGCCTTGCCTGACGAATGCACTTCCCACAGTCAGTGCCAAGCGGCACCAAGTCACGCAACTGCTTCATGGTATGGGGGTTGTGCTGACGAACCGCCTTGCGGATTGCTTTATCAGTCACGGCATTACACAGACATACATACATAGAAAGACTCACTTCTTAACCAATACAGTAAGTCTAAATAGGAATTGTTTTTATTTCAATTAACATTTAAATAAATTGTATAAAAAAAGGGCACCTAAGTGCCCTCTTTTCGTGCTTCTAAGTTACTTGCTATTAAGCAAGAACTTTAGCAACCACGCCCGCACCTACAGTACGGCCGCCTTCACGGATTGCGAAACGCAGACCGTCGTCCATCGCGATTGGGTGAATCAGGGTTACAACCATGTTCACGTTATCGCCTGGCATTACCATCTCTACGCCTTCTGGCAGTTCGATGGTACCGGTCACGTCAGTTGTACGGAAGTAGAACTGTGGACGGTAGCCTTTGAAGAATGGCGTATGACGGCCACCTTCTTCTTTGCTCAGGATATACACTTCTGAGTCAAATTTGGTGTGTGGCTTGATAGAACCTGGTTTAGCCAGAACCTGACCACGCTCGATGTCTTCACGCTTGATACCACGCAGCAGAACACCTACGTTCTCACCCGCACGGCCTTCGTCCAGCAGTTTGCGGAACATTTCAACGCCGGTACAGGTAGACTTAACGGTGTCTTTGATACCAACGATTTCAACTTCTTCACCAACCTTGATGATACCGCGCTCTACACGACCGGTAACAACGGTACCACGACCGGAGATGGAGAAAACGTCTTCGATTGGCAGCAGGAATGGCTTGTCAATCGCACGCTCTGGTTCTGGGATGTAAGAATCCAGATGACCAGCCAGCTCGATGATCTTCTCTTCCCACTCTGGCACGCCATTCAGCGCTTGCAGAGCTGAACCACGAACCACCGGCAGATCATCACCAGGGAAGTCATAAGCAGACAGAAGTTCACGCACTTCCATTTCTACCAGTTCCAGCAGCTCTTCATCATCAACCATGTCACATTTGTTCATGAACACGATGATGTAAGGAACGCCAACCTGACGACCCAGCAGGATGTGCTCACGGGTCTGTGGCATTGGGCCATCAGTCGCAGCAACTACCAGGATCGCGCCGTCCATCTGAGCAGCACCGGTGATCATGTTTTTCACGTAGTCGGCGTGCCCTGGGCAGTCAACGTGCGCGTAGTGACGAGTCGGGGTGTCATATTCAACGTGAGAGGTGTTGATGGTGATACCACGAGCTTTTTCTTCTGGCGCGTTATCGATCTGATCGAAAGCACGTGCGTTACCGCCGTAGGTTTTAGCCAGTACGGTAGTGATTGCAGCAGTCAGGGTAGTTTTACCATGGTCAACGTGGCCGATAGTACCAACGTTAACGTGCGGTTTGGAACGTTCAAATTTTTCTTTAGACACGGCTATATTCCTTACTCTTATGCTCCCCCCTCATGGAGAGAGCACTGGATCAATGTTTTAAACCCGGCAGCTTATTTACCACGGGCTTCGATAACGGCCTGAGCGACGTTGTTCGGCGCTTCAGCATACTTCAAGAACTCCATGGAGTATGAAGCACGGCCCTGGGTCTGAGAACGCAGGTCAGTAGCATAACCAAACATTTCAGACAGTGGAACCTGAGCGCGAACGGTTTTACCGGTGGCAGTATCATCCATGCCTTCGATCATACCGCGACGACGGTTCAGGTCACCAATAACGTCACCCATGTAATCTTCAGGGGTTTCGACTTCAACCTTCATCACTGGCTCAAGCAGAACTGGCTTGGCTTTCTTAAACGCGTCTTTAAACGCGATAGAAGCGGCCAATTTAAACGCCAATTCAGAGGAGTCAACATCGTGGTAAGAACCGAAGTGCAGACGCACCTTGATGTCAACAACCGGATAACCAGCCAGAGGACCAGCTTTCAACTGCTCCTGGATGCCTTTATCAACAGCAGGGATGAATTCCTTAGGAATCGTACCACCCACGATGTCGTTGACAAATTCATAACCAGCACCGCCTGGAGGCAATGGCATCATATCGATCACTACGTGACCATACTGACCGCGACCACCAGACTGCTTAGCATGCTTACCTTCGATGTCAGTAACTTTGTCGCGAATCGTTTCACGATAAGCAACCTGCGGCTTACCGACGTTCGCTTCAACGTTAAATTCACGACGCATACGGTCAACCAGTACATCCAGGTGCAGTTCACCCATACCTGCGATGATGGTTTGACCTGACTCTTCGTCAGTCCACACGCGGAAGGATGGATCTTCCTTCGCCAGACGGCCCAGAGCCAGACCCATTTTTTCTTGGTCAGCTTTGGTTTTCGGCTCAACAGCAACCGAAATTACCGGATCTGGGAACTCCATACGCTCCAGAATGATCGGGTTAGCTGGATCACATAGAGTGTCACCGGTGGTTACGTCTTTCAGACCGATAGCCGCAGCGATGTCACCAGCACGAACTTCTTTGATCTCTTCACGCTTGTTAGCATGCATCTGAACAATACGGCCCAGACGTTCACGCTGTGCTTTCACTGAGTTCAGTACGGTATCACCGGAGTTAACCACACCGGAGTAAACACGGAAGAACGTCAGGTTACCCACGAATGGGTCGGTAGCGATCTTAAACGCCAGCGCCGAGAACGGCTCTTTGTCGTCAGAATGACGCACTGCTGGCGTATCTTTACCGTCGTCCAGAATACCGTTGATGGATTCAACGTCAGTTGGCGCAGGCAGATATTCGACAACCGCATCCAGCATTGCCTGTACGCCTTTGTTTTTAAACGCAGAACCACAGGTAACCAGGATAATTTCGTTGTTCAGCACGCGCTGACGCAGAGCTTTCTTGATTTCTTCCTCGGTCAGCTCTTCGCCACCCAAGTACTTATCCATCAGCTCTTCTGAAGCTTCAGCAGCAGACTCAACCAGATTCTGGTGCCATTCTTCAGCCAGTTCCTGCATGTCCGCCGGGATCTCTTCGTATTCGAAGGACACGCCCTGGTCAGCATCGCTCCAGTTGATGGCTTTCATTTTCACCAGGTCAACAACACCGGTGAATTTCTCTTCCGCGCCGATCGCCAGTTGCAATGGAACCGGGTTCGCTGCCAGACGAGATTTAAGCTGGCCAACAACTTTCAGGAAGTTAGCACCCATGCGGTCCATTTTGTTAACGAACGCGATGCGTGGAACTTTGTATTTGTTTGCCTGACGCCATACGGTTTCAGACTGCGGCTGAACACCACCAACCGCACAGTAAACCATTACTGCACCATCAAGGACACGCATGGAACGTTCTACTTCGATAGTGAAGTCAACGTGCCCCGGGGTATCGATGATGTTGATACGGTGCGGTTCAAACTGCTTGGCCATACCAGACCAGAAAGCGGTGGTCGCAGCGGAGGTGATAGTGATACCACGTTCCTGTTCCTGCTCCATCCAGTCCATGGTCGCGGTGCCTTCGTGCGTTTCACCAATCTTATGGTTTACACCGGTATAGAACAGAATACGTTCGGTAGTGGTGGTCTTACCGGCGTCGATGTGAGCACTGATACCGATATTACGGTAGCGCGCAATGGGTGTTGTACGAGCCATTTGATTCCTCTATTGCCTTAGGCGTTCAAGTTCGGTTAATCCAAGCGGGTTAGCGACTTGACGCGCCCGCTTGGTTAGCATAACTACAGCGTGGTAATTACCAGCGGTAGTGGGCGAACGCCTTGTTGGCCTCTGCCATACGGTGAACGTCTTCACGCTTCTTAACAGCAGAACCTTTGTTCTCTGCTGCGTCAGACAGTTCGTTCGCCAGGCGCAGAGCCATGGATTTATCACCACGTTTACGAGCAGCATCAACGATCCAACGCATTGCCAGGGCATTACGACGAACCGGACGAACTTCAACTGGTACCTGGTAAGTAGAACCGCCAACGCGACGCGACTTAACTTCTACAGTCGGGCGAACGTTGTCGAGAGCGACTTCGAAAGCTTCCAGGTGACCTTTACCAGAACGCTGGGCCAGGGTTTCCAGCGCGGTATAGACGATTGCTTCTGCAGTAGATTTTTTACCATCTACCATCAGGATATTAACAAATTTGGCCAACAGCTCGGATCCGAACTTAGGATCTGGCAGGATTTTACGTTGACCAATAACGCGACGACGTGGCATGGAAATACTCCGTTGTAAATTCAGGATTGTCCAAAACTCTACGAGTTTATTTTGACATTAAAGTGAAAATGTTTGGCCTTACTTAACGAAGAACCATTAAGCCTTTGGCTTCTTCACGCCGTACTTGGAACGAGCTTGCTTACGGTCTTTAACACCGGAGCAGTCAAGTGCGCCGCGAACGGTGTGATAACGCACACCTGGCAGGTCTTTTACACGACCGCCGCGGATCAGGATCACGGAGTGTTCCTGCAGGTTGTGGCCTTCACCACCGATGTAGGAAGTCACTTCGAAACCGTTAGTCAAACGCACACGGCAAACTTTACGCAGTGCTGAGTTTGGTTTTTTCGGGGTAGTAGTATATACGCGGGTACATACACCACGTTTCTGCGGGCAGGCTTCCAGCGCTGGAACGTTGCTTTTAGCAGCCTTCACAGAGCGTGGTTTGCGAACCAGCTGATTAATTGTTGCCATTAAAAAGCTCCTGGTTTTTGCTTCGTTTCTTGCTTCGTAAACATGTGATAAATCCCCTCGTATGCACTACTGGCAAAGTACGAGGACGCAGAATTTTATGGCTGACCAGTAGAGGTGTCAAGAAATATACAACATCCCGTCGATTACCACGCCATTTGGCTAGGATGCTTTTCGGTTAATTCAACGAAGTGAGTATAGTCGACAAGCGTAATATCGTGCGAAATATGACCAACCAACCCTCTAGCCTCGACATCGGCCTGCAGCGCATACAGAGATATGGGGGCATTGAGCAGCAGATCAAGGTGAGTGCTGCCCATAAGGCCCGCCAACACGCCGTCCTGCAGCAGCAATAGGGCGTCATCCTGCATGGTGAGCCGTAACAAGGTGGGCAAATCGCAATAACTCGGTGAATGGCTCAGGGTATACAGCATGAAAATATCCTACTAGAAAGTCATCACCACATCATAAGCGGCCAACTGCTGTCGCAGCCTATCCGCTGGCAAAACCTCTGCCGCCAGCACCCAGTCAGTGGTCTGTTGCAAACCGCGATCCTGCAGTGACGCCTCGCAGAGATAACAGTTCTCGACGTCATACAATGGCAACACACCGAAGGTGGCGATGTAATTACGCGCCAGAATCTTTTCCGGCTGCTGGCCTGGAAGCAGTTGCAACACGCCATCGCCGATAAAAAATACGCCGATATCTTCGCTCAACGCCGAAGTTGCAAGCAGCGCATCCAGCCCCTCTCTACCGGCAGAACTGCCATGCGGCCCATGGGTAAAAACAAACGCCACTCGTTTCATCTTGCTCTCTTAAAACTGCACCAGGCGATCGCAACTCAACGCAGCTTGCGCCAGCGATCCCAAACCACTGAGGGTGAACCCCTCCTGCAAATTAGCCGAACTCAGCCCAAGCTGTGCGGCTTCCTGCTCATCGGTAATACCGCGCCGCAAAGCCGCAGCGACGCAGATATTCAGCTCAATGCCGTGTTGCCTGGATAACCCAACCCAGGCACGCACCAAATCGAACTCGTCGCTCGCCGGGGAGGTCAGTTGATTGGCATTCAAAACACCTTCGCGGTAAAAAAACACGCTAGAGAGGTTATGCCCGGCCGCCAGCAACGCCTGAGCAAACTGCCAGGCACTGCTGGCCTGCTGGGTGCCATACGCCGGGCCGGTGACCAGCAGGCAGTAATTCAGCATCAACGCTCACTTCCCAACAGATCGCCGCTTTTAAACTGGCGGATATACAGGTACACGGTATGTTTGGAGATATTCAGACGCTCGGCCACCTGGTTAATCGCATCCTTGATATCAAAAATGCCTTTTTCGTAGAGGTTAAGCACTATCTGGCGATTTTTGGCGTTATTGGACACGTTGCGATCGACGTTCACCTCTTCGATAGTGAATTCCAGCGTTTGGGCAACCAGATCGTCCACGGAAGACGCGAAGTTGACCGAAGAGGCCACTTCCTGAGTTTCTGGCGGCATAAATGTCTGTATCACCTGCGAGAACGGCACATCAAGGTTCATGTTGATACACAATAGGCCGATCACACGTTGCTCGCGATTACGAATGGCGATAGTCACTGATTTCATCAGCACGCCGCTTTTGGCACGGGTGAAATAGGCCTGGGAAACGCTGCTGTCGGCACCAGCCATGTCATGCAGCATACGCAGCGCCAAGTCAGTGATAGGCGAACCGATTTTGCGCCCGGTATGCTCACCATTGGCGATACGTACTGCAGAACACTTCAGATCTTCCAACGAATGCAGCACGATTTCACAATGAGCACCGATCAACATCGCCAGGCCGTCCACCACGGCTTCGTAAGATTTCAGGATTTCATGATCCGTCTGGCTAAACGGACGCTCATTCAGCAAATCAAGTTCACTGGCTTCGCCGGATAAAAGCGAATTAGACATCGAAGATACCACCCTCATAGATCGCCTGAGCCAGGGGACGCAGCTAAAACTGCTCGTGCAGAGTTCCGTCAGCGGGAAGCCAGAAACAGCTTTAGATACACGCCCTTAGGGGCAGGCGCATAACTCATAAATCCAGACATTGGACTTGGCAAAATAGCCAAATCAACATCCTTGCATTTGCGCGTGGTAATGACGTTAAGCCCGATGCCCGGCAGGCGTCAAGCAATCAGTAAGGGGAGAAAGTAAACTTGCAGGGGATTTTGCATTATTCGCTGGGACAGAAATGACAACCGCCGCGAAGAACCTTCGCGGCGGTTGGGGAAAAACGGCTTATTTCGCTTTAGCGTCTGCTGGTTTAGCTTCTGCTGCTGGCTCTTCAGCTGCTTTTTCTTCTGCTGCTTTTTCGTCAACTTTAGCGGCTGGTTTCACATCCAGCAGTTCAACGTCAAACACCAGAGTAGAGTTGGCTGGGATCCCTGGAACACCCGTTTTACCGTAGGCCAAGGCCGGTGGAATAACCAGCTTGATTTTGCCGCCTTTCTTAATGTGTTTTAGGCCTTCGGTCCAACCTGGGATCACACCATCCAGACGGAACGACAGCGGCTCGCCACGGGTGTAAGAGTTGTCAAACTCAGTACCATCGGTCAGAGTCCCTTTGTAGTTCACCACGACAGTATCGCTGTCTTTTGGTGCTTCACCGGTACCTTCTTTCTCTACCAGGTACAGCAAGCCAGACTCAGTTTTCTTCACGCCTTTCTCTTTGGCGAAAGCTTCGCTGTATTTAGCCCCTTTGGCTTCGTTTTCTTTGGCATCCTGCTCCATCTTCGCCTGAGCAGAAGCTTTCACACGTGCTTCAAAGCTTTGCAGAGTTTTCTCAATATCGCCATCGTTCAGCTTGCTCTTGTTGGCAAACGCATCCTGAACACCAGAGATCAACTGCTCTTTATCCAGCGTGATACCCAGCTTTTCTTGCTCTTTCAGCGAGTTTTCCATGTAACGACCCAGTGAAGCACCCAGGGCATACGCAGCCTGCTCATCATCATTCTTGAATTTGCCGGTGCTTGGTGCTTCTGCAGGTTTAGCCGCTTCAGCAGCAGGCGCATCAGCGGGTTTAGCGGCATCAGCAGCCATTACCTGAGTGGTACCCAGAGCGAAAGCCATGGTCGTTGCCAGAAGCGTGACTTTAAACAAAGATTTCATCCATTTCTCCAGTGTTTGAAGCAGTGCTCCAAACGATCATTAAGTAAGTTAACCGGGCTACTATAGCTGCCTGAAACAAAACAAAACAGCCACACAGGTGACCAATCGAGTCAAAGTGTGACCTTAGATTTGCCTATAAGTTTCCAACCTCTGCCTAGCTAGCTGATAATTCAGAGCTTTCTTCTAACGGCAGCCACGCTGGACTATCCACCCCGACGACTTGAAGCGCTCTTTTCCTCAGCACATCCTAGGGATGTGATGGGATGTAAAGACACCGCATTCATAAATAGCGCAGCGCAAAGCGGGCAGCTACTGTTAACATAGCGCCAGTCTCCCGGATTGAACAGTGCCAGAGGTAATATCATGCACAATGCCGACAACGAAAGTCTGTTAAAGCGGCTGGAAGAGCTGGAAAGCCGCCAGGCTTTTCAGGAAGTCACCATTGAAGAACTTAATCAAACCGTGGTGCAGCATCAGCTTGAAATGCTGAAGCTGCAGGAACATCTGCGCTTACTCACCGATAAACTGCGTGCGACGCAACCTTCTATGATCGCCCCACAGTCAGAGGAAACGCCGCCGCCACATTACTAAAAAGGCCGCCGAAGCGACCTTTTTTGCAGTGACGATGCCAGAATTAATGGCAACCGCAACCGCCATTACCACCACAACCGCCTTTCTTGCCATGATGATGGCCTTCATGGTCATGATCGTGGCCATGACCACCACAGCAACCATCACCATGCTCGTGGTGGTGATCATGTTCGCCATGCACGTGCCCATGCGCCAGCTCTTCTGCGGTGGCTTCGCGGATCGCAACCACTTCTACGTGGAAGTTCAGGTTCTGGCCAGCCAGCATATGGTTGCCATCAACCACCACGTGATCGCCATCCACTTCGGTGATCTCAACCGGGACCGGGCCCTGATCGGTATCCGCCAGGAAGCGCATGCCAACCTGCAGTTCGTCAACGCCCATAAAGACGTCTTTCGGTACGCGCTGCACCAGGTTTTCGTCATAGTCGCCGTAAGCTTCGTTTGCGCCGACGTGCACATCAAAACTGTCGCCCGCATCGTGGCCTTCGAGTGCTTTTTCCAGACCTGAGATCAGAGAACCATGCCCGTGCAGATAGTCCAACGGTGCACTCACCGGAGACTCATCAACCAAAACACCGTCTTCTGTACGTACTTGGTAAGCCAGGCTGACCACCAAGTCTTTTGCTACTTTCATGATATCTCCTACCGTTGGAAACTAAATCGGTGAAGATTGTATCGGAAATCTGCACCGCTGTACCCTCCAGCATAAAAAATCACGGCAGATATCGCTACTCAGGGTGGAAAATACCAATCACCTGCTCCTGCGGGCGAACGTGCTTTTCCACCTGTTGTTCGGTCTGGCGCTGATGGTGGCCACATTTGACGCACTCCACCACTTCAACCTGATCTTCGCGCCAAACCGCCAGCGTATCCATCGCGTTACAGCTTGGGCAAACCGCCCCGGCGATAAATCTTTTACGTGTTGCAGACATCATTGCGCTCCAAATTATTCGTGTTCATCCCAACCATCGTACTGGCGTTTCTCTTTTTGCATTTCACGATGGAACAACTCTTCCAGCTCTCGCCGGGCTTCTTTCACGCGGGAAATCTGCGCCACGTCGCCCTGATGCGGCGGCATCAGCTCACGCAACATCCGCATATCCAAACGGCGGAAATGCTGCTGCGCACGATAAGCCTGGTGCGGATGCATCCCCAATTCCGTCAACGCTTTACGCCCCAATTCCAAGGCGCTGGAGAAGGTTTCGCGGGTGAACTGCTTCACCCCGGCCTGCAACAGCTCATGCGCCTCCACACGGCCACGGGCGCGCGCCAACAGGGTGAGATTAGGAAAGTGCTGCTGGCACAAATGCACAATCGCCATCGTGTCTTCCGGTTCATTACAGGTAATCACGATGGACTTGGCTTTCTCTGCACCGGCGGCGCGCAGCAATTCCAGCTCCGTCGCGTCACCATAGTAAACCTTATAGCCATAACGGCGCAGCACGCCGACCGCGCTGACATCACGCTCAAGCACGGTAATTCGCATCTTGTTAGCCATCAGCAAGCGGCCAACCACCTGGCCAAAACGCCCGAAACCAACGATGATCACCTGCGGATCGTCATCAGCCACGTACGGTGCTTCTTCATGATCGTCTTTGGCGTTGTAGCGGCGCACCAGAATGCGATCGATAATCTGCATCAGTAACGGCGTAGTCATCATCGACAGCGTTACCACCACCAGCAGCAGAGCCAACTGATCCGAGTTCAGTACATGCTGCGCCAGCGCCGCCGAGAAAAGCACGAAGGCAAATTCACCGCCTTGGCTCAGGACACCCGCAAACTGCAGACGCACCGAATGATGCAGGCCGAAAATGCGCGCCAATACATACAACACACCCGATTTAATCGCCACTAACAGCAAGACACCCAACAAAATCTCGGCCAGATGGGTGTAGAGCACACCGATATTCAGCTCCATCCCCACCGAAATAAAGAACAGCCCGAGCAACAGCCCCTTAAAGGGTTCAATGGCGATTTCCAACTCGTGGCGATATTCGCTTTCGGCCAGCAACACACCGGCGATAAAGGTCCCGAGCGCCATGGAAAGGCCCAGTTCCTCCATAAACAGAGCGGCCCCAAGCACCACCAGCAAAGCGGCGGCAGTGAAGATCTCACGCACGCCAGAAGAGGCGATATAGCGGAACAGCGGGCGCAGCAGAAAACGGCCGCCGATCAGCATGCCGCCAAACGCCGCCACCTTAGTGGCGATCTCCGCCCAGTCATCGCTGGTGCCACCACCACCGGCCAGAATCGGGATCAGGGCCAACGCGGGGATCACTGCCATGTCCTGAAACAACAGCACCGAGAACCCCAACTGCCCGCCCTCGTTGCGATTCATGCCCTTTTCACGCATCAGTTGCAGTGCCATAGCGGTCGACGACATCGCCAGGCCAATCCCGCCAATCACCGCCGCCTGCCAGGCAAAGTGGCTGAAATACAGCAACGCTCCCAGTATTGCTGCCGTGATTAATACCTGCCCGGCGCCCACCCCAAAGATCGAACGGCGCAGTTCCCACAGCTTGGCCGGGTTCAGTTCCAACCCGATGATAAACATCAGGAACACCACGCCAAGTTCAGAAAAGTGCAGGATCTCATCCACATCGCGGATAAACCCTAGCCCCCACGGGCCAATCGCGATACCGGCGATCAAATAGCCCAATACCGCACCGATCCCCAGACGGCGCGCAATCGGCACGGTCACCACGGCAGCAAACAAAAACAGCAGTATTGCTGTCAATAAAGACGCCCCTTCCATCACACTCTCCCTGTATGCGGTAACGGGTTACTCAGCCAATCAGCATAAGCGCTGGCATGGTGTTTCAATACTTCCGGTTTCTGCCGACGAGCCCAATAGACCACCATCGGTGTCAGCCAGTGCATATGGCACATGGCAGCAGTCAGCTCAAACGGGCGCAGGATATCTTCGATCGGGTAACGATTATACCCGCCGGTGCGATAGGCCCCTTCCGGTTCACCGGTGGTGATCACCGAACGCCAGTATTTTCCTGCCAACGCGTTGCCGCCCACACCGCTGGCAAAACCGCGCGACAGCACGCGATCCAGCCACTCTTTCAGCAAGGCCGGGCAGCTATAGGTGTATAAAGGATGTTGAAAAACAATAACCTGATGGTCACGCAGCAGCTGTTGTTCATGGTGGATATCAATAAAAAAATCGGGATAGTGCGCGTAGAGATCGTGCACGGTGACATGTTCCAACTGCTGCGCCGGTTGTAACAAAACCCGGTTTGCGACCGAGTCCTGGGATTCCGGATGGGCATACAGCAGCAAAACCTTCGGCAGCTGCGACATCATTCCCCTCCAAAGCGTCGTCAGGGTAGCGGATTTCCGTTACCATGCACGCAAAGATCAATAATAGGGCAGCCTACCCGCCGTCTTTCAAGCGCCAGCTTGAAATCCATAGGGTATCTGCGCCCTGTTAACGTAAACTCATCCCAATTTAACATACTCTGAACATACGGCGCTTTATGATTGTTTTCTCCTCGCTACAAATCCGACGCGGCACGCGCGTCCTGTTGGACAACGCCACGGCGACGGTTAATCCCGGTCAGAAAGTCGGCTTGGTGGGCAAAAATGGCTGTGGTAAATCCACGCTGCTGGCCCTGCTGAAGGGCGAAATCGCCGCAGACGGTGGCAGCTATACCTTCCCTGGCAACTGGGCACTGGCCTGGGTGAATCAGGAAACACCTGCGCTGGATGTACCCGCCATCGAGTATGTGATTGATGGTGATCGCGAATTCCGCCAGCTCGAAGCCGATTTACAGTTGGCAAACGATAAAAATGATGGCCATGCCATCGCCACGCTGCACGGCAAGCTCGACGCTATCGACGCCTGGACCATCCGCGCGCGCGCTGCCAGCCTATTGCACGGCTTAGGTTTCTCTAACGAACAGTTGCAAAGCCCGGTACGTGCCTTCTCGGGCGGCTGGCGCATGCGCCTGAACCTGGCGCAGGCCCTGGTTTGCCGTTCCGACCTGCTGCTGCTCGACGAACCAACCAACCACCTGGATTTGGATGCGGTAATCTGGCTGGAGCGCTGGCTGAAAGGCTATGCAGGCACTCTGGTGCTGATTTCGCATGACCGCGACTTCCTCGACCCGATCGTTGATAAAATCCTGCACATCGAAAACCAGACCATCAACGAATACACCGGTAACTACTCCTCGTTCGAGCGCCAGCGTGTCACCAAGCTGGCACAACAGCAATCGCTTTACCAAAGCCAGCAGGAAAAAGTGGCGCATCTGCAAAGCTATATCGATCGCTTCCGCGCCCAGGCCACCAAAGCCAAGCAGGCGCAGAGCCGTATCAAGATGCTGGAACGCATGGAGCTGATCGCCCCGGCGCACGTCGATAACCCATTCAGCTTCAGTTTCCGCCAGCCGGAAAGCCTGCCGAATCCGCTGCTGCGCATGGAAAAAGTCAGCGCGGGTTATGGCGAGAAAGTGATCCTGCAATCGATCAAGCTCAATCTGGTGCCCGGTTCCCGCATTGGTCTGCTGGGGCGTAACGGTGCCGGTAAATCGACGCTGATCAAGCTACTGGCAGGCACGCTGGAACCATTAAGCGGCGAGGTCGGGTTAGCGAAAGGCATCAAGCTCGGCTATTTTGCCCAGCATCAGTTGGAGTTCCTGCGCGCCGATGAATCGCCGCTGCAACACCTGAGCCGCATTGCGCCTCGGGTGCTGGAACAGCAGTTACGCGATTACCTCGGCGGCTTCGGCTTCCAGGGCGACAAAGTCACCGAGGCGACCGAGCGTTTCTCCGGCGGCGAAAAAGCGCGGCTGGTTCTGGCATTGATCGTCTGGCAACGCCCTAACCTGCTGCTGCTTGATGAACCGACCAACCACCTGGATCTGGATATGCGCCAGGCGCTGACCGAAGCGCTGATCGATTTCGAAGGCGCGCTGGTGGTGGTTTCGCACGACCGTCACCTGCTGCGCTCCACCACCGACGATCTGTATCTGGTACACGACGGCCAGGTGGAACCCTTCGAAGGAGATCTGGACGATTACCAGCAGTGGCTGAGCGATCTGCAAAAGCAGCAGGCGCAGCAGGACGCGGCACCGAAGCAAGATAGCGGCAACAGCGCACAGGCGCGTAAAGATCAAAAGCGCCGTGAGGCCGAATTCCGTACGCAAACTCAGCCGCTACGCAAACAGATCGCCAAGCTGGAACAGCAGATGGAGAAATTGGGGGCAGCGTTGGCAGCAGTAGAAGAGCAACTGGCCGACTCAGCGCTGTATGACATCAGCCGCAAGGCCGATCTGACCGAGTGCCTGCAAAAACAGAGCCAGACCAAATCCGCCCTGGAACAAACAGAAATGGCCTGGCTGGAGGCGCAAGAACAGTTGGAAACGCTGACTCAGGCATTTGAATCAGAAGGTTAATACCCCGTTACGTCTGGATACTGGAGTTCGCCTTGCGGTACAAGGCGAACTCAGGATGTAAACCGGCAGCACCATTAAGCCCCCTTTTCACCACGGCGAAGCAGCGCTTGCCGCCTACAAGTAACCCGCATTATTTGGGTTTATTTAAAATTCAATTTTTTTGAATATCATGCTCAATATAACTACTGGTGTTATCAGCAGAAATCATCTAAAAACACCTTTTAAACTGACCTCTGCGGAATAAGATGATGAAATTAGCAAAAATAATATTTCTAGCCAGCCTTGTTGCTTCTAGTTCTTTTAATTTGTACGCACAAGAAAAAAAGGGCAACGTAGATTTATCAAAATTCAGATTCAGCTATGAAGAGATGCAGCAAATTGCCAACCCTAAGTTGCTATCGCATCGTATTTTCTATGAGACCCCTTCAGTTGGCCCAGATGCCGCCTGGTTCGACGCAGTTAAACAAGGCAATTTAGCCACCGTTAAAAAAATGGTCGAAGCGGGGCAAAATCTTGAAGCAAAAGATGAAGCCTCTTTAGGACAAACCGCATTAGGCTGGGCCGCATTCATTGGTTATTTGGATATCGTCCAATATCTGACTGAGCAAGGGGCCGATATTCGCGCCACCGATAGAGCCGATGTTTATAATACGGTGAAATCCGCCGTGATGGGTAAAAACGCCGAAGTTGTTAAATATCTGCATGAGCGTTTAAAGAACGAAGTAGACTGGAATGCCAAAGAAAAAGATGGTGAAACACTGTTTATGGTCGCCGCGGTGGATGGCAGACTCGACACCGTCAAATACATTCTGCAATTTAACCCAGATTTAAACGTCGTCGCGATAAACGAGAATCCTAAAATTAACGCCAGCCCTCTCAGCGGTGCCTGCGAACACGGCTTTACCGATGTGGCAAATCTGCTGATCGAAAAAGGGGCGATCAATCATAAAACGGGTAAATCAAGCTGCGATTAATCTGTTCATTGATTAACCCACAGGGTGGTACAGGCGTACGCAAAGTACGCCTGTACCACAAAAAATAGGTAGATTATCCTCAAGCACGATAAAACGGCTTATCCCCCAAGATTGTCGCACGGTGCATAATGCGCCGCTGCGGCAGATAATCCGCGTTGGCATAATGCTGCGTCACGCGGTTATCCCAAATCGCAATGTCATTCTCCTGCCAGCGCCAGCGCACCTGAAACTCCGGCTTGGTGATATGCGCAAACAGGAAGCTCAGCAGGGCATCGCTCTCTTTGACGGCCAAATCGACAATACGGGTGGTGAACCCTTCATTCACGAACAGCGCCTGCTTACCGCTGACCGGGTGAGTGCGGATCACCGGGTGCCGCAGCGGTGGATTATTCTGTGCCGCCAGTTGCCAGCGCTGATGCTCCTCCGCACTGCCACGGTGCTGGTGTTCCGGGAAAGATTTGGTGAAGTCATGCTCTGCCTGCAAACCGGCCAACAGCCGTTTGAATGGCTCGGAAAGCGCATCATACGCCGCTATACCACTGGCCCACAGGGTATCCCCACCGGCCGTCGGTAATTGTTTAGCGGCCAAAATCGCCCCCAGCGGCGGGTTGGCAATAAAGGTCACATCGGTATGCCAGTTATCGTTGTCAGGAGGATTATCGTTATGCGTATCCAACACGATAATTTCTTCCACACCAGGAGCGTGCGGATAGACCGGGTGAATATGCAGATCGCCAAAACGAGCGGCCAGTTCGCGCTGTTGCTGCGGCGTAATCGGCTGGTTACGCAGGAACAGCACCTGATGCTTCAGCAATGCATGGTAAAGCTGTTCAAACTGGCCATCACCCAATGGCCGCGCCAGATTAACGTTTTCTACTAACGCACCAATATAAGGCCCCAACGGGGCGATCGTCAGACGCTCGTTCATTGTTGTACTCCATGCCACGGGGTCAGGCGGCGCTGCAACGCGCGTAGCCCCAACTCCAGACCGAATGCGATTATCGCAATCACACTGATGCCAGCAACCACCACATCGGTCGCCAGAAACTCACCGGCGGATTGCACCATAAACCCCAGGCCGCGCGTGGCGGCAATCAGTTCGGCGGCCACCAAGGTGGACCAACCGACACCCAACCCAATGCGGATGCCGGTGAGAATTTCCGGCAACGCACTCGGCAACACCACGAAGCGCACAACCTGCCAATCGCTGGCACCCAGTGCCTGTGCGGCACGGATGCGCACCGGCTCCACGCTGCATACCCCAGCCACGGCGGAAAGCGCCACCGGAGCAAAAATCGCCAGGTAGATCAGCAGGATTTTTGAGGTTTCACCGATGCCGAACCAGATCACCATCAGCGGTAAATAAGCCAGCGGCGGTACCGGGCGATAAATCTCAATCAGCGGATCGAGGACGGCGCGTACCTTATCGTTCAACCCCATCGCGATACCGACCGGAATCCCCATCACCACCGCCGCCAGCAGCGCCACCAGGATGCGCCCCAGGCTGGCCGCCAAGTGCTGCCATAAGGTGGCCTCCATAAAGCCCTGCGGGCTGGCGATGGTTATCAACTGACGCAACACCTGCTGCGGGGCAGGCAAGAACAGTGGGCTTATCAGCTGCATAGCGGTAACCCCCCACCACAGCAGCAGGATCCCCAGCAAGGTGGCGGCACTCAACCACAGCTGGCTTGGTGACTTAACGCTGAGTCGCCGCACCGCTAACGGTTTTGCCGTGGTTTTCAAGGTGGAATGCAGGCTCATAGCAATGCCTCGCGTTGCTGGAATACTTTGCCCAGCACATATTCACGCTGGGCGATAAATTCAGGGTCGGATTTGATCGCACGGCATGCTTCACCGGCGGCATAGCGTTGGCCAAAGTTCAGCGTCAGCCGTTCCATCACCTGCCCTGGCCCCGGTGAAAGCAGCAATAGCTCGCTGGCGAGAAACACGGCTTCTTCAATATCGTGCGTAATCAGCAATACTTGCTTGCCGGTATCGCGCCAGATGGTCAGCAACAGTTCCTGCATCTGTTCGCGAGTGAAAGCATCCAACGCGCCAAAAGGCTCATCCAGCAGTAATAACCGTGGATTGGCCGCCAGCGCCCGGGCGATCCCCACACGCTGGCGCATCCCGCCGGAAAGCTGCCAGATAAAATGTTGCCCATACCCCGCCAGCCCAACGCGTTGCAACATCTGCTGTGCCACCTGGTGGCGCTCCTGCTTGCCCACCCCGGCCAGTTGCAAACCGAACGCCACGTTATCCAGCACGTTGCACCACGGCAGTAACCCCTCATGCTGGAACACGACACCGCGTTCAGCCCCTGGGCCGCATACCGTAACGCCATCCAGCGTGATGCTGCCTGCGGAAGGTGCGATAAACCCGGCCAACAGATTCAACAGCGTGGTCTTGCCACAGCCCGAAGGCCCCAGAACCACCACCAGTTGCCCGACAGCAATCTGGAACGAAACATCATGCAGCACAGGGCGCCCCTGGTACTCGGCGGCCAGATGGCTAACGTTGAGCATTCTGGCTCCTTACGACTGCGGTGCAGCCTGTACCTGTTTAACGAAGCGATCGGTCACGTAGGCGCTGTAATCGCTGTCGACCTGCGGAATTTTGCCCTGCTGCTTAAGAAACTCGGCGGTGTCACGAATGGCATTATCCACCGGCTGCCCAAGCTGAGTGATTTGCTCCGCCACTGGCAAATAGCGATTGCCTTTCACCAGTACCGGCACCTGCTCTTCTGCAACGCCACTCAAACGGGCCAGCGTACTGAGGTGGTCCTTATCCTTCAGCCACTGTTCCGGCTGTGCCAGATAAGCTTTTTGCGCGTTGAGCGCGCTGGCGGCAAAAGCGGTCACCACCTCTGGGTGTTGCTCGGCGAAATCTTTACGCACGACCCACACATCCAGCGTCGGCGCTCCCCATTGGCCTACCTGTTCAGAGTCGGTCAATACTTTGCCCTGCTTGGCGAGTTCATTCACCACCGGTGCCCAAACGTAGGCGCCATCAATATCACCACGTTGCCAGGCAGCAGCGATCGCCGGGGGTTGCAGGTTGAGGATCTGCACCTGTTCCGGTTTGATGCCCCAATGTTTCAGGGAAGCCAGCAGGCTGTAATGGGTGGTGGAAATGAACGGAACGGCGATGCGCTTGCCGATCAGATCCTGGGGAGATTTGATGTCTTTTTTTACGACCAAGGCTTCGGAGCTACCGAGCTGTGAAGCGATCAGGAACACTTCAATCGGGAGTTTCTGGCTGGCAGCGACCGCTAATGGACTGGAGCCGATATTGCCGATCTGCACGTCGCCGGAGGCCAGCGCTCGCAGCACGGCGGAACCACTGTCAAACTTGCGCCAGTCAACCGTCGCACCAGACTGCTTGGCGAAACTGTTTTCCGCCTGCGCCACTTTAGCTGGCTCGGCGGAAGTCTGGTACGCCACGGTCACATCCAGCGCCTGGGCACTGGCAGCCCCCAGCGATAAAGCCAGCAGCGCCACGCTGCGTAATGAAAAGAGTTTGCCCGCCATAGTTCCGCTCCGTTGATAAACTGCCGTTCAGTGGCTGACAGTTTTATCTGAGCGAAACCCAGCAACAAAGGAATAAAAAAATATTCTTTATTCCTTATGTGAATATATACTCAGGCTACAGCTTGATTTCACCCCGCAGGAAAATACGCGCATAGCCCCCCAGCAGCGTGCGCTCCCCTTTCAGTTCGCAGAACAGTTCGCCACCGCGCGATGAGATCTGCTTGGCGTGCAACACATGGCGGCCAAGGCGTGCCGTCCAGTAAGGCATCAGCGTACAATGGGCAGAGCCGGTCACCGGGTCTTCGCTGCGATCCAGCGAGAAATAACGTGAGACAAAGTCCACCCCATCGCCCGGTGCGGTGGCAATCACGCCGCAGCCCAGATGATCGATCAGTGCCGGAATGTCCGGCTGCAGCGCCCGCACCTGCGCCTCGCTCTCAAATACCACCATCATTGCCCTGGCCTGCCACACCTCCTGCGCTTGAGCGCCCAGCAAGGCCGCCAGTGCCGCAGGTTCAGCCACTTTCTGCGGCGGACGGGACGGGAAATCCAGAATCAGGCGTTCACAATCCTCAGCATCCCTTGTGACATGCAGTTCACCGCTGGCAGAGCGAAAGCGAACATCACGCAAGGCCGGATTCACCACGCTTAACAGCACGTGCGCCGTGGCCAGCGTGGCATGCCCGCACAGATCCACCTCCCGCGTGGGGGTGAACCAGCGAATCCCATACATATCGCCATCTTCCCAGACAAAACTGGTTTCTGGCAGGAACAACTCATTGGCGATGGCCTGCATCTGCGCGCTTTCCAGCGAGTGTTTCAGCAAACAGACCCCTGCAGGATTGCCGCGCAGGCCTGCACCGATAAACGCATCAACATGGAAATAATTTTCGCTCATCCGCTTTTCCTTAATGCCAGATCAGTAACACACAGGCCGCCGTTAACAGCCCCATGGAAACGTTGAAAATCACCCAGGCTTTCTTGCTGCGCAGCAGGCGGCCGATCACCGTGCCGAAGCCTAGCCAAATTACCCCGGCAACGATATTCACCACCAACAGGCCAAAAGCGATCGCCAGAATAGAATTATTGTACCTTTCCCCTTCCAGGCTAAAACTCGCCACCGCCCCCAGGCCCATCAGCCAGGCTTTCGGGTTAAGGAACTGCAACAGCCACCCCTGATACAGGCGAATCGGCTTGGGTGGGGCCACATCGGTATCCAGTTTTTCATAGGCAGCGGTCGCGACTTTCCAGGCCAGCCACAACAGATACAGGCTCCCAAGGATCTTCAGAATCAGGTGCAGTGAGGGATAAATCAGGATCAGACCACCCACGCCAAACGCCACCAGCAGCATGATACTCTGCATGCCGAGCATGATGCCGATCATCAGCCACAGCGAACGCATAAAACCGAAGTTGGCCCCAGAGGTGGTGAGCAGCATATTGTTTGGGCCAGGCGTAATCGCGGCAACCCACAGGAAGCCTAACATCGAAAGAAATAAACTCAGTTCCATGAAGCGGGTGCTCCTCACCCAAATGATTTTTTGCAGTATTATTGTTAATACATGACATTGAAGCTAACAGTGCGGTATTGATCACACAATAGCCGCCAACAAGAATTTTATTCAACTATGCATGAATCCTTTCGCCCTTTGATCGGGGCCAGTAATCCGCATCTGCAAACCCTGTTGCCACGCTTGGTACGGCGCCATGTTCTGCTGAAACCCCATTGGCAACGGCTGGAATTGCCCGACGGTGATTTTGTCGATCTTGCCTGGAGCGAAGATCCCCAGTTAGCCCGCCACAAGCCGCGCGTAGTCCTGTTCCACGGCTTAGAGGGCAATTTCTACAGCCCTTATGCCCACGGCCTGCTCAACGCCTGGCGCGAACAAGGCTGGCTCGGGGTGGTGATGCATTTTCGTGGTTGCAGCGGAGTGCCCAACCGCAAGCAGCGTATCTATCATTCCGGTGAAACCGAGGATGCACGTTTCTTTCTGCGCTGGCTGCGCGACAGTTTCGGTGAGGTACCCACGGCGGCGGTGGGGATCTCTCTCGGCGGTAATATGCTGGCGTACTACCTGGCGCAGCAAGGCAACGACAGCCTGCTACAGGCCGCGGTAGTCGTGTCGGCACCGCTGATGCTGGAGCCCTGCTCGGTTCGCATGGAACAAGGTTTTTCGCGTGTTTATCAGCACTATCTGCTGGGCCAGTTGAAGCAGAATGCCACGCGCAAGTTGCTGCATTACCCTGATACCCTGCCGCTGAGTCTGCCGCAGTTGAACCAGTTGCGCCGCATCCGTGAGTTTGACGAGGTGATCACCTCACGCTTGCACGGTTTTAACGGCGCGCTGGATTATTACCGCCGCTGCAGCGCCCTGCCCCTGTTGCCACAGATCACCACACCGCTGCTGATCATTCATGCCAAAGACGACCCGTTTATGACCGACGAGGTGATCCCCGATCTCACCCGCCTGCCAGCCAATATCGAATATCAGCTCACCGAGCGTGGCGGCCACGTTGGCTTTGTCGGCGGCACCTTGAAAAAACCACAAATGTGGCTGGAATACCGTATTCCATCCTGGCTTTCCCCTTTTCTGGAATCAACAACGTGATTATCCCTTGGCAAGAGCTTGAACAAGAAACCCTCAACAGCCTGATCGAATCCTTCGTGCTGCGTGAGGGTACTGACTACGGTGAACACGAACGTTCGCTAGAACAGAAGGTGAATGACGTGCGCCGCCAGTTGAAAAATGGTGATGTGGTGCTGGTGTGGTCGGAACTGCACGAAACCGTCAATATCATGCCACGCGGGCAGATCCATGCCGGACAGGAAGAAATTTAGTCACTCCAGCCTATGATTGGTAAAAAAAATCAGGTAACAATGGATGATTGCCGATCAACGCCTATGCCCAAAATAATTCAAGTTGTGTGAAGTATGGCGGGGATATGTACTTAATACGGAGTGACAACCCATTATGTCTGCCAAACATCCCATTATTGCGGTGACCGGCTCCAGCGGGGCCGGCACCACGACCACCAGCCTGGCATTTCGCAAGATTTTCCAGCAGTTGAATATCCGCGCCGCCCAGTTGGAAGGGGACAGTTTCCATCACTACACCCGGCCAGAAATGGATGCGGCCATTCGTAAAGCACGCGATCTTGGCCGCCATATCAGCTATTTCGGCCCTGAAGCCAATGACTTCAGCCTGCTGGAGCAAAGCTTTATCCAGTACGGCAAAAACGGCACAGGCCGTTCACGTAAATACCTGCACACCTACGATGAGGCCGTGCCTTACGATCAGGTCCCCGGCACCTTCACGCCGTGGGAACCGCTGCCAGCCCCCACCGACGTGCTGTTCTACGAAGGGCTGCACGGTGGCGTGGTTACCGATAAGATCGATGTCGCCAAGCATGTTGACCTGTTGGTAGGTGTGGTGCCAATCGTCAACCTGGAGTGGATCCAGAAATTGATCCGCGATACCGGTGAGCGTGGTCATTCCCGCGAGGCGGTGATGGATTCCGTAGTACGTTCGATGGAGGATTACATCGGCTACATCACGCCGCAGTTCTCGCGCACCCATATCAACTTCCAACGCGTCCCCACGGTCGATACCTCCAATCCGTTTGCCGCCAAGGCCATCCCCTCATTGGACGAAAGCTTTGTGGTGATCCACTTCCGTGGCCTGGATCAGATCGATTACCCCTATCTGTTGGCAATGCTACAGGGGTCGTTTATCTCTCACATCAATACGCTGGTGGTGCCGGGCGGCAAAATGGGGCTGGCGATGGAGCTGATTATGGCGCCATTAGTACAACGGCTACTGGAAGGTAAAAAAATCGAATAACGCTCTCGGGCGCGGCCAGCCACCGCGCTGCCTCCTTATTCCCCTTGGTATATGCCACCGCCTCACGTACGACAAAAAAGTCATTAATGAACAATTTTTCATCGCCGATATTCTTTTCTATCGGCAGGGTGAAACTGCGTTTTTTCGGCAGAAGGGGGCACGCATGCGTCAGTTACCAAAATTGCAACAGCTGAAAGCTTTTCAGCAAGTGATACGCTGTGGCAGCATTCGTGCCGCGGCACGCGCGTTAGATCAGTCTCAACCGGCGATCAGCCGCTCGATCCAGGAACTGGAACAAACGCTGAAAACCCAGCTGATTGTGCGCGGCAGTAAAGGGATGACGCTGACGCCAAACGGCCACATTTTTGCTCTGCGGGTGCAATTAGTGATTGAGGAATTACAGCGCGCCACTGAGGAGATCCAACAGTTGGACCAGCGTTCGCAAGGCAGCCTGGCGATAGGCTGCTCTTCGCTGCTGGCCGTGACGCTGTTGCCGAAACTGGTCGAACTCTTCAAGGCCTCTACCCCGCAGGCCAATCTGTTGATCCGCGAAGCGCAGCTTTCAACGTTATTGCCCGCCTTGCAGGCTGGCAAGTTGGATTTTGCCGTCGGCACGAGCAGCCCTGAATTACCGCTGCAAGATTTAGTGCTCGAACCGCTGTTCAGCGCCCCATTTTGCGTTATTGCGCGCCGTGGGCACCCTTTGGCACAGGCAACCACGCTGCACGAACTGCACGAGGCCAAATGGCTGCTGCCGGAAACCGATATGGGTTATTACCAGCAACTGCAAACGCTGCTTGGCAACTTCTATCAACAGTTGTCCCAACGCCCCATTCGCTCAGATTCAGCGGTATGCGGCTTGAATATGGTGCTGAAGGCAGATTATTTGACGATCGTCGCGCGGGCCATGAACACGCCGTTCTATTTACATCAAGAACTGGTGGCTTTGCCTATCGACGATCTGCCGCAGGCACAGTACTGCGTCCTGTATTCACAAAAATCACCGCTGACCGTCACGGCGCGGCGATTTCTGGATTTACTACGCAGCCATTGCCAGCACTACCCTTGGTAGCCTCAGGCAACGTCACGAATTTCAAAGCTGTGGGTAACGCTGGCCGCTTTGCTCAGCATCAGCGAAACCGAGCAATATTTCTCGGCCGACAGGTTAACCGCACGCTCAACAATCTTATCGGTCAGCCCTTTACCAGTGACGATAAAATGCAGGTTGATATGGGTAAACAGACGCGGTGCTTCTTCACGGCGCTCCGAGGTCAGTTTCACCTCGCAGTCACGGACATCGTTACGGCCTTTCTGCAAAATAGACACGACGTCAATAGCACTGCAACCGCCCACTGACATCAAGACCATTTCCATTGGACTTGGCGCTTTATCGCCCGCGTTACCATCCATCAACACCTGATGGCCGGACGCAGACTCACCCAAGAATGTCAGCCCTTCCACCCACTTAACTCTTGCCTGCATTTTGTACACTCCGGTTAATTTCTCAAAATCAGGGTACGCTTTCGCATAGAAACTGGCAACGGAACCTGATGCTAATCATGCTGAAGCGAGACAACACAAGACACTCGCCTCACTCTGTGCTACAAACAGAGCCGCAATAACTCTTTCCAGGTCATCGATTTCAGGGAAATGCCCGAGGAAAGGGCCCTATATTGGCATGTTAACAGAATGTAACTTGCAGCACTTCACGCAAGTTAATATGCTAGAGTACAAGCGTATTTCTATAACATGCCTCAAAACCTGTTGATAGCCACCCCACATTACACCAGGCTATAAGCACGTTTTACAGGGAACTCTGACCCCTGTGATACAAGGCAGCGATAACAACAGAGGATAACAGCGAATGGTTCTCGGCAAACCGCAAACAGACCCTACTCTCGAATGGTTCCTGTCTCATTGCCATATCCACAAATATCCATCAAAGAGTACGCTGATTCACCAAGGTGAAAAGGCCGAAACGCTTTACTACATTGTGAAAGGCTCCGTTGCGGTGCTGATCAAGGATGAAGAAGGCAAAGAGATGATCCTGTCCTACCTGAATCAGGGGGATTTCATCGGTGAACTTGGATTATTTGAAGAAGGCCAGGAACGCAGTGCCTGGGTTAGAGCGAAAACAGCCTGTGAAGTGGCTGAAATTTCCTATAAGAAATTCCGCCAGTTGATTCAGGTTAACCCGGATATCCTGATGCGCCTGTCTGCGCAGATGGCAAACCGCCTGCAAGTCACCTCAGAGAAAGTGGGTAACCTCGCCTTCCTTGACGTTACCGGCCGCATCGCGCAAACCTTGCTGAATCTGGCAAAACAGCCCGATGCCATGACTCACCCGGACGGCATGCAAATCAAGATTACCCGCCAGGAAATTGGTCAAATCGTCGGTTGCTCACGTGAAACCGTCGGTCGTATTTTGAAAATGCTCGAAGATCAAAACCTGATTTCTGCCCACGGCAAAACCATTGTCGTTTACGGCACGCGTTAATCATTGAAGAAGCGGCGTAGCAATACGCCGCTTTTTTAGCTTCCCCCGATTACTCATGTGGCGGCGCCTGATCTACCACCCAGAAGTCAACTACGCACTGCGGCAAACGCTGGTGCTGTGTCTGCCGGTGGTTTTCTTCCTGCTGCTGGGCAACCTGCAACTCGGCCTGCTGTTCTCTCTGGTGCCTGCCTGCTGCAACATTGCCGGATTAGACACACCCCACAAACGCTTTTTTAAACGCCTGATCGTCGGCGGCTCTCTGTTTGCCCTCAGCAGCTTGCTGCTGCAACAGGCGCTGTTGTGGCATATTCCGTTGCCCCTGCTGATGCTGGCGATGGCGCTGTTGCTGGGCGTCAGCGGTGAAATCAGCCCGCTGCATGCGCGCCTGCTGCCCGCCGCGCTGGTCGCGGCCATCTTCTCTCTCAGCATGGCAGGCCACGTACCGATCTGGCATACCCCGCTGCTGTATCTGGTTGGCACCCTCTGGTACGGGCTGTTCACCTGGTTCTGGTTCAAACTGTGGAAAGAGCAGCCAATGCGCGAGTCCCTGAGCCAGCTCTATATCCAGTTGGCGGACTATTTCGAAGCTAAATACTCGCTGCTGACCCAGCATATCGATCCCGAAACCGCACTGCCACCGCTGCTGCAACGCCAGCAGAAGGTGATGGACATGATCAGCCTGCTGTATCAGCAAGTTAACTTCCTGCCTCATGCCAATAGCCAGGAACAAAAACGCCTGCAGCGCACTTTCCAGGTGGCACTCGATCTGCAGGAACACATTACCGTCAGCCTGCATCAACCGGAAGAGGTGCAAAAGCTGGTCGAGCAGAGCCAGGCCGAAGCGATTATCCGCCGCAACGCGCAGGTGATTGCCGGGCGTTTACGCGTCGTGGCCAACGATATTCTCTATCACCGGCGCTCAACGCGTTTCAGCATGAAGAGTGAGCTGGCGGCACTGGAAAAAGTGGCCACACAGCATGCCGATAACCCGGTAGGCCAGTTCTGCTTTTACCATTTCAGCCGCATCGCCCGCCTGTTACGCACCCAACGCCCGCTGTATCGGCGCGATCTGATGGCAAACCAATCGCGGTTACCCTTCTGGCCTGCGGTGGTGAGCTACCTGTCATGGAAATCCAACGCCTTGCGCAATGCCGCCCGGCTGGGGACCATACTGGCGGTGGGCAGCAGCCTGGGGATGATTTTCAATCTGCCAAAACCCTATTGGATCCTGCTGACCATCATGCTGGTCAGCCAAAACGGCTACAACGCCACGCGCGTCAGGATCCAGCACCGTGCGCTCGGCACGCTGGCCGGGTTGGTGATTGCCGCAGGACTCTTGCAGTTGCAACTGCCAGAAAACGTGACGCTGAGCATCATGCTGGCGATCACCCTGGCGGCCTATCTGATATTACGCAAAAACTACGGGCTGGCGGTGATGGGGTTTACCGTCACTGCGGTATATACCCTGCAGTTGCTGGCGCTGAATGGCACCCATTTTTTGGTGCCACGCCTGATCGATACGCTGATCGGCTGCGTGCTGGTATTTGGCGGGACCATCTGGCTTTGGCCACAGTGGCAAAGCGGCCTGCTGCGTAAGAACGCGCATCAGGCGCTGGAGCGCGATCAAACGGCATTGCGCCTACTGTTACAAGAACAGGAAGCGGACCCGGCTACGCTGGCCTACGCGCGAATGCAGGTCAATCAGGCACACAATGCGCTGTTCACCTCGCTCAACCAGGCGATGCAGGAGCCGGGGTTTGAATCGGATTATCTGGCAGATATGCGGCTCTGGGTCACCCACAGCCAGTTTATTGTCGAGCACCTGAATGCGCTGACCATTCTGGCGCGCGAACACGACATTTTGACGCCAGCGCTGGCGCAAGAGTATCTGCAAAGCTGCGAAATGGCCCTGCAAAGCTGCCAGCAGCGGCTGGAATATGACGGCCCAAGCAGCAGCCAGAGCCCCATGCATCTCCCCGAGCTGCACCCAGATATGCCAATAACCGAAATGGAACGCCACCTGCGGCGTATCCTTTCGCACCTGAGCGTGATGCATACCATTTCGTCGCTGGCCTGGCGCCAACGCCCGCATCATGGCATCTGGCTGAAACGGAAACTGCGGGAAAACTGAGATTGGCAGGGGCTAAAGCTGGCGCATAGCCCCTGCGGATCGCTTATGCGTTAATCACATCCTGTACGGCCAGCTCGAACAACGCCATGCCTTCGTCGATATCTTTCAGTTCTACCACCAGCGAAGGTGCAAAGCGAATCACGTTTGGCCCGGCGTTGAGGATCATCAACCCCCGAGCGGCTGCCGCGGTCAGGAAGTCCCGCGCTTTGCCGTGATACTCCGGCGTCAATTCCGCGCCGATCAGCAATCCCATGCCGCGAATGTCGCTGAAAATTGCATACTTCTCGCCGATGTTCTGCAATGCCTGCACATACAGCTTGTGGCGCTGCTCAATGCCGCTCAATACTTCCGGCGTATTGATCACGTCCAGTGCCGCTTCCGCCACCGCACAGGCCAGCGGGTTGCCGCCATAGGTGGTGCCATGGGTGCCCACATGCATCACCGATGCGATCTCCTCTGTCGTCAGCATCGCGCTCACCGGGAAACCGCCGCCCAACGCTTTGGCGGTGGTGAGAATATCCGGCGTAATGCCATAGTGCATATAGGTGAACAGTTTACCGCTCCGGCCCATACCGCTTTGCACTTCGTCAAACACCAGTAATGCCTGATGCTTGTCGCACAACTCCCGCACGCCCTGCAGGAAAGCGGCATCCACCGGAGTAACCCCACCTTCCCCCTGGATCGGCTCCATCACCACGGCACAGGTGTGATCGTCCATCACCGCTTTCACCGCCGCCAGATCGTTGAACGGCACATGCACGATATCGGCCGGCTTTGGCCCGAAACCATCGGAGTATTTTGCCTGGCCACCGACGGAAACCGTGAACAGCGTGCGCCCATGGAACGCGTTGTTAAACGCAATAATCTTGGTTTTGTAGGGGCTATGGCGGCTGATGGCATAATGGCGCGCCAGCTTGAACGCGGCTTCGTTAGCCTCCGCCCCCGAGTTGGCGAAGAACACCCGGTCGGCAAACGTAGCATTGATCAGCTTGGTCGCCAGGCGCAGTGCTGGTTCATTGGTGAAGACGTTACTGGTGTGCCACAGGGTTTCGCCCTGCTGTTTCAACGCGGCGACCAACGCAGGATGGCAGTGCCCAAGCGCGGTGACGGCAATGCCGCCAGAGAAATCGATATACTCGTTTCCTTGCTGATCCCACACGCGGCTGCCCTTGCCCTTTACCGGCACGAACTGAGCCGGTGCATAAACAGGCAGGATAACCTGATCAAAAGTGCTGCGGTCGACTGCGATTTTTTCGGTCATTGTGGGCTCCACCCTGAAATTGACTCAGTGTCATTGTTGCGAATAATTGAAAATATAGTCACAAAATATGCATAAAAAACCAATTAAGGGCAAACCAAAATCGCCGATAGTGGCAAAGAAAATCCTAACCCACTAACTTTTAAGAAAATTATCCAGCAACTGATGACCCTGTTCGCTCAGGATGCTTTCCGGATGGAACTGCACCCCTTCCAGCGCTAGCGTGCGGTGGCGAATGCCCATGATTTCATCCTGCTCACCGTCACGCTCGCTCCAGGCGGTCACCTCAAAGCAGCTTGGCAAGGTTGCGGCATCCAGCACCAACGAGTGGTAGCGAGTGACGGTCAGCGGGTTATTCAGGCCAGCAAATACGCCCTGATGGTGATGGCGAATCGCCGACGTTTTGCCATGCATCACCTCACGGGCACGAACCACATCGGCACCCAATGCCTGGCCAATCGCCTGATGCCCAAGGCAAACCCCGAGGATCGGCAGTTTGCCGGCAAAATGACGGATCGCCGCCAGCGAAATACCCGCCTCGTTCGGCGTGCAGGGGCCAGGGGAGATGACTAAATGCTGCGGCGCCAGCCGTTCGATATCGGCCAGTTGCAGTTCGTCATTGCGCTTCACCAGCACTTCTGCACCCAGTTCGCAGAAGTACTGATAAAGGTTATAGGTAAAGGAGTCGTAGTTATCGATCAGCAGCAGCATGTGATTTCCAACAGCAAAAATGCTGCGCTAGTTTACTGCCAGCGCCAATAATGTCAGCTTACTTTTTGCGGCCACCCATAATCGAACCCAAGACGCCACGCAGGATCTGGCGGCCCAGATCGCGCGCCATGCTTTTGGCGGCAGTCTGGACGATACCATCGCGTTTCCCCCCGCGCGGGCCAGTGGAGCCAAACAGGATATCGTTCAAGCCGTCCATCAACCCGCCACCGCTCTCCTGCCCGGCGGCAGACTGTTGCTCAGGCTGGCCCGGCTGCGGTTTGCCCATGGTGGCAAACCCTCCGGCAGAAAGCTTCTCATAGGCAGATTCACGATCCACCCCATCTTCGTAGCGCCCGTAGAGAGGCGACTTATTGATGGCGCTGTTCAGCCCTTCGGCCCCCAGCATGCCCATTTTTGATTCAGGGGCGATCACCATCGCCCGTTCCACCACGTTTGGCCGCCCTTTCTCATCCAGAAAAGACACCAATGCCTCACCCACACCCAGCTCGGTAATCGCCGTTTCAGCATCAAACGCCGGATTGGCGCGCATAGTTTGTGCGGCTGCCTTCACCGCTTTCTGATCGCGCGGCGTAAAAGCCCGCAGCGCATGCTGAACGCGGTTACCCAACTGCCCCAGCACGCTGTCCGGGATATCCAGCGGATTCTGGGTAACAAAGTAGATCCCGACGCCTTTCGAGCGGATCAGCCGCACCACCTGTTCGATTTTAGTCAGTAGAGCCGGTGGCGCATCGTTAAACAGCAGGTGGGCTTCGTCGAAGAAAAACACCAGCTTTGGCTGTTCGGGGTCGCCCACTTCGGGCAAATGCTCAAACAGTTCGGCCAACAGCCACAGCAGGAATACCGAATAGAGCTTCGGTTGGTTAATCAACTTATCCGCCGCCAACAGGTTGATGATCCCTTGGCCGTTGCCGTCGGTTCTCATCAGGTCGTTGATATCCAGCATCGGCTCGCCAAAAAACTGATTAGCGCCCTGCTCTTCCAGCGTCAGCAAACCACGTTGGATAGCGCCAACCGAGGCAGAAGAGATGTTGCCATATTGGGTCTGAAACTGTTTGGCGTTATCCCCGACGAACTGCACCATCGCCCGCAGGTCTTTCATATCGAGCAGCAGCAGCGCGTTGTCATCGGCGATTTTAAATATCAGTTGCAGCACGCCGCTTTGCACATCGTTCAGATCCAACAGACGGCCAAGCAGCAGCGGGCCAAGATCGGAAACGGTGGCGCGGATCGGGTGCCCTTTCTCGCCAAAGATATCCCAGGGGATTATCGTACAGGCCTGCGGTTGCCAGTCAGTGACGCCAATCGCCGCCAGCCGCGCCTGGAGTTTTTCGGAAGGCACGCCTTGCGCGGCAATCCCTGACAAATCCCCCTTCACGTCGGCCAGAAACACAGGAATGCCAAGACGTGAGAACTGTTCCGCCATCTTTTGCAGCGTCACCGTTTTACCGGTACCGGTCGCCCCGGTAATCAAACCGTGACGGTTGGCCAGAGCAGGCAAAATCACCAGTTCCGCGCCTGGTTTCCCATCGTGCATCGCTTTGGCAATAACTCGAGCTTCACTCATGCGCTTTTCCTTTGGTCCTGTTCGACACAAAAACACCCGTTAATGCTATTAAAGCTATAAGCACGATGAAGTACCGTCAAGGCAAGAGCCGATGTCCCTTAATTGATCGTCAGCAGCCCTGAGGTGCCATGGTGGGACAGCGCTTAACCACGTAGCCCCAACTCTTCCTTCAGCGATTTCAGATAGCGGCGGCTGACCGGCACCGGCTCACCCACCGACATGATCATCTCTGCCGTGCCGCTCTCCTCAAAGCGGATCTCTCTGACCTGTTCAAGGTTAACCAGATACTGCCGATGGCAACGCACCAGCGGCGTGCGGCTTTCCAGCGTGCGCAACGTCAGTTCGGTGAAACACTCCATGCCATCATTGCGCACCACATACACCCCGGTCGAACGTGAGCGGATCGCGATCACCTCATCAAAACGCAACAGGTAGATGCGGCTATGGCCGGTACAAGGGATGTATTTCAGATAGCCCGCGCTTTCCTCTAACGCCGCAATATTCTGTGGCGCGCGGCGTTGGTGCAGGCGCTGCAGCGTCTTATTCAGCCGTTTGGGTTCCGCGGGTTTCAGCAGGTAATCAAACGCGTGCTCTTCGAAGGCCTGCACCGCGTATTCATCATAAGCGGTCAGGAATACGATATACGGCATGCGGTTTGGATCGAGCATCCCCACCATTTCCAGCCCGCTGATACGCGGCATCTGAATATCCAGAAACACCACATCCGGTTGCAAACGGTGGATCTGGCTGATGGCCTCAATCGCATTGGCACACTCGCCGATAATGGTGACGCCCTGTTCCTCTTCCAACAGATGGCGCAGGTTATCGCGGGCAGAGGGCTCATCGTCAACGATCAGTACGGTTAACATCATGCAGCCCTCGCCAACGGCACGCTCAAGGTAATGCAGGTAAACGCTTCAGGTTCACAGGCGATCTGCACCCCGTAGCCATCACCGTAACGCACACGGATACGCCTATCCACCAGATTCATGCCCAACCCGCTGCCGCCAGCCTGCTGGCGGAACAAACCGGCATTGTCGGTCACCTGCAGCAACAGATTATCGCCCTCGCGCCGGGCACCGATATCGATCCGGCCAATCCCCAGCAGGTGCGAAGTGCCGTGCTTAATGGCATTTTCCACAATCGGTTGGAGCGAGAAAGCGGGCAGCCTGACCGCCAGCAGTTCCTCCGGCAGCGAAACCGCAATCTCCAGCCGATCGGCAAAGCGGGCTTTTTCTATCTGCAGATAGGCATTCACATGCTCAATCTCATCTGCCAGGCTCACTTCATCAGCGGAGCGTTTGAGGTTTTTACGGAAAAAGGTAGAGAGAGACTGCACCAGCTCGCAAGCACGATCGCCATCCCGGCGGATCACCGCCACCAGCGTATTCAGCGCATTAAACAGGAAATGCGGGTTGACCTGGGCGTGCAGCAGCTTGATTTCCGACTGTGCCAGCAGTTGTTTATGCCGCTCGTATTGCCCGGCCATGATTTGTGCCGACAGCAGGCTGGCGATCCCTTCCCCCAGCGTGCGGTTGATGGTGCTGAACAGTTTGGTTTTCGGTTCGTACAGTTTGATGGTGCCGATCACCCGTTGATTTTCCCCACGCAGCGGGATCACCAGCGTCGAGCCCAGCTTGCAATTGGCGTTGATCGAACAGCAATAAGAGAGCTCATTACCATCGGCATACACCACCTCGTTATTATCGATGGCACGATGGGAATGCACCGAAGAGATCGGCGTCCCCGGCACGTGGTGGTCGTCGCCAATGCCGATAAAGGCCAACAGTTTGTCACGATCGGTGATCGCCACAGCGCCAATGCCCAGCTCCTGATAAATGACGCGTGCCACCTTCATGCTGTTTTCCTGATCGAACCCTTGCCGCAGAATACCCTCGGTACGTTCAGCAATCTTCAGCGCCTTGGAAGAAAATGCGCTGGTGTACTTCTCAAACATCGCCCGCCGATCCAGCAGGATCTGCATAAACATGGCCGCTCCGAGCGTATTGGCGATCACCATCGGTAAGGCAATGTGCTCCACCAGCCGCAACGCCTCTGGGAACGGGCGGGCGATCGCCAGGATGATGGCCATTTGCAGCACTTCGGTGGTCAACGCAATGCACGCCACAAACAGAGGGTTGAACAGTAAGTCGATACGCCCACGCCGCATGGCGATGCTGTGCACGATGCCGCCGACCAGGCCTTCTGCCACCGTCGAGACCGCACAGGCGACGTCGGTCATGCCCCCCAGCGTGTAGCGGTGCAAACCGCCGGTCAGCCCCACCAGAAAACCAACGGAAGGCCCCCCGAGCAACCCGCCCAGTACGGCGCCAATCGCACGGGTATTGGCGATTGAATCCTGGATATGCAGGCCGAAGTAGGTGCCCATGATGCAAAACACGGAGAAAATGACGTAGCACAGTAACTTGTGCGGCAAGCGAATGGTGACCTGCGTCAGCGGGATAAACAGCGGCGTCTTACTTAATAAATAGGCAATAACAAGATAAACACACATCTGCTGTAACAGCAGCAAAACCTGGTTAAATTCGTACATAAACAGCAGCTCATCAAAACAGCAACAACAAACAGAAAGTGCCAGCTAAAGGGTCTGGTTATGGGCGCTGATTAGAACATGCCAACGGGAAGAAAACAGTGATGCAGGCAAAGCTTCGGGAGGAAGAGAACGCGCCAGCCCCAAACGGGGCTGGCACAACAGGTTATGGCAGCACTTTAGCCGACAGGATCACGATCGGCTTGCTGGGGACGTTTTGATAAGGGCCCACGTTGCCGGTTGGCACCTGGGAAATCTTATCCACCACGTCCATGCCTTTCACCACTTTCCCGAATACCGCATAGCCGAAATCACGCTGGCCATGGTCGAGGAAAGCGTTATCGGCCACATTCAGGAAGAACTGGCTGGTTGCGCTGTCTTTATCGGCAGTGCGTGCCATGGAAATGGTACCGCGCAGGTTACGCAGGCCGTTGTCAGCTTCGTTTTTGATCGCCGCGCCGGTCGATTTCTGCTGCATATCCGCCGTGAAACCGCCGCCCTGAATCATAAAGCCCGGGATCACGCGGTGGAAAACGGTGTTGTTGTAGTAACCGCTGTTCACGTAGTCAATAAAGTTCTTGGTGGAGACAGGGGCCTTCTGGCTGTCGAGCGCTAATTCAATATTGCCTGCCGAGGTGGTCAGCATGACGCGAGTTTCACCGGCGGCCAATGCGGCAGGAGCCATTGCGGTCAGGGAACACAGCGCAACGAAGGTCACTAAAGTACGTTTGAACATGAACGGGTCCTTTCTCTGGGAGACAAACAACGGAAAAGCGCTTTGATTCTAAAGAGCTACCCCTGATAGCGCCAGCCATTTACCAATATTTAAGTAATTGCCGGATATTTCTTACAGTTGGTGGTTTTTTGCCTGCCGACAGTATGATCGTCGGGCTCATTTTTGCCAAGTCGATCACGCATTATTTACCCACTTTCTCTCCCCCTCATTTTTTGCGACATAACTCCCGGTTTGATTCTGTAATACCGTTACGCTGACCAAATGAGAGCGCTCTCATTTGCGCTTACAGCCGTAGTCCTCACTGGAGAGCAAGAATGATAAAGATTGTGCTGTGTTGTGCCGCTGGGATGTCCACCAGCATGCTGGTCAAACGCATGCAAGCCGAAGCGCAGAAACGTGAACTGAACGTGGAAATCATCGCGATACCCGCCGCCGATTTTGCAGCCGAGCTGCCAACCGCCAGCGTTGTGCTGCTGGGGCCGCAGGTGAAGTACGAACTGGCGCGTTTCAGCAAACTCGCCGAGCCGCATGGCCTGTCGGTTGCCGTCATCGACATGATGGATTACGGCACCCTGCGCGGTGACAAGGTGCTGGACAAAGCCCTCGGTCTGATTGCCTGACTCTGCGGAGAGAATCATGAGCCTTTACGCTTCCCTGATGCGCGTGGTGGAAAACCATGTTGCCCCGTTGGCTGGCCGCATCGGCAGCCAGCCTCATATCGTCGCCATTCGCGACGGCTTTATTTCCGCCATGCCGTTCCTGATTGTCGGCAGTATCATGCTGATCGTTGCCAACCCGCCGTTTGATGCCGCCACTACCTCCCGCTTCGGGCAAGCCTGGCTGGGTTTCGCCAAAGCCCACTGGAGCACCATCACCATGCCGTTCTTTATGACCATGGGCCTGATGAGCGTCTTCGTTGCCATTGGCACCGCCTACAGCCTGGCGAAGCATTATGGCCTGGATGCCCTGACCGCCGGGTTGTTATCGCTGATGGCGTTTCTGCTGGCCGCCGCACCGCAGGTGGATAACAAGATGTCGCTCGATTTCCTCGGTGGCCAGGGGGTGTTTACCGCCCTGATCTGCGCGATCTGGTCGGTGGAGCTGATCCGCCTGCTGAAAAAGTACCGCATCACCATCCGCATGCCGGAACAGGTACCACCGGCGATTGCCCGTTCGTTCGAACTGCTGTATCCGGTGGTGGGCATCCTATTGACGGTGTACCCCATCAGCATTCTGCTGCAGAGTGAATTCCAGCTTCTGCTGCCCGATGCCATCATGCACCTGTTCCAACCGCTGATCTCTGCGGGGGATACCCTGCCGGCCATCCTGCTGGCGGTGCTGATCGCCAACCTGTTGTGGTTTGCCGGTATTCACGGTGACAACATCGTGACCGGCCTGCTAAACCCGATCTTTATGGCCAACCTGGCCACCAACGCCGCGCTGGTGGCACACGGCGCGGCCACCACCCAGACCCTGACCGCCCCCTTCTGGTCGTTCTATGTCTGCATCGGCGGTTCCGGCTCTACGCTGGTGCTGGCCTTCCTGTATATGCGTAGCCGCTCCATTCACCTGCGCACCATCGGCAAACTGAGCGTGGTGCCCGCGGCCTTCAACATCAACGAACCTCTGCTGTTCGGTTCACCGGTGGTGATGAACCCGACGCTGTTTATCCCGTTGATCGTCGTCCCGATGGTCAACGCTACGCTGGCCTATTTCGCCCTGAACTGGGACCTGGTGGAAAAAATGGTCGCCATGGCCCCCTGGACCGCACCGGCACCGCTAGGGGCGATGATCTCGGCCTCCTGGGATATCCGTGCCGCCCTGCTGGTGCTGATCTTGATGGCCATCGATCTGGCGATCTGGCTGCCGTTCTTCAAGGTGTATGAAAAACAACTATTGGCGCAGGAACGGCAACAGGCCGACGCTGAACGTGAAGCAGCCAATACCGCTGCCGCGCAGTAACAGGAGAATTGACGTGACGGAATTGATGGCTGATGTCAGCCCGGATTTTGAAAGCATCATCATGGAACTGCTGGTGTTCGCCGGTAGCGCCCGCAGCAGCGCGCTGATGGCATTGCAGCAGGCGCGAGCCGGTGATTTTGCCGCCTCGGCTGAGCATATGGCAGAATCACAGCAGGCGGTGAAACATGCGCACCATATCCAGACCCAGCTGATTAGCCTGGACGAGGGCTGCGGCAAACTGCCCATCAACCTGATTACCGTACATGCGCAGGATCACCTGATGAACGCGATGGTCATTCAGGACTTGGCAAGCGACATGATTGAACTTTACCGCCGTCAGGCACAGCAGGAGGCGCGTTCATGAGTGCGTTGAAGATCGCCATTATCGGCGGTGGCAGCAGCTATACGCCGGAGTTGGTCGAAGGCCTGATCCAGCGTATTGAAGAATTACCCGTCACCGAACTGGCGTTGGTGGACGTCGAATCCGGCCGCGAGAAAGTGGCGATCATTGCCGCGTTGACCAAGCGCATGCTGGCACGCAACGGTTTAGACCAGGTAAAGGTCAGCGTGCATTTCGAACTGGACGACGCGATTCGCGGTGCCAAATTTGTGCTCACCCAACTGCGCGTCGGGCAGCTACCGGCACGCGCCGCCGATGAGCGTTTAGGCCTGAAATACCGCTTAATCGGCCAGGAAACCACCGGCATCGGCGGTTTTGCCAAGGCACTGCGCACCATCCCGGTGATGCTGAACATCGCGCGTAAAGTGGAACAGTTGGCACCGAAAGCCTGGATCATCAATTTCACCAATCCGGCGGGCATCGTAACCGAAGCGGTTTCGCGTTATACCCGCGCGAAAATCATCGGCCTGTGCAACGTGCCTATCAGCATGCACCATATGATTGCCAATCTGCTGCAAGCCCCTTATGACCAGGTGCAACTGCAGTTTGCCGGGTTGAACCACATGGTTTGGGTGCACAAGGTGCTGCAAAACGGCCAGAACGTCACCAGCAAGGTGATCGATATGCTGTGTGACGGCGCAACGTTAACCATGAACAACATCAAAGAAGCGCCGTGGCCGCCGGAATTCCTGCGGGCGCTGGGTGCGATCCCTTGCCCTTATCATCGTTATTTCTACCAGACTCAGCAGATGCTGGCAGAGGAAACGGCCGCTGCTGCCGAGCACGGCACCCGTGCCGAACAGGTGATGAAAGTGGAACAAGAACTGTTCGAACTGTATGCCGACCCGCATCTGGACAGCAAGCCTGAGCAGCTCAGCTTCCGTGGTGGCTCTTTCTATTCAGAAGTCGCACTGGAACTGATTCGTGCCATTCACAATAATCTCGGGTTGCAATTAGTCGTAAATACCGCAAACCGTGGCGCTATTCGCGGTTTAGCGGACGATGCTGTGATAGAAACCAACTGTATTATCGACGCTCAGGGCGCGCATCCGCTCGCTTTCGGCCAGCTACCGGAATCGATGCACGCCTTGACCCAGCAGGTAAAGGCCTATGAGCGCCTGACGATCGAAGCCGCCGTACATGGCGATCGCCGCAGCGCGCTGCTGGCGCTGGTGACCAACCCATTGGTGGCCAATGCCCAGATTGCCCAGCCGCTGTTAGACGAGGTGCTGGAGGCAAACCAGGCCTATTTGCCTAATGCTGGTCAGTTAAGGCTAACCAGTTCCCTCTCCCTTGGGGAGAGGGGGCGGCTCCTTTAGCAATTGCACACGATTATGCAGTTTTGCGTTTAACTGACCGGCATTAGGCCTATTTGCCACCGTTTAAATAACATGTCGTACACCACACTGAGAAAACGAGCCAACACAGCCCATCACGCTGCAGCTTGAAAAACCAAGGGGATACGCAATCAGGAGCAGGATAATGGTGACACTGGAAGATGTCGCAGCGTTAGCCGGGGTATCCCGCGCCACGGTGTCACGCGTGGTGAATGGTGACAGCAACGTCAAACCCCTCACGCGTGAGAAGGTTGCCAAAGCCGTGGCCGAACTGGGCTATACCCCCAATCCGGCAGCCAGAGCGCTGGCCTCCAGCCACAGCAATACGCTGGGGCTGGTTACCACATCTTACCGCGGTGGCTTTTTTGGTGCGCTGATGGATTTTGTGCAAACCGAGGCAGAATCACAGGGTAAACAGTTGCTGGTGACCCAAGGCCGTAACAGCGCAGAGAACGAACTGCTGGCGATTCAACGCCTGTTCAGCCTGCGTTGCGACGGGGTGATCCTGCACGTGCGTTTTCTCTCTGACGATCGGCTCCGCCAGCTAGCCGCAGAGCAGCGCCACTTTGTGCTGTTGGATCGCCTGGTGCCAGGTTTGGAAGATCGTTGCGTCACATTTGATCACGTACGCGCCGGCCAGATGGCGACGCAACAGTTGATCGATGCCGGTCACCGGCGCATCGCCTGCATCAGCGGCCCGCCGCAGCGCGCCTCCAGCCAGCTGCGATTGCAGGGTTTTCTTAACGCGATGCGGGCTGCCGATCTGCAACCGGTGGATTGCCTGGCCGGGGTTTACGATCTGGAAAGCGGTTACGACTGTGCCGCCCAGTTGTTACGCCGTGCAACGCTGCCGAGTGCCATCTATTGCTGTAACGAAGAAATGGCGATTGGTGCCCTGCTGGCCATTAATGAACACCGTCTGCGCGTACCGCAGGATATCGCGCTGATTTGCTATGACAGCGGCGAGCGTGCGCCTTTTGCACGCCCGGCGCTGACCAGCGTGCATTTCCCGATCACCGAGATGGCACAACATGCCACCCGTCGCTTGATCGATCCACTCACGCCCGCGGTCACCTTTGAGCCAACGATCGTACGCCGTGATTCGGTCGTGCCGATCGCCGTTTAGATCACAGGGACATTCACTACCTTTCATCTTTTGCATCAGAAAGCAGACCAGCATCACAAAAACTCCCGTTGGCTATGCTAGGATCCGCTTCCTGGTGGTTCTCGCGGGATTTTTTCTGCTTTGCCAGAAAAACCGCAGCCTTTCGCCAGTGTTAACCCTCAACCGAAACAGTCATCAATCAGGCCTATACAATGAATGACAGCAACCGCATCCGGCTAACATGGATCAGCTTTTTTTCTTACGCGCTGACCGGAGCTTTAGTGATCGTCACAGGGATGGTGATGGGCAACATTGCAGAATACTTCAATCTGCCAGTGTCCAGCATGAGTAACACCTTTACCTTTCTGAACGCCGGTATTCTGATTTCGATCTTCCTGAACGCCTGGCTGATGGAAATCATCCCGTTGAAACGCCAGTTGCTGTTTGGTTTTGTGCTGATGGTGCTGGCAGTTGCCGGGCTGATGGTGAGCAAAAGCCTGACCCTGTTCTCGCTGTGCATGTTTGTGCTCGGCGTAGTCAGCGGCATCACCATGTCGATCGGCACCTTCCTGATTACCCATATGTACGCTGGCCGCCAGCGGGGTTCGCGCCTGTTGTTTACCGACTCTTTCTTCAGCATGGCGGGGATGATTTTCCCGATCGTCGCCGCCATGTTGCTGGCGCGCAGCATTGGCTGGTATTGGGTTTATGCTTGCATTGGCCTGCTGTATGTCGCGATCTTCGTGTTGACCCTGTGCTCTGAGTTCCCGGTGCTTGGCAACAAAGGGAAGGAAAGCGGTGAACCGGCAGTGAAAGAGAAATGGGGCATTGGCGTACTGTTCCTGTCGATCGCCGCCTTGTGCTACATCCTTGGTCAGTTGGGCTTTATCCAGTGGGTGCCGGAATATGCCACCAAATCCTTTAATATGGATATCGGCCAGGCGGGCAAGCTGGTGAGCGACTTCTGGACTTCTTATATGATCGGCATGTGGGTGTTCAGCTTTATCCTGCGCTTCTTCGATCTGCAACGCATCGTGACCGTGCTGGCAGCCTTAGCCACCGGCGCCATGTACCTGTTCGTCAGCAGCGATAATCCGCAGCACCTGAGCTATTTCATTATGGCTTTGGGCTTCGTTTCCAGCGCTATTTACACCACGCTGATCACCCTTGGCTCGCTGCAAACTAAAGTTTCTTCACCGAAGCTGGTTAACTTTATCCTGACCTGCGGCACCATCGGCACCATGCTGACCTTTGTGGTGACCGGCCCGATCGTGGCCAAAGGCGGCGCGCACGCAGCGCTGACCACCGCCAACGGCCTGTATCTGGCGGTGTTTGTGATGTGTCTGCTGCTCGGCTTTGTGACCAAGCACCGCAGCCATGGGCATGTCACTCACTGATTCAGTTCCCTCTCCCTAAGGGAGAGGGAAAATTACCGAACTCAGGCCCCTCACTCCGCTTAGCGCCGGAAATCCACCTTCTCTTCAGCGTGCAGATACAGCTTGGTGCTTGCTGGCTGAGTTTCAGCAATCAGCGCACCCTGGCGAATGGAATAACGCACCGGCGTTTGGCGGCGCACCGCGTCAAAGCCGTTTTCCGCAGGCAAAATCACCAGATTGGCGCTGTTACCCACTTTTAGGCCATAGTCCTGCAAGTGCATCGTCCGCGCGCTGTGGGTGGTGATCAGGTTCAGGCCATCGTTGATCTGGCCGTATCCCATCAGTTGGCAGACGTGCAACCCCATATGCAGCACCTGCAACATATTGGCGGTGCCGAGCGGATACCAGGGATCGAAGACGTCGTCATGACCAAAGCAGACGTTGATCCCCGCCTCCAGCATCTCTTTCACCCGCGTAATGCCACGCCGTTTAGGGTAAGTATCAAAACGCCCCTGCAGATGAATATTCACCAGTGGATTAGCAACAAAGTTAATCCCAGACATCTTCAGCAGGCGGAAGAGCCGCGAGGTGTAAGCCCCGTTGTAAGAGTGCATCGCCGTGGTATGGCTGGCGGTGACCTTGCTGCCCATATCCAGCTTCAGCGCCAGCGCCGCCACGGTTTCGACAAAGCGCGATTGTTCATCGTCGATCTCATCACAATGCACATCCACCAGCCGATCGTACTTCTGCGCCAGGGCGAAAGCCTTATGCAGTGACTCCACGCCATATTCGCGGGTGAATTCAAAATGCGGGATCGCCCCAACCACGTCAGCCCCCAGGCGCAGCGCCTCCTCCAACAGCGCTTCGCCGTTGGGATAAGACAGGATCCCTTCCTGTGGGAACGCCACAATTTGCAGCGTTACCCAAGGGGCGACTTCCTGCTTCACTTCCAGCATCGCGCGCAGTGCGGTCAGCGTAGGGTCGGAAACATCGACGTGAGTACGAACATACTGCACACCGTTGGCGATCTGCCATTTCAGCGTCTGCCAGGCGCGCTGTTTCACATCCTCATGGGTCAGCAACGCTTTGCGCTCGGCCCAGCGCTCAATGCCTTCAAACAGCGTACCCGACTGATTCCAAGCGGGCTGCCCGGCGGTCTGGGTGGTATCCAGATGAATATGCGGTTCAACAAACGCTGGCAATGCCAAGCCACCTTCAGCATCCAAAGCATCACTGCGCGGTTCCAGCCCTGCGGGTTGCGGAACGATCTGGCTAATACGCCCCTGCTCAAGGGTCAGTTGCCATAGCCCTTCATGACTGCTGAGACGCAGGTTATTGATATATTTTATGTTATTCACTGCCACACGGTTCCTTGGTCTGTTGAATAAATTGGCGATTGACCAGCGGGTTCAGTACTGCATAACTCAATGCGGCACCCAATACGGCATTCACCGGGACGATCCCCGGTAACCAGTGGCCAGCCGCAACGCCGATCGCGACGGCCAAGATCGCCACCCAATTAATGTCCATCATGCGCGTCTGTGCAAACGACAGATAACGCCGCCGGTTCAGCAAGTAATCAACGATAATAATACCGCCGATGGGGGGAATGGCTGAGGAAAGGAAGGTCAGCCAACCGACAAAATTATTATACAGCCACAACGCGCTCAACGTGCCTATGGCACCATTAAGCAACGACAGCATCTTGCTCGACCAGCCGGTAATATTGGCAAAACCCAGGCCGGAAGCGTACAGCGCATTATCGTTGGTCGTCCAGATATTCAAGCCCAGTACGACGATGGCGGGCAGCAGCAAGCCTTGGGCGAACATCACATCAGAAATATCAGCCATACCGAGCGTCGCGGCACCTGCGGCACCAAAGACGAACATCAACGAGTTCCCCAGGAAGAATGCGATCAGAGCAACCATCACCGCCATTTTGGCGCTGCGGCCAAAACGCACAAAGTCCGCCGTCAATGTCCCGGCACTGATGAAAGACCCAATCACCATCGCCAACGCGTGGTTAAATGCCAGAGGCTCGGCCGGGGTAATGGCACGCACTACCTCCATCCCCCCCGCATGCTGCACCGCCAGCCATACGGAATAGCTCCCCAACACCGCAATCGCCGGTACCGCAATGGCCGACAGTATGGTCAACGCCGAAATACCAAAGAACACCGTGATGGTCATCAATACACCAGAAATAGCAATGAGCAGGTTGATATCCCAACCGGTCGCTTTGCCAACCGGGATCGCAAACATCGCGACGCCAACGCCAAACCATCCCACCTGCGTACCGCCAAGCAACAATGACGGCAACCATGATCCACGCGAGCCGAAAGAAAAGCGTGCCAACAAGTGTGTTGTCAACCCGGTCTTGGCCCCAATGTATCCTAAGCAAGCGGTATAAATCCCCAGGAGCAGGTTCCCGATCAACACTACCAAGAAGAAGTCGCGATAGCCCAGGCCGGTGCCCAATGCCCCACCGGTCCACATGCTGGCGGAAAAAAAGGTGAGCCCCAACATCACAAACGTCAATGCCAAAGCGCCTTTTTTAGCGTGCTGCGGCACCGCTCCCTGGCTGAAATTATTATCCTGAGCCATCTCGTTTTACGCCTCCCATGCTGATGAAAAAAACCGCCGCAGTTTATAACGCGACGCGTTGAAAGCAATCGTTTTCATCAAACACCATAGCTATTCTCTAACCACTGCACTCTGATGCGACAGCGCAATAACGCTGACTTATTAACTGGCTCGATTCAGCTAAAGTTGAACAAAAACCGCAACTTAACAAATATTGATAAAAATCATATATATACCACATTAGAGGTATATGGCAGCCAAATTGATTTGCATCAATAAATCGATGTCAGGGAGGAATAAGGTACGCTCAGGAAATCAGAATTTTGAGGCAATAATGAGTAGAGTAAAACTCGCTGTCATCGGCAACGGCATGGTTGGCCACCGATTTATCGAAGATCTGCTGGATAAGGCAGACAAAGATCAGTTTGAAATAACCATCTTTTGTGAAGAACCCCGTATCGCCTACGATCGCGTGCATCTCTCCTCCTATTTCTCTCACCATACCGCTGAAGAACTGTCGCTGGTACGTGAAGGCTTTTACGAGAAACAGGGCGTGAAAGTGCTGGTGGGCGAACGTGCCATCACCATTAACCGGGCGGAGAAGGTGATCCACTCCAACACCGGCCGCACGGTGTATTACGACAAACTGGTCATGGCCACCGGCTCCTACCCGTGGGTTCCTCCGATCAAAGGCTCCGAAAGCCAGGATTGTTTCGTTTATCGCACCATTGAAGATTTGAACGCCATCGAATCCTGCGCGCGCCGCAGCAAACGCGGCACGGTGGTTGGCGGTGGCCTGCTCGGCCTGGAGGCCGCCGGGGCACTGAAAAGCCTGGGGGTAGAAACTCACGTTATCGAATTCGCCCCGATGCTGATGGCCGAACAGCTCGATCCGATGGGCGGCGATCAACTGCGCCGCAAGATCGAGCGGATGGGCGTAAAAGTTCACACCGGTAAGAACACCACCGAGATCGTCAACGGCGGGCAAAGTGCGCGCAAAACCATGCACTTTGCCGACGGCAGCGAGCTGGAAGTCGATTTCATCGTGTTCTCTACCGGCATCCGCCCACAGGACAAACTGGCGCACCAGTGCGGGCTGGCAACGGCTCCGCGCGGCGGCATTGCGATCAACGATCGCTGCCAGACCTCCGATCCCGATGTTTATGCCATTGGTGAATGTGCCTCGTGGCACGAACGCACCTTTGGCCTGGTCGCTCCAGGGTACAAGATGGCGCAGGTCACCGCCGATCATCTGTTAAACCGCGAGAATGCCTTCCAGGGCGCGGACATGAGCGCCAAGCTGAAACTGCTGGGCGTCGACGTCGGCGGGATCGGTGATGCCCATGCGCGCACCGCTGGCGCACGCAGCTACGTCTATCTGGACGAGAGCAAAGAGGTCTACAAACGTCTGGTCGTTAGCGCAGACAACAAAACCCTGCTCGGCGCGGTGTTGGTCGGTGACACCAGCGACTACGGCAACCTATTGCAACTGGCGTTGAACAACATTGAGCTGCCGGAAAACCCAGACAGCCTGATCCTGCCAGCCCACGCGGGCAGCAAACCGGCGATCGGGGTGGATTCGCTGCCGGAAAGCGCGCAGATCTGCTCCTGCTTTGACGTCACTAAAGGCGACATTATCAAGGCAGTGAACCTGGGCTGCCACACCGTGGCGGCCATCAAGTCTGAAACTAAAGCCGGAACCGGCTGCGGCGGCTGCGTTCCGCTTATCACCCAGGTGCTGAACGCCGAGTTGAGCAAACAGGGCATCGAGGTCAACAACCACCTGTGCGAACACTTTGCCTATTCGCGCCAGGAGTTGTACCACCTTATCCGCGTCGAAGGCATTAAAACCTTTGCAGAGCTGCTGGCAAAATACGGCAAAGGCTACGGCTGCGAAGTGTGTAAACCCACCGTCGGTTCGCTGCTGGCGTCCTGCTGGAATGAGTATGTGCTCAAGCCACAGCACACACCGCTGCAAGACACTAACGACAACTTCCTCGGCAACATCCAGAAAGACGGCACCTATTCGGTGATCCCGCGCTCTGCCGGTGGTGAAATCACCCCGGACGGGCTGCTGGCCATCGGCCAGATCGCTAAAGACTATAACCTGTACACCAAGATGACCGGTTCCCAGCGCATCGGCATGTTCGGCGCGCAGAAAGACGATCTGCCCGCCATCTGGAGCAAGCTGATCGCCGCCGGGTTCGAAACCGGTCACGCGTATGCCAAAGCGCTGCGTATGGCGAAAACCTGCGTCGGTAGCACCTGGTGCCGTTACGGCGTCGGCGACAGCGTCGGCTTCGGCGTGCAGCTTGAACACCGCTACAAAGGCATCCGTACCCCGCACAAAATGAAGTTCGGCGTTTCTGGCTGCACCCGTGAATGTGCCGAAGCGCAGGGGAAAGACGTGGGCATTATTGCCACCGAAAACGGCTGGAACCTGTATGTGTGCGGCAACGGCGGAATGAAACCGCGCCACGCCGATCTGCTGGCGGCAGATCTAGACAGCGATACGCTGATGCGCTATCTCGACCGCTTTATGATGTTCTATATCCGTACCGGCGATAAATTGCAGCGCACCTCGGTCTGGCTGGAAAGCCTGGAAGGCGGTATCGATTATCTGCGCAAGGTGATCATCGACGACAAACTGGGGATCAACGATCAGTTAGAGGCCGAAATCGCCCGCCTGCGCAGCGCGGTCACCTGCGAATGGAAGGCCACCGTCGAAGACCCTGCCGCTCAGGTACGTTTTTCTCACTTCATCAACAGCAGCCAGCGCGATCCTAACGTGCAGGTGGTGCCCGAACGTGAACAGCACCGCCCGGCGCGCCCGGATGAGCGCATCCCCGTTAAGATCTTGGAAACCGAGGAGAGCAACGCATGAGCCAGTGGATTTCCGTTTGCCCGCTTGCCGAGATCCTGCCCGGCACCGGCGTGTGTGCGCTGATTGGCAAGCAGCAGGTGGCTATCTTCCGCCCCCGCGCCGATGAACAACTGTATGCCATCAGCAATATCGATCCGTTCGCTCAGGCCAGCGTGCTGTCGCGCGGCCTGATTACCGAGCATCAGGGGGAATTGTGGGTAGCCAGCCCGCTGAAGAAACAGCATTTCCGCCTGCATGATGGGTTGTGCATGGAAGATGAAAGCCGTTCCGTGGCCAGTTTCACCCACCGAATCGTCGATGGCATGGTGCAAGTAGCAGCTCAGTAATACTCCCCCCTCCCTTCGAAAGAGAGGAGAGGGGGTTACCGCTATTGCCTTTACACTTTTTGTTTTTAATTTCCAGGGAAATCTATGTTTACCGATACCATCAACAAATCTGCCGCCAACGCGGCGCGCATCGTCAAACTGGCGCAAGAGAGCCCGCTCGGCTTCTGGATCAGTTCAGCCATGGCCGGAGCCTACGTCGGCCTTGGCATCATCCTGATCTTCACTCTGGGTAATCTGGTGGATCCGTCGATCCGCCCATTGGTAATGGGCGCCACCTTCGGTATCGCACTCACGTTGGTGATCATCGCCGGTTCCGAACTGTTCACCGGCCATACTATGTTTCTGACGCTCGGCGTGAAAGCGGGCACCATCAAACAGAGCCAGATGTGGGCCGTGCTGCCGCAAACCTGGCTGGGCAACCTGCTCGGCTCGGTGCTGGTGGCGCTGATGTATTACTACGGTGGCGGTAGCCTGTTGCCGGTCGACACCAGCCTGGTGCATACCGCAGCGCTGGCGAAAACCACTGCCCCGGCAGAAGTGTTGTTCTTCAAAGGGGTGCTGTGTAACTGGCTGGTTTGCTTGGCGATCTGGATGGCGCTGCGCGTTGAAGGTGCGGCCAAGTTCATCGCCATCTGGTGGTGTTTATTGGCGTTTATCGCTTCCGGCTACGAACACTCAATTGCCAACATGACGCTGTTTGCCCTCTCCTGGTTCGGCCATCACAGCGAAGCCTATACCCTGAGCGGCATCGGCCATAACCTGTTGTGGGTAACGTTGGGGAATACGCTGTCTGGCGCGGTCCTGATGGGCCTCGGTTACTGGTATGCCACACCGCGTGCGCAACGTCCGCAGGCTGCAAACGCCGCCACTCGCCAAACCGCATAATCAAGCAGGGGCGAGTTATCGCCCCGTTAGCCGCTTCCCCAAGGATTGCCGATGGATTACTTACCGATTTTCTGCCAACTGCAACATAAAGCCTGCCTGCTGGTCGGCGGCGGGGAAGTCGCCGAACGTAAAGCGCGCCTGCTGCTGGATGCCGGTGCCCGGTTGACGGTCAATGCCTGCCAGTTCAATCAGCAGTTTCTGGCCTGGGCCGAACAAGGGCGGGTAACGCTGGTGGAGGGGGAGTTTTATGCCGCACTGCTGGCAGAAAAATGGCTGGTGATTGCCGCTACCGACCGGCTGGAAGTGAATGCTCTGGTCTATCAGTGTGCCAATCAGCAGCGGGTATTCTGTAACGTGGTAGACGATCCCAAACGTGCCAGCTTTATCATGCCGTCGATTATCGATCGCTCTCCGCTGATGGTCGCCGTCTCTTCCGGTGGCAAAGCCCCGGTACTGGCACGCCTGCTGCGGGAAAAGCTGGAGGCCGTGCTACCGCAACACCTTGGCAAACTGGCTCAGTTGGGCGGTTCGCTGCGCCAACGGGTAAAGCAGCAGTTTAGCAGCATCGGTGCGCGCCGCCGTTTCTGGGAAAAGCTGTTTGCCCACGATCGGCTGGCGCAATCACTGGCTAACAATGACACCGTTTTGGCGGAACAACAGGTTGAACAACTGTTGGCGCAACAACCGGAAGAACAGGGCGAGGTGGTGTTAGTCGGCGCCGGGCCGGGCGATGCCGGGCTGCTGACGCTAAAAGGCCTGCAGCAAATCCAGCAGGCCGACGTGGTGGTTTACGATCGTTTGGTGTCTGAAGACGTGATGGCGCTGACGCGCCGCGATGCGGAACGCATCTTTGTGGGTAAACACGCCGGGCACCACTGCGTGCCGCAAGAGCAGATCAATCAGATCTTGCTGGCGCAGGCACAACAGGGTAAACGCGTGGTCCGGCTGAAAGGCGGCGATCCCTTTATCTTCGGCCGCGGCGGTGAAGAATTAGAAACCTTGGCCGCAGCAGGCATTCCGTTCTCGGTGGTGCCAGGCATTACCGCCGCCTCTGGCTGTTCCGCCTACAGCGGTATTCCCCTCACCCATCGCGATCATGCCCAAAGCGTCCGCTTGGTGACCGGCCACGCCAAGGCCGACGGCGGGCTCGACTGGGCAACGCTGGCCGCCGGACAACAAACGCTGGTGTTTTATATGGGCCTGACGCAGGCGGCGGAGATTCAACGGCAACTGATCGCTCATGGTATGGCTGGCACCATGCCGATAGCCTTGGTGGAAAACGGCACGTCTACCCGCCAGCGAGTGATTACAGGAGAACTGGCTCAGTTGGGGGAACTTGCGCAGCGAGCCGCCAGCCCGAGCCTGATTATCGTTGGCAGCGTGGTCAGCCTGCGCAACCAATTGAACTGGTTCTCCAGCCGGGAACTGCCGGAAAGCCTCAGCAAAATGGCGTAAAAAAAGCAGCCGTCGGCCTAATGCTTGTCAGTTCCCTCTCCCCAAGGAGAGGGAACTGGTTAGCTATTACGGATGTGGCACAAAACCTACCGCGTCATACACTTTCGCCAACGTCTCCTGGGCACGGGCGCGGGCTTTTACCGCACCATCACGCATCACCTGCTGCAGAAACGCCTCGTCATTGCGGAAATAGTGGTAACGCTCCTGCAGCTCACTCAGCATACCGGAAACCGCCTCTGCGACCGCGCCCTTCAGGTGACCATACATCTGGCCTGCAAACTCTGCTTCCAGTTGGGCAATGCTCTTGCCGGTGACGCCGGACAGGATATCCAGCAGGTTAGAAACACCCGCTTTGTTCGCCACGTCGTAACGGATGACCGGCGGCTCTTCCGAGTCGGTCATCGCACGTTTGATTTTTTTGGTCACCGCGCTTGGATCTTCCAGCAGGCCGATCACGTTGTTACGGTTATCGTCCGACTTGGACATCTTCTTGGCCGGATCCTGCAGTGACATCACGCGCGCACCAGACTTGGGAATAAACGGCTCAGGAAGGGTGAACACTTCACCATACAGCGCGTTGAAACGCTGGCACACGTCGCGGCTCAGTTCCAGATGTTGTTTCTGGTCTTCCCCCACCGGCACCTGATTGGTCTGGTACAGCAGGATATCTGCCGCCATCAGCACCGGGTAGCTGAACAGGCCAACGTTGATGTTTTCAGCATAGCGCGCTGATTTGTCTTTGAACTGGGTCATGCGGCTCAGTTCGCCGAAATAGGTATAGCAGTTGAGCACCCAGCTCAGTTGCGTATGCTCCGGCACATGCGACTGCACAAAGATAGTGCTTTTCGATGGATCGATACCACAGGCCAGGTACAGCGCCAGCGTGTCCAGCGTGGCTTTACGCAGCTTTTCTGCATCCTGACGTGCGGTAATCGCGTGCAGATCGACGATGCAGTAAATGCAGTCATAATCATCCTGCATTTGAACCCACTGACGCAGCGCACCCATGTAGTTGCCAATGGTCAGTTCACCAGACGGCTGCGCGCCGCTAAATACGATGGGCTTACTCATGATTACATTCCTGATTCTCTAAAGATGACAGCCCAAGAGCGGGCAACAAATCGGCAAAACGCTCCAACACACGGTCGGGATGGCTCAGGGCGATCGCTTCACCGTAGTTATATCCATACGTCAGGCCAACGCTCGGGCAACCTGCCGCCTGCGCCGCCTGAATATCGTTGCGTGAATCACCAACGAACAACACCTCGCCAGCCCGCAGGCCAAGCTTGCCGAACACCAGATACAATGGCGCAGGATGCGGCTTTTTTGCCACCACATCATCACCACCGATAATCAGCGAGAACGTGTCGATAATACCGAGCTCAGTCAGCAACGGGGCCACAAAAGGCGTTGGCTTGTTGGTCACCAGCGCCATCGGGTAACCCTGTTCAGCCAGGCAGCAAAGGGTGGCTTTCACCTGTGGGAACAGACGGCTGCCGCTGCTCACGGTCTGCGCGTAGAAATGATCGAAACGTTCGCGCATCTGCTGGCAATGCGCGGGCGTGGCGTCCACTTCCGCCCAGCGCAACGCACGTTGCACCAGCACATCCGCGCCATTGCCGATCCAGGTGCCGACTCGTGCCTCACCGGCCTGCGGCAAGCCCATTTCTGCCAGCGCCAGATCGATCGCCGCCGCCAGCCCCGGAGCACTGTCAACCAGCGTCCCGTCCAGATCGAAGGCCAGGCCGCGAATGGCGCTGAAATCAGCCATGATTCACCTTCGCCAGTTCACGGCGCATGTCGTCAATCACCGCACGATAATCCGGCTGGCCAAAGATAGCGGAACCGGCGACGAACATATCGGCACCCGCTGCGGCGATCTCGGCAATGTTGTCCACCTTAACCCCACCGTCCACTTCCAGACGAATATCGAACCCGCTGTCGTCGATCAGTTTGCGCACCTGACGCAGCTTATCGAGCGTGCTCGGGATAAACGATTGGCCACCAAAGCCAGGGTTAACCGACATCAGTAGGATCACATCGAGTTTATCCATCACATAGTCGAGATAGCTCAATGGCGTTGCCGGGTTAAAGACCAAACCGGCCTTGCAGCCATGTTCTTTGATCAGTTGGAGGGTACGGTCGACGTGCTCGGAGGCTTCGGGATGAAAAGAAATATAGGTTGCACCGGCTTTGGCGAAGTCCGGCACAATGCGATCGACCGGCTTGACCATCAGATGCACATCAATGGGGGCAGTAATGCCGTAATTACGCAGCGCTGCGCACACCATCGGCCCAATCGTCAGATTGGGAACATAGTGGTTATCCATCACGTCAAAGTGCACCACGTCACTACCGGCAGCCAGCACCTTGGCGGTGTCCTCACCTAACCGGGCAAAGTCTGCCGACAGAATGGACGGGGCAATCAAAAACTTTTTCATCCGCTTCTCCAAACGTAGGGTTCGAGTTGTTATACGCCGGGGCGCAACCCCGACTTAGCGATATAAAGCGAGAAGTTCGTTTACTTTACTGCGGCCCAGGATATTGCGGCTGATCGTCCGGCGGGCCGACACTTCAAAGAATTCAGCATGCTGATACCAGTCACGCGTCAGTTCGGTATCATGATTGGAAATCAATACCGGCACCTGGTTTTCTACCGACAATTGATGCGCCAACTGCGCCAGCCCCTGCTGATCGGCCAAGCTGAAGCTGTTGGTATGATAAGCGGTAAAATTCGCCGTTGCCGACAGCGGCGCATAAGGCGGATCACAATACACTACCGCACCACGCGTTGCTTTGGCCATGGTATCGCGGTAATGCTCGCAGACAAAAGTGGCATTGCGGGATTTTTCAGCGAACCAGTACAGTTCCTCTTCCGGAAAGTACGGCTTCTTGTAACGTCCGAACGGCACGTTAAACTCACCGCGCAGATTATAGCGGCACAGGCCGTTATAGCAGTGGCGGTTCAGATAGAGAAACAACAGTGCGCGGCGATAGGCGTCATCACTGGCATTGAACTCTTCACGCAGCAGGTAAAACTGCTCCGAGAAATTGTATTCATCAGCAAAAAGCATGCGGGCATCACGCACGAAGTCATCCGTACGCAGCTTAACGATGTTATACAGATTAATAAGATCGCTGTTGATGTCGGCGAGAATATAGGCGTCGTATTCCGTGTTCAAAAATACTGAACCCGCACCCACGAAGGGCTCGATTAAGCAGTCGCCCGCTGGCAGATGACGACGGATCTCGTCAACCAGCGGGTATTTTCCACCAGCCCATTTTAAAAAAGCGCGGTTTTTCTTCATGCCGTCAGTTAGCTACTTATACAATTCAGAGCGGCGGATTGTACTCTGTTTCAGACAGCACATCAGCGCACAAAATTAAATGATTTATTTTTTAAGGTCTTGTTGTACCTGATGTACAGGTCGGACCCATGGTTTCTTCGCCTGAACCTCTGCCGGTAACGTCGCAACTGCGCGCTTCGCATCCGCCGAAGAAGCGTAATTACCGCTCACCAACACGAACCACGGCTTACCGTCACGCTTGGTTTCATACACCGTAAAGTTCTGCAGATTCTGCTGTTTGGCAAACGCCTTCAACGTATCGGAACGTGAAGCACTGCTCAGTTGCAGCGTGTAATGGCTGCCCGGTGCCGAAGTGATGGAACCCGTGCTACCGCTGACAACACCGCTTTTTGCCGAGGCGGGTGGCGTATAAACCGTGGTCGTCGTTGGAGCGGGTTTCACTGACGTCACCGGTTTTGCAGCAGCGGTTTTTGCCGGTGCTTTATGCTGCTGTGCCGTTGCAGCGGTATTAGCGGTATTACTGTTGTTGTGCACCGGACGCGTGGTTTCTCTTGCACCGGCACCGCTCATTACGGTTGCTGGCGCGGTTGGTAACCCGGAAACCGGCGCATTCAGGCTCTGTGCGGCAGCATCAATCTGGCTCTGCTGCGATGACAGGGCGTCTGCCATATTCCCTGGCAGCTCAACACGCTGCTGCGCACCACCCTGCGGTGGCTGCGGCTGTGCTTCACTCGGCGTGCTGGAGATCGGGGGAACGCTAATGTTCTGCGGCTGAGAATGACCAACGCCGTTATTATCGTTGGTGTCGGTAGTGCCACCCGGAACACCGTTGTTGCTGGTAGTCAGTGACGAAGAGCCCGACAGGTTGATATCCCGGGTAGCTCCCTGCTGCGCGGTCTCGTGCTGGGTAGGGGCTTTCAGTGCCGAACCGATACCCAGGATCAGCAACAGCAGAACCAGGATACCAACACCAATCATCAAATGCTGACGCGATAAGGCAAAACTCGGCCCTGTTGCTGGCCGCCGCGAACGTGAAGGACGGCGATCGCTGGCATCAGGTCTGAGATCGTCTTCCGGTTTAAACTCGTCCATCTGAAACCCTCCAACTAGAGGCAAAAGCTCACCACCCTGAATCTGGTATGGTTCGAGACTATTAACCCGATAATGGCAAAGCGACACCGCTTTTGCTTTGCACATTCATTAATCATAGATGCAAACAGCAGCTAAGCCACTGTTAGTTATTCGTATTTTTTTACGCGTGCGGCGGCAGGCAATCCGCAATGGCAGCCAGCACGATATCATGTGCCACACCACCGCGAACTTCCGCTTGACCGATCGCCTGCGGTAACACCAGGCGCAACTCCCCTGCCAACACTTTCTTGTCACGCATCATGTGCGGCAGATAAGCCCCCGGCGCCATTTCCTGCGGCCCACACACGGGCAACCCGGCACGCAGCAACAGCGTTCTGATACGCTCAATATCGCTGGCAGAAAACTGCCCCAGGCGGCGCGCGGTTTGTGCGGCCATCATCATGCCGGCAGCAACGGCCTCACCGTGTAACCATACACCGTAGCCCATTTCAGCTTCAATGGCGTGGCCGTAAGTATGGCCCAGATTGAGCAACGCGCGCAGACCGCTTTCGCGCTCATCGGCAGCCACCACTTCAGCCTTCAATTCACAGCAGCGACGGATGCAGTACGCCAATGCACCCATATCCAACGCCACCAGCGCATCAATATTGTTTTCCAACCAAACAAAGAAATCACCGTCGAGAATAATCCCGTACTTGATCACTTCAGCCAGGCCAGAGGAAAGTTCACGCGCCGGTAAGGTTCGCAAGCAGTCGAGATCCACCACCACTGCAGCGGGTTGGTAGAAAGCGCCGATCATGTTTTTACCGAGCGGATGATTGACGGCAGTTTTGCCACCAACGGAGGAGTCCACCTGCGAAAGCAGCGTGGTAGGAACCTGGATAAAACGCACACCGCGTTGATAGCACGCGCTCGCAAAACCAGTCAGATCGCCCACCACACCACCGCCGAGGGCGATAAGCGTAGTGTCACGACCGTGTGGCTTTTCCAGCAGTGCCGAGAACACCTGCTCAAGTACGGCCAGGGATTTGTACTGTTCGCCATCAGGAAGTATCACCTGATCCACCACCATACCGCCTTGCTCCAGCACCTTACGCACTCGCGCCAGATACAGCGGCGCCAGGGTCTGATTGGTGACCAGCATGACCTGCTCACCCGCCTTCAGCGGCATAAAAGAAGCCGGATCGTTAAACAATCCGGCGGCTATGGTAATCGGGTAGCTACGCTCCCCAAGCGTTACGGTAAGTCTCTCCATGTCGCGCTCAGTTCTCGATGTGGTTTATCCCCGCCAACGCGGGGAATACAATCAGAATTTCCGCATTTGCCCGTAGCCAACACGGAAACCGTAATCAGTTACCTTCCAGCATGCTAATTATCTGGTTAGCAACCACTTTAGCGCTTTGATCGTCTGTGCGGATAGTAACATCTGCAATTTCTTCGTATAACGGATTGCGCTCTTTAGCCAGCGCTTCCAGCACTTCACGCGGAGGAGAATCAACCTGCAACAGCGGACGCTTTTTGTCGCGCTGGGTACGGGCCAATTGCTTCTCGATTGTGGTTTCCAAATAGACCACGACACCACGTGCCGACAGGCGGTTACGCGTTTCACGCGACTTAACCGAGCCCCCGCCGGTCGCCAGCACAATCCCCTGCTTTTCCGTCAGTTCATTAATGACTTTTTCTTCACGATCGCGGAAACCTTCTTCCCCTTCCACGTCGAATACCCAGCCCACGTCAGCTCCGGTACGTCGCTCAATTTCTTGATCGGAGTCGAAAAACTCCATATTGAGTTGCTGAGCTAACTGACGGCCAATAGTGCTTTTGCCGGCACCCATAGGCCCAACCAGAAAGATATTGCGTTTCTCTGCCATGTTTTTCGGTATTACTAAGACAATTCGTTAATGATAACCCGCCCCGCCAATCAAATTAGCGGCGGGACCTAAACTGAAACCTCATGAGCGATAGTGCGAGATCAGACGAAAAATTATCTCAACACTCTTGGTAGTTTGGCAACCGAATAAATCGCTATTCACGCCGCAGGAGGGAAACCATACGTTTTTAACGGCGTCTTATATCCTATGGATTTCACGCGGCAGCCAACAACGCAGCCGCTTGGAAGACGCCGGGTAATACCCTAAATAATTCGAGTTACGGGAAGGCAGCAAGCGAACGAACCCTCAGGAGCCTACTCAGGTAGGGACTGGGGTGAGGAAGCATAGCCAACACACCTGCAACTTAAAGTACGACGGGTATAGCATTAAGAAAAAAACCTCGGAGCCTAATTCGGTAACCCTTGTAAGCTAAATCGGCCGCAGCGTCAAACTCAGAAACTCTCAAGGAGAGAAAAAAGTCTATCTGACCATTAACTTTTGTCTTTTCGCCAACGGTTGTGCACGGTAACTCAGACCTTGATCAACGTTGGAGTAATAAATATCACCAACTCACGCCTTTTGTGCTGCTTGCTGCTGTGTTTGAACAAGGATCCTAGCCACGGTACGTCACCAGCGCCTGGAACTTTGTTCGCGCCATTCACGTTTTGCTGCTGAAATATACCACCCAATACAATGGTTTCACCGTTTTTTACCGTGACTTGAGTTTTGATTTCCTGTTTGTCGATAGCCAAAGCCTCCCCAGCCCCCTGTTTTATCGAACGACCAGGCATGTTCTGGCTGATTTGCAGTGCCAGTGTAATACGGCCGTTGGGCAGGATTTTGGGCGTGACCTCCATACCCAGCACTGCCTCTTTAAATTCTACCGAGGTCGCGCCACTGGCACCGCTCGCGACTTCATAAGGGATTTCCGTTCCCTGTTTGATACTGGCCGTTTGCTGATGTGCCGTCAGCAAGCGTGGGCTGGCAATGATTTCTACCTCATTTTCCTGTTCCAGCGCCGACAGTTCCAGATCCAGAATGCGCCCACTGATACGCGCCAGATGAAAACCAGCCGCGACGGCGTTGTTCTCTACCGGCAAACCCACGCTGAAATTATCTATCCGCAGAGACTGCGGCGGTTTCTCATCCGCTAACAACCCCCAACGCACACCGAGCTCACGCAGATTTTCACTGCTGATGGTGACGATATGTGCCGCCAGTTGTACCTGCTCCAGCGGCGTATCCATATCTGCCACCCAGGATTTCATCTGGGCAAGCGCCGGTGCGGTATCGCGCAGTAATAACGCGTTAGTGCGCTTATCTACCACCACGCTGCCGCGCTCGGTCAGCAGTTTGCCACGCTGGCTATCCAGGCTTTGGGCAATCTCTCCGGCATCGGCATTTTGCAGTGAGATCGTCAGGTTCTCCAATGGTTGTTGCTGCGCCAGCGCCTGCTGGCGGCGCTGCTGTTCCTGTTCGTCCGGCTCAGGGAACACCAGCATCACATTGCCGTCGAGGGTCATGGTCAGCTTCCCCATGCGCAATACGACCGCCAACGCCTGTCGCCAGGGGACATTCTCCAGCCGCAAGGTCAGATTGCCATCCACGCCCTCGGCGGCAACCAGGTTTAACTGCTGATATTCTGCCAAAGCCTGTAAAACCAGGCTGACCGGTGTGTCATGAAACTCCAAAGAGATCGGTTTTTCCTGCTGCACATTCCCTACCGCCATGAAGGGCACCGCCAGCAGTAATCCCGCAAGCCAACGACATTTTTTCATTCCCATTTCCCTAGGGTTTACCCAACCGCAAAACAATGTTGCTCTTCGCTGGAGAACAAACGCGCTCCATGTCCACTTCACTGAGTTCAAGTTGCCGCTCGTTGATCTGTACCACCTGCCAAAGCCCGTCCAACAACGTCTGCTGCGGTTGCAGCCTGAACCACTGCCCTTGCGGCGTCATCAGCCAACCATGGCGCAAACCGGGCTCACCAATTGTGCCTTTTAGCTGCCAGTCTGCCGGAGAAACCACCGGTGAAAGACAAGACGCCGTCAAAGGTTTCTGAAACGGATCGCGATCTTGAGTAGCCCAGACCGGGGTGGCAAACATTAGCCACAGCCAATATTTCCGCCTCATTCGTGCCTCTCTTCAGGTGAGAGCAAAATCAGTTGGGTAATCAACCCTGCCGTTTGCTTTTCGACCGCCATCTGGCCAATACGCTGCGAGGGCGATACCCCTTCCAGCAAGTGCAAAAGCCCGCGAAAATCCACCTGCAGCTTCACAACTTGCTGGGCGGGTTGATCCTGCTGTTGCCAGCGTAGCAATACGCCACCGGCCTGATAGAGCCTGCTGGCAAAGCTCTCCGGTTCCGCGGGCAGCGCCAAAACCCGCTCCTGCAGTTGCCGCTCCAGTTCCCCCAGCGCCGGCAAGCGTGCCAGTTGTTGCTGGCGCTCGGAAATCTGTGCCTCTAGCTGCTGCCGCTGCGCTTGCCACTGCTCACGCTGTTGCCATTCGCCATAGACCAGCAGTGCGCCGATCGGCACCACCACCCCCATCAAAAGCAGCCATTGCACCACCAGCAGTTGCCAAGCAGGCCGGTGAAGCCAAGGCCTGATCCAATCCGGCAGCGGTTTATCCATCTTTTTTCCCCCAGCGGGCTGTCAGGGTGAAAGCCAACATGCCGTCTTTATGCTGGACCACCTCCGCCAGGCGGTGATTTTCCAACAAAGGCAAGGCCGCCAAGCGCTGCGTAAACAGGGCGATCGCGGCGTACTGCCGGCCAAAACCACGCAACGCAATGCCCTGCGCATTCTCTTCCAGCGCCGTCAGCCATAGTTCGTCGGGTATTAACGCCGAGAGTTGCTGCAGTAAAGACAGGTAACGCCGGTTATGTGCTTCATTCTGCTGGCGACGATTTTCTGCCTCGGCCAGGCGCGCCAGCGTTGCCATCACCTGCTGCGTCTGCTGGATCTGCCCCGTCAACACCTGATGTTGCTGCGTCAGCCTCTGCACCGCACTCTGCTGTTGCCCCTGCTGATAACGCAACAGGAAGCCAGCCGTGGTCAGGAGCACCAAAACAACCAACAGTTGCATGCTGAAGGCTCGCAACCAGAAACCATAGCGTTGCCGTTGTGCCCTGATGCGCCAGGGCAAAAGATTAACCTGATACATCAGCGATCCTCGCGGCGTAACGCCAGCCCACCCGCCAGAACAAAAGCCGTAGGCTGCGCGGGTAACGGTGGGTGCAACTGGTTGAAGGCGGTGAAGGGCGACCAAGAACAGACGCCTGCGGGCAAAGGCTCATCCAAGACGCTGCTGTAATACACCTCTTTCTCACCCAATCCCGGGCAGGCCGCTCGCATGGCGGCCAGTGCCTGTTGCACGCAACCTGTTTCACTGGCCGGCAGTACGCCGTAAGCAAAAGGCATACTGCGCGGTGCCACCCACAGCCACTCCTGTTCCAGACGATGCAGCAGGCCAGCATCACGCGTCAGGCCGGCAAAGGCCGCCATGGCGCACAACGCGCTGGGAGTAATATCAACAACCTGCGGCTGGAGATTGGCTTGCTGCAGGCAGTGCAGCCACTGCTGCAGTTCCTGCTGGCGGGCGGCGGTGAGCAGCAGTTGATTGGTATTGGACGGCGCGATGCGGTAATCCATCGCCAACGTCTGGCTGTCGAGCGGGAACTGTTTCAGCCCTTGGGCCGTGATGTAGTCATGACGAACCGGTTCCCGCAGGCGATAATCCGGCAATGGCAAACTGTGCTGTAATACCCGCTGCGCTGGCAAAGCAATGCGTAAGGAAATATGTCTTGGTAACCGAATGCGCCACTGCTTTAGTAGGGTAATCAGTATTTCAGAATTCTCTATATAACCATCGCGCAGCACCGGCTGCGGCAGCGCCTGTTGCCACCAATGACGCAGTTGCCAGCCACTGCGGCGATGCTGTGCCGCCAGCGCCCTCACACAGTGACTTTGTATATCCAAGCCTACCTGCCATGTTTGAGAGAACATATTTCACCCCACTTCCGTATCGTCAGATGACAAAAGAACATATCCATGTCGCAGGCTTGCCTTTATACTACCGCGCGGTTGTTTATAAACTGCCCAAATGACATGAAATGGGAAATCTCAGGTGAAGTTCGTAAAGTATTTTCTAATCCTTGCAGTGTGTTGCATCTTGCTGGGAGCAGCCTCGATTTTTGGCTTGTACAAATATGTCGAGCCACAACTGCCCGACGTCGCAACGCTGAAAGACGTGCGGCTGCAAATCCCGATGCAGGTTTACAGCGCCGATGGCGAACTGATCGCTCAATTCGGTGAAAAACGGCGTATTCCTCTCAAGCTGGAACAAATTCCACCGGTGATGACGCACGCCTTCATCGCCACGGAAGACAGCCGTTTCTATGAACACCACGGTATTGATCCGGTGGGTATCTTCCGTGCTGCATCTGTCGCCCTGGTTTCTGGCCGTGCGTCGCAAGGTGCCAGTACCATCACCCAACAGTTGGCAAGAAACTTCTTCTTGAGCCCAGAACGCACCCTGATGCGTAAAATCAAGGAGGTTTTCCTGGCGATACGCATCGAACAGATGCTGTCTAAAGACGAAATTCTTGAGCTGTATCTGAACAAGATCTACCTGGGCTACCGCGCTTACGGCGTCGGGGCGGCCGCGCAGGTTTACTTCGGCAAGGATGTCAGCCAGCTCAGCTTAAGCGAGATGGCGACCATTGCCGGCCTGCCGAAAGCACCGTCGACCTTCAACCCGCTGTATTCGCACGATCGTGCCGTGGCGCGCCGCAACGTCGTGCTGTCGCGTATGCTTGATGAGCATTACATCACGCAGGCGCAATACGATCAGGCCCGCAGCGAGGAGTTGGTCGCTCACTACCATGCGCCGGAAATCAGCTTCTCTGCGCCCTATCTTGCCGAGATGGTACGTCAGGAGATGATCACGCGTTATGGTGAGAACGCCTATACCGACGGCTACAAGGTTTACACCACCATCACCAAGAAGCTGCAATTGGCAGCGCAGGACGCGGTGCGTAACAACGTCCTGGACTATGACATGCGCCACGGTTACCGCGGCCCGTCGAACGTGCTGTGGAAAGTGGGTGAAGCCGCCTGGGATCAGAAACAGATTGTTTATTCCCTGAAAAACCTGCCGAGCTACGGCCCGCTGGCTCCTGCGGTCATTACCCAGGCCGATGCCAACCAGGCCACGGCAATGCTGGGCGATGGCAGCAGCATTGCGTTGCCGATGTCTGGTATGCGCTGGGCACGCCCGTTCAAAACAGATACCCAACAGGGCCCAACGCCGAAACGCGTCACCGATGTGGTTCAGGCTGGCCAGCAGGTGTGGGTGCGCAAAGTGAATGACAACTGGTGGCTGTCCCAGGTTCCGGATGTCAACTCGGCGCTGGTATCCATCGATCCCAACAACGGTGCTATCAAGGCACTGGTCGGCGGTTTCGATTTCAACCAGAGCAAGTTCAATCGCGTAACTCAGGCGCTGCGCCAGGTCGGTTCCAACATCAAGCCCTTCCTGTACACCGCGGCGATGGATAAGGGCCTGACGCTGGCCACCATTCTCAACGATCTACCTATTGCTCGCTGGGATGCCGGTGCCGGAACGGATTGGCGGCCAAAAAACTCACCGCCAACCTATGACGGCCCGATCCGGCTGCGCCAAGGTCTGGGGCAATCGAAGAACGTGGTGATGGTGCGTGCCATGCGCGCGATGGGCGTTGATTATGCAGCGGAATATCTGCAACGCTTCGGTTTCCCGGCACAGAACATTGTGCATTCGGAATCCCTGGCGTTAGGTTCTGCCTCCTTCACTCCCCTGCAGGTGGTGCGTGGCTACTCGGTGCTGGCGAATGGCGGCTATCTGGTCGACCCTTACTTCATCACCAAGATTGAAGACGACAGCGGCAAAGCCCTGTTTGAAGCCAAGCCGAAAGTGGTATGTGAAAGCTGCAACCTGCCGGTGATCTACGGCGATACGCAACGTTCGGCGATGCTTTCTGATGATAACGTTGAGAACGTGGCGGTATCGCAGGAAAACAGTAACGCCACTGTGCCAATGCCTCAGCTGGAGCAGGTAACGCCAACCCAGGTACAGCAGGATAACGATCAGCAATATGCGCCGCACGTTATCAGCACGCCTCTGGCGTTCCTGATGCGCGATGCGCTGAATAGCAACATCTTCGGCGAACCAGGCTGGATGGGCACCGGCTGGCGTGCCGGGCGCGATCTGAAGCGCCGTGATATCGGTGGCAAAACCGGGACCACTAACAGTTCAAAAGATGCCTGGTTCTCCGGCTACGGCCCGGATACCGTAACGTCGGTCTGGATCGGTTTTGACGATCATCGCCGCGATCTGGGGCGTGCAACCGCTTCTGGTGCGATTGAGGATCAGATCTCCGGCGGCGAAGGCGGTGCGAAGAGTGCGCAACCGGCGTGGGATGACTTTATGAAAGTGGCACTGGAGGGTATTCCTGAGCAGAAAGTCACACCACCACCGGGCATTGTCAGCGTAACCATCGACAAGAGCACCGGCAAGCTGTCCAACGGTGGCGGTGGCAGCCGCTCCGAGTACTTTATCGACGGCACTCAGCCAACGACATTCTCGGTACATGACGCCGGTACCACCTTGACGGACCCTGGCGGCGAAAGCCACGAGCTGTTCTAAAAACGACAATGGCCAGAGCGATCTGGCCATTTTTTTAGCAGGAAATCATCTGGATAACGTTAACGCGGATTACGCAGAAAAGCCTCTGCCAGGAACAGCGCACTCACGTTACGGGCCTCGCGGAAATCCTCCTCTTCCAGTAACGCCATCATGTTGGCAATCGGCCAGCGCACCTGTGGTAGCGGCTCCGGTTCATCCCCTTCCAGGCTTTGCGGGTAGAGCTCGTGCGCCAGCACGATATTCATCTGGCTAGAAAAGTAAGAGGGAGCCATCGTCAGTTTGCCAAGGAAATCAAAGCGGCGCGCACCAAAACCCACTTCTTCCATCAATTCACGGTTAGCCGCTTCCAGCACACCCTCCCCAAGATCGATCAGGCCTTTCGGGAAGCCCAGCTCATAAGATTCGGTACCCACCGCATATTCGTGGATCAGCAACAGATCGTCCCCCACGACGGGCACAATCATCACCGCCTCACGCTCTGAAGGCCGCATACGTTCATAAACCCGCCGAACACCGTTACTGAACTCCAGATCGACTGATTCGACGTTGAATAAACGCGAGCGGGCGACCGTTTCTACTTTCAGAATTTTAGGTTTTTGCAGGTGTTTATGCATGATTGCCTCAAATGGATTACCTGCTTAACAAGCAGATAACCAGGATAATGATGTGCGCACGCCACTCAGTTCAGGTGCTTAAATTCGATCTTGATCACATTGTGCGTTAATGGGAACCTTTGTCGCAACGAACTTCAGCACTAATTTACTTTTTTTTAACAAGCGTAGCCAGCGCAAAGCCATTTTCCCAAAAAACTCACTAAAAACGGCATAATAAAATAGGATAAAGCCGATATCAGGTCTGTGGATGCATTGCTATCATCTATATCAGTCATCAAGTTATACGGCACATCCCCTGCGGATAATCTGAATCGTGTGTATACCCGAAGTAACTGATGTTGTGGCCGAGGCAAGCGCCTTCGTGGCCGCAATTTCACGCTATGAAGGCTATCTCCTCTGGAAGTTAGCTCCGTATAATAGGCAAGCAGTCTATGAAGTTGGCAGGTTTATGGGTTCACGATGAGGGCAGCATGAGCACAATAGTATTAATATTGGTCTTGGTGCTAGCTTGCCTGATTGCTGCTGGCCTCTGTTTCTGGTTTAAATTCCGCACACAGCCAGTACTGGCGCGTTCCCTACCCTTTATCAAACCGACGCACCGCAAGCTGACCGCAGATGAACGTGCGGCCGTTGAGTATTATCTCAATCAGCAGAACAGGCCCGGTAATAAGTTTCTGCCCGTTTCCCCGGGGCTGTCTTCCTCCAGGCTGGCACTCACACCGCAGAGCGTGCATGTTTACCCCATTACTCATGCTATTACTCGTTATGGGCTGGCCAGCGATGAGCCCAATAACTGGCGCTATTATCTTGATTCTGAAGAAATACATCTGCCGCCTTTCTGGGAACAGTACATCAGCGCCGATAATCATGTGGAAGTGATCAAAACCCAGACGCTGCCCCTGGTTATCTCACTCAATGGCCATTCGCTGCTTGACCATATTCGCGATCGTGCGCACTCTCCCGCGGTCAGTGCAACACCAGCCCAAAATGCCTCTATCCGCCAGGAAGAGAGTGAGCATATTGAGTTGGTTAATATTCGCAAGGAAACCCCCGAGGAACATGCGCTTCATCGCCCAAACGGTATCAAGGAGGCGGCAACCATTTCCGTCGCCCTGTTGCTGCTGTTTTTCAGCCTGATCAGCCCCGTGATAGTCATCCCCTGGATGATTTTTGTTGCCATACTGATGATCGTCTGGGGCTGTTGGAAGCTGCTGCGCCATCCGACCGAAAGCGAATTGAAAGAAGTCCACTGCCTGCGCGGCACGCCAAAACGCTGGGGGTTGTTCGACGAAGCCGATCAGGGGCAACTCAGCAATATCTCTCTGGGAGTGATCGATCTGACCTATCCCCCACACTGGCAACCTTACCTCACGTCGGATCTGGGGAAAGTCACCAACGTGGATATCTACCTCAACCGGCAAGTGGTACGCCAAGGGCGCTATCTTTCCCTGCATGACGAGGTAAAGAATTTCCCTTTGCAGCAATGGGGCAAGCACGCCGTACTGGCCGCCAGTGCCTTGGTAACGCTTGTCTTACTGCTGGCCTACGTTCCCCTCAGCCTGCCGGTTAAACTGAGCAGCGCCTGGCTGCAAGGTGCGCAGAATGCCAATGTCACCAACGTTCAGACGCTGGAGGCCATACCGCTGCGCATCGGCGACACTCTGAAGATTCAGGGCTCTGGTATGTGCTACGTCCCCCCCGCCAACGGGAATGCCAGCACCGTGGTGCCCAGTTTTATGCCTTTTGACTGTTCAGGGATCTACTGGAACACTGCAGCTCCGCTACCGCAGCCGGAGTCGGAGGTGATCGACAAGGCTGCCGCCCTGCTGGCCACGATTAACCGCCAGTTGCACCCCAGTGGAACCGACCAGAAGCTGAACCCGCAGTTGGCCAGCGCCATTGAAAAATCCGGTATGATCCTGCTGGATGACTTCTCAGACATTGTGCTGAAAACTCAGGATCTTTGCGGTACAGAAAGTGATTGCGTGCGGCTGAAAAACGCGCTGGTCAATCTCGGTAATGCCAAAAACTGGACCAGCCTGGTGAAGCGTGCCAAATCAGGTACTCTGCAGGGCGTTAACGTCCTGTTACGGCCGGTGAGTGCAGAGTCGCTGGAAAGCCTCAGCAACGCGGCTGCCTCGTCGTTCGTCACCCATGAAACCCGCTTGGCCGCAGCTGCACTTAACAGCCCGTCACCGGGGGGATTCCTGATCACCAGCGATGAAGGCAAGCAGTTGGTCGATCACCCGCTGCCAGCCCAACCGCTGACCGAGTACAATGCGCTCGACCAATGGAACGAGCTGCAACGTCTCTCCAGACTGTTACTGCATACGCCGTTCCGTGCTCAGGGCGTAATCACCAATATTTCCGTTGATGCCAATGGCACCCGTCATATTGCCTTACACAGCGAGCCCGATATCATCACCCTGTGGCGTTACCTGGGTACCAGCTTGCTGCTGCTGGCCTTGGTGGCCAGCCTTGGCTATAACACCTGGCGGCTGGTGCAACGTTGGCGCAAGAGCCAACATCGTCTTGCCGACATCCAGCGCTACTATGAAAGCTGCTTCACCCCTCAGCTCACTCCGGTACCGATACGCCCCGTGGTCTAGTTCCGCGATTGCACGTGCATACCCTGACTCTGCTTATGCTACGCTAACACTATTGACTACCCCTGGCCTGCCTATGGAGTTTTTTCATGGTTCCCGAGTTCGACTGGTGCGATATTGACACCGTATTGCTGGATATGGACGGGACTCTGCTCGATCTGGAGTTCGACAGCCATTTCTGGCTGACGCTGGTTCCTCAGGCGCTGAGTGAACAACGGGCCATTGCGTTCGATGAAGCCCGTAAAATCATTCATGCCGAATATCTCGCCGTGCAGCACACCATGAACTGGTATTGCTTTGATTACTGGAGCCATCGGCTGGAGCTGGACATCTACCGCATGACCAGCGAAGTGGGGAACCGCGCGCGGCTACGTGAAGATACCGAGCCATTTCTGCAGGCTTTGCGTCATGCAGGCCGCCGCACCATTCTGCTGACGAATGCCCATCCGCATAGCCTGGCGGTAAAAATTGAGCACACCGGGTTGGATCAGCACCTTGATTTATTACTTTCCACCCACACATTTGGTTATCCGAAAGAAGATCAGCGTCTGTGGCAGGCGGTGCAGCAGCAAACCGGTTTTGATCCACAGCGCACGCTGTTTATCGATGATAGCGAACCGATTCTGGACGCTGCCCAAACCTTTGGTATCCGCCACTGCCTGGGAGTGCAAAACCCGGACTCCAGCACGGTGAGTAAAACTTTCCAGCGCTATCCATCAATGAGCGACTATCGCCAGTTGATACCGGCGTTGAAACAGGGGGAGCAATGAAAGCCAAAGCAACGCAGGATGATGATGCCGTCCGTCTGGACAAATGGCTGTGGGCGGCACGTTTTTATAAAACTCGTGCGCTGGCACGCGAAATGATCGACGGCGGTAAGGTGCACTACAACGGCCAACGCGGTAAGCCGAGCAAAATCGTTGAAATTAATGCGGAGATCAAACTGCGCCAGGGCAATGAAGAACGCACCGTCGTGGTGCTGGCCGTTACCGCTCAGCGGCGTGGGGCCAGCGAAGCCCAGCAGATCTACCAGGAAACCGAGGCCAGCATTGCCAACCGCGAGAAAATGGCGCTGGCCCGCAAGATGAATGCGCTGACGATGCCGCACCCGGATCGTCGTCCGGATAAAAAAGAGCGGCGCGATTTGCTTAAATTCAAGAGCCAGCCCCAGTAGGGCCGCACATAAGATAGCTTGGTGAACCGGAATGATCCTTCACCTCAATGAGAGAAAACTATGTCCAACCATGACCAATTACACCGTTACCTGTTCGAAAACTACGCGGTGCGCGGTGAGCTGGTTACCGTCAGCGAAACCTATCAGCAGATTCTGACCAACCATGACTACCCGGCACCGGTGCAAAAGCTGCTCGGTGAACTGCTGGTTGCCACCAGCCTGCTGACTGCCACGCTGAAGTTCGACGGTGACATCACCGTGCAGCTCCAAGGTGACGGCCCGCTCAAACTGGCCGTCATCAACGGCAACAACCGCCAGGAAATGCGCGGCGTCGCCCGTGTGGAAGGCCCAATCACCGAAGGCAACACGCTGCATCAGATGCTCGGTAACGGCATTATGGTGATCACCATCAGCCCAACCGAAGGTGAGCGCTATCAGGGCGTCGTCGGGTTGGAAGGTGAAACCCTGGCAGCCTGCCTGGAAGGCTATTTCCGCCAGTCCGAACAGTTGCCGACCCGCCTGTTTATCCGTACCGGCGAATCAGCTGGCCAACCCGCCGCGAGCGGTATGTTGCTGCAGGTGCTACCGGCACAGGACGGCAATGCCGACGACTTCGATCATCTGGTGCAACTGACCGCCACCATCAAGAATGAAGAACTGTTTGGCCTCCCCGCTAACGAAGTGCTTTATCGCTTGTACCACCAGGAAGAAGTGACGCTCTACGAACCTCAGGATGTCACTTTCCGCTGCACCTGCTCGCGCCAGCGTTGCGCCGATGCGCTAATGACACTGCCAATGGAAGAAGTGACCAACATGCTGGAGCAGGACGGCAATATTGACATGCACTGCGACTACTGTGGCAATCACTACGTCTTTGATGCCGTGGACATTGCCGCACTTTATAACGGTAATACCGACAGCAATCCACAGTTACACTGAGTTGCACCACACTCTGGCGAGCGTTCAGGCGCTCGCCAGCCCGCGCAGTTTGCACGCTTGCTTTTTTCCGTGTGCTATATCGCATAACGTAAGTAAAAAACGTTTAAAACGTTAAATATTTGATACCTATCGCGGTTACTCCCCACTGAATCCCTACAATTGTTGCCAGAAATTCTGTGATCAAGGAGCAGTGACATGCGTGTTAAAGGTATAACCCACCAGGATCTTGCCGCTTATGGTATTCATAACGTTGGTGAAATCGTTCACAATCCGAGTTATGAATTACTGTTTAAGGAAGAGACTGACCCTTCACTGGAAGGGTTTGAGCGTGGTGTAGTAACCAGCTTGGGAGCCGTTGCCGTTGATACCGGTATCTTCACCGGCCGTTCTCCAAAAGATAAGTACATCGTCCGCGACGACATCACCCGGGACACCGTCTGGTGGGCCGATCAGGGTAAAGGCAAGAACGACAACAAACCTCTCAGCCCTGAAGTCTGGGCAGATCTGAAAAAGCTGGTCACCGAACAACTCTCTGGCAAGCGCCTGTTTGTAGTGGATACCTTCTGTGGTGCCAACGCAGACTCCCGCCTGAAAGTCCGCTTTATTACTGAAGTGGCCTGGCAGGCACACTTTGTGAAAAACATGTTCATCCGCCCAAGCGAAGAAGAGCTGCAAAACTTCGAGCCTGACTTCGTGGTGATGAACGGTGCCAAATGCACCAACCCGAACTGGCAACAGCAGGGCCTGAACTCAGAAAACTTCGTGGCGTTCAACCTGACCGAACGCATGCAGTTGATCGGCGGCACCTGGTACGGCGGCGAGATGAAGAAAGGGATGTTCTCAATGATGAACTACCTGCTGCCGCTAAAAGGCATCGCCTCTATGCACTGCTCGGCCAACGTGGGCGAGAAAGGCGATGTGGCGGTATTCTTCGGCCTGTCCGGCACCGGTAAAACCACCCTTTCTACCGATCCGAAACGTCAGTTGATCGGCGACGACGAGCATGGCTGGGACGACGACGGGGTATTCAACTTCGAAGGCGGCTGCTACGCCAAAACCATCAAGCTTTCCGAGGAAGCCGAGCCGGATATCTATCACGCCATCAAGCGTGATGCACTGCTGGAAAACGTCACCGTTTTGGCCGATGGCACGGTGGATTTCAACGACGGCTCGAAAACCGAGAACACCCGTGTTTCCTACCCGATCTACCATATCCACAACATCGTTAAACCGGTTTCGAAAGCGGGCCACGCCACCAAGGTGATCTTCCTGACGGCCGACGCCTTTGGCGTACTGCCGCCAGTATCGCGCCTGACGGCCAACCAGACCCAGTACCACTTCCTGTCTGGTTTCACCGCGAAACTGGCCGGTACCGAGCGCGGTGTTACCGAGCCGACGCCAACCTTCTCCGCCTGTTTCGGTGCCGCTTTCCTATCACTGCACCCAACCCAGTACGCCGAAGTGCTGGTTAAGCGCATGCAGGCGGCCGGTGCGCAGGCTTATCTGGTGAACACTGGCTGGAACGGCACGGGTAAACGTATCTCGATCAAAGATACCCGCGGCATTATCGACGCTATTCTCAACGGTGAAATCGATAAAGCAGAAACCATTACGCTGCCGATCTTCGATCTGGCGATGCCAACCGCCTTACCGGGCGTTGATCCGGCGATCCTCGATCCACGCGCTACCTACGCCAAGGTGGAGCAGTGGGAAGAGAAAGCGCACGATCTGGCGAACCGCTTTATCACCAACTTCGACAAATACACGGATACACCGGCCGGTGCCGCGCTGGTCAGTGTCGGGCCGAAGCTGTAATACCCTCTTGTAGGGGGCGTTGTAACGGTCTTAACCTAGCCCCCTACACTTTCTCCCCAAGGCGCTCACCGCGCCTTTTTTCGTTTCCATTGCTTGCTTTTTAACCAGCCTGATAGCAGAATTATGCAATGCAATCATTGCTAGCATAGGGGGGTTAATGGCTACCATCACCGTCAGGAATCTGGACGACGAAATAAAAGAGCTGCTGCGCATCTCAGCAGCGAAAAACGGTCATTCCATGGAAGAGGAAGTGCGTATGATTTTGAAACAGGCACTGACGAAAAAGCCACCGCGCTACGGTTTAGGCACCTGGATGCACCAGTATTTTGCCGAATTCGGTGGTGTAGAGCTGGAGATCCCTCCCCGCGATGCCGTGCCACCGCGTATTGTCACCTTTGACGATGATGATGACCAAGCATGATTATTCTCGACACCAATGTCATTTCAGAAACGTTGCGCCCTAATCCACATTACAACGTCATTAGTTGGCTGAATGAAAAAGATAACGACGAACTTTATCTGAGCGTCATTGTACTTGCCGAATTGTTTAGCGGGGTTGCCTGTATGCCTGACGGCAAACGTCAGCTTGAGCTCAAGAATAAACTGTCTGAGGCAGTACAGATAAGATTCGATGAGCAGATTCTGCCATTTGATACACTTTGCGCTTTGCAATACGCCCAGTTAATGGGAAGAAATCAGCGTCAAGGTAGGTTAATGAGTATTCCCGACACGCAAATTGCCGCCACCTGTTTGCAGTATGGCGCAACGCTGGCAACACGTAACACCAAAGACTTTCTCCATTGCGGGATTGAGTTAATCGACCCGTGGCAGGCCACCACCAGCCTACGCTTGCATGAAGAGGCTGCGGAATACTACGTGATGAGCCGAAAACCCTGACCGAGCCACGGCCCGGTCAAGAGTTATACCGTGTCTTTCACCGTCTGTTGGCCGTTAAGCAATTCCCCGCTTTCCATCGGCAATGGAATATAGGCGCGGATGCGCAACCCACCGCGTTCGCTGGTGCCGATATCCAATACCCCTGCGTGAGCATCAATAATACGCTGCACGATCGCCAGCCCCAGGCCAGTGCCGCTGGTGCTGCGCGCGCTGTCGCCGCGCACGAAAGGTTGGAACAGGTGTTTGAGCTCTTCCGGCTTGATACCCGGCCCATCATCTTCCACCTGGAACCAGCCGCGTTGCAGCTCGCGCCCGCTGCTGACCTTGATCCAGCCATTGCCATAGCGAGCCGCATTCACCACCATATTGGCCGCCGCGCGCTTGATTGATAACGGATGCACATTCATCATCAGTTCGCCCGGCAGTATGTCGGTTTCGATCACCCGCTCATAGCCACTTTCTGCCGCCACCACTTCACCCAGAATAGCGTTCAGATCGCTAAGCTCGGTCTGCATTTCCTGGCCGGTACGCAGGTAATCAATAAACTGCTCGATGATGGCGTTACATTCTTCAATGTCTTTATTGATCGACTCCGCCAGATAGCCATCTTCGGTGCTCATCATCTCCGTCGCCAGCCGGATGCGCGTCAGCGGCGTGCGCAGATCGTGACTCACCCCGGCCATCAGCAGCGTGCGATCGTCAGCGAGTTGCTTGACGCCGGACGCCATCTGGTTAAACGCACGGGTCACGGAACGCACCTCAGAGGCACCATATTCACGCAACGGCGGCGGAATAATCCCTTTCCCCACCTGCAAAGCAGCGTGTTCAAGCTCGACCAAGGGCCGGTTCTGCACGCGGATAAACAGCCAGGCACCGCCGATCGCCAGCAGCATAATCGCCAAGGTGTAGCGGAACAGCGGCGAGAAGTCGCCCTGGTGGATTTCGGTCAGCGGAACGCGCACCCAGATATCCGGCTGCAGCCAAGTTTTCAGCCATACCACCGGTGAGTTTTTATTCACCTCAACGCGGACGTCGGTCGGCCCCCCCAGTTGCTGCGCCATCTGCTGGCTGAGGAACTGGTAGTGCTGCGCCCAGCGCAAACCGCTCTCCTCCGCCGCAGCGTTGGTATACAGGGAAATGCCCAGCTCACGGTAGATTTCGCGGCGGAACGCCGGCGGCACTTCAAGCAGCGTACCATCTTCCAGTTGCAGCCGGTCGGTCATCAGCATACGGACTTCATACGCCAGAACCTTGTTGAACTGCTGCAGGCTGGGCAGGATGGCGAAGTTGAGCACCACCAGATAGGTCGTCACCAGGCTGACGAACAGCAGGGTGACGATCAACAGCAAAGTTCGGGCAAACGAGCTACGCGGTGAAAAGCGCAATCGCTTCATGCCTTACTGCCGTCCGGTACGAAGACATAACCCAGGCCCCAAACGGTCTGAATATAACGAGGATGGGCCGGATCTTCCTCCACCATGCGGCGCAGGCGGGAAATCTGCACATCGATGGAACGCTCCATCGCGCTGTATTCACGACCACGGGCCAGGTTCATCAGCTTATCGCGTGACAGGGGTTCGCGCGGGTGGCTGACCAACGCTTTCAGCACCGCGAACTCACCGCTGGTGAGTGGCATAGGCTCATCTTCCCGGAACATTTCGCGCGTCCCCAGGTTCAGTTTGAATTTACCAAAGGCGATTACGGCTTCTTCCTGAGAAGGTGCCCCTGGCAATTCATTGGCCTGACGGCGCAACACCGCTCGGATACGGGCCAACAGTTCACGCGGGTTGAACGGCTTGGGAATGTAGTCATCGGCGCCAATTTCCAGCCCGACGATGCGATCCACTTCTTCCCCCTTGGCAGTCACCATAATGATCGGCATCGGGTTACTCTGGCTGCGCAGACGGCGGCAGATAGAAAGCCCGTCCTCCCCCGGCAGCATCAGATCCAACACCATCAGATGGAAAGATTCACGCGTCAGCAAACGATCCATTTGCTCAGCGTTGGCCACGCTACGCACCTGAAACCCTTGTTCCGTTAAATAACGTTCTAAAAGCGCACGCAAGCGCATGTCATCGTCGACGACCAGAATCTTATGATTTTCTTGCATTGTGTTACTCCCAAAGGCGGTATTGCCTGATTCTAGGCTGTGACACGTACCGGTACGTGGCAACGGTTTGGCAACAGCCTCGTATTGTTAAAAAACCCTGTCATTACTGACAGCATTTAATGGTATACATTCTAGCCGAAATTGTTACAAAGCTTATTCTTTTGCCCAGATATCAACTATTTTCACTCAAGTCTCAGGCTAAGGCTCGTCAAAAAGCCCTGCGATTTAATGATTGTTTACCCAGACAGCAGAATCACCAAAACAGCCATTTTGGCAGTGTACGTCAGAGATGCCGATAAAAAACTCACCCAACGGCTCGTTTATGCGAAAATCCCCAGATTAACAGCTGGCCGCAAGGTGGATAACGATGAAAACATTGCTGATTACCCGTGAGGGATACAACAAGCTGAAGCAGGAGCTGGACTTTCTCTGGCGTGAAGAACGCCCGGAAGTAACCAAAAAAGTGACCTGGGCCGCTAGCCTGGGCGACAGAAGCGAAAACGCCGATTACCAGTACAACAAAAAGCGGCTGCGTGAGATCGATCGCCGCGTGCGTTATCTCACCAAATGCCTCGAGCAGTTGAAAATCGTTGATTACTCACCACAACAGGAAGGCCGCGTATTCTTTGGTGCCTGGGTTGAGATCGAAAACGATGACGGCGATATCAAACGCTTTCGCATCGTCGGTTACGATGAGATTTTTGGCCGCAAAGACTATATCTCCATCGACTCACCGATGGCCCGCGCGCTGCTGAAAAAGGAAGTGGGCGACAGCGCCACGGTGCAAACCCCGGCAGGCGAAGCTTTCTGGTCGGTCAATGCGATCACCTATGTGAAAGAATGAGGGCCTTTTTCAGCCCGCGCCCCGCTGCGCTGGCATTTTATCCCTGCAAAACGTATAACTATCCCCCTATTTGATTATCGTGCTGAACAGATACCCGACTTATGAATGACCCACTGAGCCGCATTATTGCAACAGAATTGCAGGCCCGGCCGGAGCAAGTTGACTCCGCCATCCGTCTGCTGGATGAAGGTAATACCGTGCCGTTTATCGCACGCTACCGTAAGGAAGTCACCGGAGGCCTGGATGACACCCAACTGCGCCAGTTGGAAACCCGCCTGGGTTATCTGCGTGAACTGGAAGACCGCCGCCAGACCATCCTCAAGTCCATTGATGAGCAAGGTAAGCTGACCGAACAGCTGGCTGGGGCAATTAACGCCACCCTGAGCAAAACAGAACTCGAAGACCTTTACCTGCCGTACAAACCCAAACGCCGCACCCGTGGGCAAATTGCCATCGAAGCCGGCCTGGAACCGCTGGCCGATTTGCTGTGGCAGGATACGCAACAGCAGCCGGAACAGGCGGCTGAACGCTATGTCGATGCCGACAAAGGCGTGGCCGATGTGAAAGCAGCGCTGGACGGCGCGCGCTACATCCTGATGGAACGCTTCGCCGAAGATGCCACGCTGCTGGCCAAAGTGCGTGATTACCTGTGGAAAAACGCCCATCTGGTGTCCAAGGTCGTCGAAGGCAAAGAAGAGGAAGGCGCGAAATTCCGCGATTATTTCGATCACCACGAACCGATTGCGCAGGTGCCTTCACACCGCGCGCTGGCGATGTTCCGCGGCCGCAATGAAGGGGTGTTACAACTGGCGCTGAATGCCGATCCGCAGTTTGAAGAAGCGCCGCGCGAAAGCCAGGGCGAGCTGATCATCATCAATCATCTCAATCTGCGCCTGAACAAAGCGCCGGCAGATGCCTGGCGCAAAGCGGTAGTTAACTGGACCTGGCGCATCAAGGTGCTGATGCACCTGGAAACCGAGCTGATGGGCACCCTGCGTGAACGTGCGGAAGATGAAGCGATCAACGTTTTCGCCCGCAATATGCACGATCTGCTGATGGCCGCCCCGGCTGGCATGCGCGCCACCATGGGCCTGGACCCAGGCCTGCGTACCGGCGTTAAAGTGGCGGTGGTGGATGCCACCGGCAAACTGGTGGCGACCGATACCGTCTATCCGCACACCGGTCAGGCCGCCAAAGCCGCTGCGCTGGTTGCCGCACTGTGTATCAAGCACAAGGTCGAGCTGGTGGCGATCGGCAACGGTACCGCTTCCCGCGAAACCGAGCGTTTCTTTGCCGAGCTGCAGCAACAGTTCCCGGAAGTCAAAGCGCAGAAAGTGATCGTCAGCGAAGCCGGGGCTTCGGTCTATTCCGCTTCCGAACTGGCAGCACAGGAATTCCCGAACCTCGACGTTTCCCTGCGCGGTGCGGTGTCCATTGCTCGCCGTTTGCAGGATCCGCTGGCTGAGCTGGTGAAAATTGACCCGAAATCCATCGGCGTTGGCCAGTACCAGCACGACGTCAGCCAAAGCCAATTGGCGAAAAAGCTGGATTCGGTGGTGGAAGACTGCGTAAACGCCGTCGGGGTGGATCTGAATACCGCCTCCGTGCCTCTGCTGACCCGCGTGGCCGGCCTGACGCGCATGATGGCGCAGAACATCGTCACCTGGCGTGATGAAAACGGCCGTTTCAGCAACCGCGAGCAACTGCTGAAAGTCAGCCGCCTGGGGCCAAAAGCCTTTGAACAATGTGCGGGCTTCTTGCGTATCAACCACGGTGATAACCCGCTGGATGCCTCAACCGTGCACCCGGAAACCTATCCGGTGGTAGAACGCATTCTGGCCGCGACCCAGCAGGCGCTGCAGGATCTGATGGGCAACCCCAACGCTATCCGTAATCTGAAAGCCAGCGATTTCACCGACGATAAATTCGGTGTGCCAACCGTTACCGACATTCTGAAAGAGCTGGAAAAACCGGGCCGCGATCCGCGCCCAGAATTCAAAACCGCCACCTTTGCAGAAGGCGTGGAAACGCTGAACGATCTGCAAGTGGGCATGATTCTGGAAGGTTCAGTGACTAACGTCACCAACTTTGGCGCGTTTGTGGATATCGGCGTGCATCAGGATGGCCTGGTGCACATCTCCTCGCTGGCCGACAAGTTCGTTGAAGATCCGCATACCGTGGTGAAAGCGGGTGATATCGTCAAAGTGAAGGTGATGGAAGTCGATCTGCAGCGCAAGCGCATTGCACTCAGCATGCGCCTGGATGAGCAACCGGGCGAGGGTTCACCACGCCGTGGTGGCGGTGGCAACAACAGCGCACCAGCGCGCGACAACGCCGCCCGCCCGCCGGCCAATAAAGCCGCGAAACCGCGCAGCAGCACCCCGGCAGGCAACAGTGCCATGGGCGATGCACTGGCCGCCGCGTTCGGTAAAAAGCGTTAAGCCTCAAGACGGGCGGAGTTCGCTCCGCCCTCTGCCACACAATATTTCCACTCACTTTTTGATGCATCGCAAGAAAGTAGTACAATTACCGCTCAATATCCCTTCTTTTTGTATTGCTTACGATAATCGTTCTCACTATTATTGTGCTGCATGTCTATTGCGGCCCCATTTACCCCACCTCGGGTAGTCTGGGCAACACTGTTTTGAACATGACGTTCCAGCGAACGCTTTGAATACCCAAGAAGGTAACATGCATCTTCTTCCTAAACAGACGTATAAAATCGCCGGTTTCTCCAGTGAAATCAGCCCCGCGTACCGGCAGAAGCTGCTGTCGCTCGGGATGCTGCCCGGCTCATTGTTTGAAGTTATCCGCGTTGCACCGCTCGGCGATCCGATAGAAATCAGAACCCGCCGCGTCAGCCTGGTGCTGCGGAAAAAAGATTTGGACCTGATCCTGCTCGACGGCCAGTAATCACACGCCGCCCCCCGCCTCAGGCTTTTGCCGTGCCTCTGTGCATGGCCGGTACTTAATTTACTGATATCACGTTGGATTATGAAGAAAATTACCATTGGCTTGATAGGTAATCCGAATTCAGGGAAAACCACGCTGTTCAACCAGCTCACTGGTGCACGTCAGCGGGTGGGTAACTGGGCTGGGGTCACGGTCGAACGTAAAGAAGGCCAGTTTACTACCCCGCAATCGCAGGTCACTCTGGTCGATTTGCCCGGCACTTATTCGCTCACGACCATCTCCGAACAAACCTCCCTCGACGAGCAGATCGCCTGCCATTACATCCTGAGCGGCGATGCTGATTTACTGATCAACGTGGTGGATGCGTCAAACCTGGAGCGTAACCTCTACCTGACGCTGCAACTGCTGGAGCTCGGCATTCCCTGCATTGTGGCGCTGAACATGCTGGATATCGCCAGAAGTCAGCATATCGAGATTGATATCGCCGCACTGTCTGAGCGCCTGGGTTGCCCGGTGGTGCCGCTGATCTCCACCAAAGCCGACGGCATTGGCGTGTTGAAGCAGATGATCGACAATCACCGTTTCAATCAGCTCAAAGCGCTGGTGGCATACCCGCCACTGCTGCTAGACCAGGTCAACGCCTTGACCGAAGCCATGCCGCAGAATCTGCCCACCGAACAGCGCCGCTGGCTGGCGCTGCAGATGCTGGAAGGGGATATCTATAGCCACCAGCTAGCTGGTGAAGCTATCGCTCTGCTGCCGCAGGCCAGGCAAGCGCTGCAACAGCAGCAGCAGGAAGATCCGGCGCTGGTCATAGCCGATGCCCGTTATCAGTCGATCGCCGCCATTTGCGATGCGGTCAGCAACGCGCAGCAGGCATTGCCAAACCGCCTGACTGAGATGCTGGATAAGGTGATCCTCAACCGCTGGCTCGGCGTGCCTATTTTTCTGCTGGTGATGTACCTGATGTTCCTGCTGGCGATTAACATTGGCGGGGCGCTGCAACCGATCTTCGATCTCGGTTCGGCGGCGATCTTTATCCAAGGGATCCAGTGGCTTGGTTACACCCTGCATTTCCCTGAGTGGCTGACCATTTTCCTGGCGCAGGGCGTCGGCGGCGGGATCAATACCGTGCTGCCACTGGTGCCGCAGATCGGCATGATGTACCTGTTCCTGTCCTTCCTGGAAGATTCCGGCTACATGGCACGCGCCGCGTTCGTTATGGATCGCCTGATGCAGGCGCTCGGCTTGCCGGGGAAATCTTTCGTGCCGCTGATCGTCGGCTTCGGCTGTAACGTGCCGTCGATCATGGGTGCCCGCACGCTGGATGCCCAGCGCGAACGCCTGATCACCATCATGATGGCTCCCTTTATGTCCTGCGGCGCACGTTTGGCGATCTTTGCCGTGTTTGCCGCCGCCTTCTTCGGCCAGGACGGCGCTGGCGTGGTGTTCTCGCTGTATATGCTGGGCATTGTGGTCGCGATCCTGACTGGCCTGGTGCTGAAATACACCATTATGCGCGGTGAAGCCTCACCATTTGTTATGGAACTGCCGGTTTATCACGTCCCACACCTGAAAAGCCTGCTGCTGCAAACCTGGCAACGGCTGAAAGGCTTTGTGCTGCGCGCCGGGAAAGTGATTGTGATTGCCAGTATCCTGATCGGTGGCCTGAACAGTTTCTCTTTCAGCGGCAAGCCGGTAGACAGCATTAATGATTCAGCGCTGGCCTCGGTTTCTAAAGTGCTCACGCCATTGCTGCAACCGATGGGCGTTCACAGCGATAACTGGCAGGCGACCGTCGGTTTGGTCACCGGGGCGATGGCCAAAGAAGTGGTGGTGGGTACGCTCAACACGCTTTATACCGCCGAACACCTCACCAATCAGCCGTTCGACGCCGCCAGCTTTAACTTACTAGATGAATTGACCACAGCCGTAGATGAAACCTGGCAAGGCCTGAAGGACACTTTCAGCCTCAGCGTACTTTTTAACCCTATCGAGGCCAGCAAAGGCGATGGCGAAATGGGCGCTGGCTCCATGGGGGTCATGAGCAGCAAATTCGGCACCTCGATTTCGGCCTACAGCTATCTGATCTTCGTGCTGCTGTATATCCCCTGTGTTTCGGTGATGGGCGCTATCGCTCGCGAATCAAGCCGTGGATGGATGACCTTCTCCATCCTGTGGGGGCTGAACGTCGCTTATTCATTGGCCACCCTGTTCTACCAGACGGTGACCTTTGCCCAGCATCCGCAATACAGCCTGGTGGCGATCCTGTCAGTGTTGGCCTTTAATGCCTTGCTGCTCTTGGCATTGCGTAAAGCCCGCAGCCGCGTCACCATCCGCCTGCGCAGCGCCACGCCCGCCGCCTGCTGCCAAAACCCGCAAGGGGATTGCCACTGATGGCCAGCCTGCTGCAACTCCGTGATGCGCTGGCCCTACGGGGCAGCGCCCAGGCGCAACAGTTGAGCTACCAACTGGCGACGCCGTTGCCACTGGTTGAGGCTATGCTGGAGCGTTTAACCGCGATGGGGAAAGTAGAGCGTATTGAACAAGATAACAGCGAATGCCTGAGCGGCAGTTGCAAGAACTGCCCAGAAGGCGTCGGGTGCAGCACGGTGGTTTATCGTTTGAAAAACTGAACACCGCCGCACTTAACGGCTGGCAGTAAACTGATGAATAATATCGGTGAACTCCTCTGGATGAGAAACGAAAGGCGCATGGGCCGCTTTGGGGATCACCACCGAGGACGACTGCGGCCAGCACTCATCCAACAGCGTTGCCACCTTACGCGGTACCAAACCGTCCAGATAACCATAAATACGCAGCACCGGCATCGTAGGCTTGGCCAACAGCTGGCGTTGATCCACAGTGCGCAGCATATCAAGCCCGCCGTTGAGCACCGCGACACTCGGCATCGGTTGATTCAGCACTACGGTTTTTAGCAAGCGCGCATCCTGGCGGGCGCTTTCACTCCCCAGAGTTTGCAGCGCCAGAAAACGCTCTACGGTGCGTTTGAAGTCTTGGCTGAGTTGCTGCTGGAAACCGCTCAGCACGTCGGGCCGGATCCCCGGCCAATCCTCCTGTGCGGCAAAACAGGGGGAGGAGGCCACGGTGATTAATCCGGCTACCCGCTCAGGCTGCATCAGTGCAACCTGCCCGGTCACTAGCCCACCCAATGACCAACCCAGCCAGTAAGCGCGCGCAGGGGCCGCCGCCAGCAGAATGTCCGCCATCTGCGGCAGCGAGAGTTCGCCATACCCCTGGCTGCGGCCATAGCCAGGCAAGTCGACCAGGTGCACGCGAAAATGCGGCGTCAGTCGATCCAACGTGCAACTCCATACTTCCGCATTCAATCCCCACCCGTGCAGCAGCACAAGATCGCGATCGCCTTCACCTAGGGTTTGCCAATACAGCGCTGTCATCAGTTATTGTCCTTCTGAAACTCGTTCCGTCACGGAGGACGACTATGCTATCAATCTATGGCCGCTGTTGGCTATGTCGGCAACCATTAAGGCTGCTGCAGCAGGGGATCTGCAGTTATTGCCTGCGTGAGTTGCCCGCCAAACCACTGAGCTGCCCGCGCTGTGGTTTGCCCAGCGGCGATCGGCACCGGCCTTGCGGCCGCTGCTTGCAGCAGCCACCGCCCTGGCAGGCATTGGTTTTTGTCAGCGACTACTGCCTGCCACTCAGTACCCTGATCAAACGCTTCAAATTTCAGCGTACGCCGGAATTGGCCCCGACGCTGGCCCGGCTGATCCTGCTGCATTGGCTACAGGCTCACCGAGAGCAACATCTGAACAGACCGGAAATCATTTTAGCGATACCCTTGCAGGATAAACGCTGCTGGCGGCGGGGTTATAATCAGAGCGATCTGCTCGCTCGGCCCTTGGCGCGCTGGCTGGGGTGCGAATATCGGCCCGCCGCGCTGCGCCGGATCAGGGAGACCTCACCGCAGCAAGGGTTAATCGCTCGTACGCGGCGGCGTAATTTACGCGGCGCATTCCGTTGCGATGAAAACCTGGCAGGAAAGCATGTGGCACTGCTGGATGACGTGGTGACCACCGGCAGCACAGTGGCAGAAGTCGCTAAATTATTGCAGAAACAGGGCGTCGCATCATTGCAGATCTGGTGCGTCTGCCGCACATTGTAGTACCACCGCAATGGGCGTATTATATCCTACTATAGCAGTCAACTATTGAGTCAATGCCATGATCCGTATAACAGATGCAGCACAGGAACATTTTGCCAAACTGTTGGCAAACCAAGAAGAAGGTACCCAGATTCGCGTATTCGTGATTAATCCGGGTACGCCAACGGCGGAATGCGGCGTTTCCTATTGCCCGCCAGATGCGGTAGAAGCAACAGATACCGAACTGAAGTTCGAAAAACTGTCTGCTTACGTTGATGAGCTGAGCACGCCGTATCTGGAAGACGCCGAAATCGACTTTGTCACCGATCAGCTCGGTTCCCAGCTCACACTGAAAGCGCCAAACGCCAAAATGCGCAAAGTCGACGACAATGCTCCGTTGATGGAGCGCGTGGAATACGTGCTGCAATCGCAGATCAACCCGCAGTTGGCAGGCCACGGTGGCCGCGTCTCGCTGATGGAGATCACCGATGACGGGCTGGCTATCCTGCAGTTCGGCGGCGGCTGCAACGGTTGCTCAATGGTTGACGTGACGCTGAAGGAAGGGATCGAGAAAGAGCTGCTGCAGAAGTTCCCGGAGCTGAAAGGGGTACGCGATCTCACCGAGCATCAGCGTGGCGAGCACTCTTACTACTAATATGCTTAGGGCGCCAGTACGGCGCCCTCATTTCATTACCCTACCGACACCTTTTTGCGCCGCTTATCCAAGTCCTTCAGTAAACGGTTCACCTGCCGATCGGCAAACATCTCTTCCAAGGTATGGCTCAGCTTGCGCCGCCAGTTTGGGTACTCGCTGCTGGTGCCCGGGATATTGACCGGATCGGCCATATCCAGCCAATCTTCCGGCTGCAGGCCCAGTAACGCACTGGCACTGTCCGCTACGTAACGCTGTAAACCGCGGTTCAACAACGGGCTCATCGCCAGCAACGCGGCCTTTTTGCCCACCTTCTGCGGCACACAGCCGTAACGGTGCAGCCCATCCAGCAGCCCCTGCTTGGCACGTTCACGATCGGCAAACAGCGTTTTGAGCACCGCGGCATCCGGGTATAGCCCCAGCGTTTCACCCAGCGTTAAATCACCGCTTTGCCAGTAACCGCGCAGCGTGGGAAGATCGTGCGTGGTAATGGTGGCCATCGCCTGCACCGGATACGACTGTGGCGCACGGAACTGGTTCTCGCTGTCGTGCTCGAAATACAGCACCTTGTAAGAGTAGACCCCGCTGTCACGCAGCTTGCCGACGATCTCCACCGGCACAGTGCCAAGATCTTCACCAATCACCATGCAGCGATGGCGCTGGCTTTCCAACGCCAGCAGCGCCAGCAGATCGTCAACCGGGTACTTAACGTAAGCGCCATGATCGGCAGTCTCCCCATACGGGATCCACCACAACCGCAGCAGCGCCATGACGTGATCGATACGCAAAGCGCCGCAACTGGTCATATTGGCACGCAGCAAATCGATAAACGGCTGATAGCCGCGCGCGACCATCACATGGGGATCCATCGGCGGCAGGCCCCAGTTTTGCCCCAGCGGACCAAGGATATCCGGTGGAGCCCCGACAGAGGCCCCCAGGCAATACAGCTCACGCTCACACCAGGTTTCAGCACCGCCTTCTGCCACGCCCACCGCCAGATCGCGGTAGAGGCCAATCGGCATCTGCTGCTCCTGGCTCAGGCCGAAACATTCGGCAAACTGGCTGGCGGCCAGCCACTGCAGCCACAGATAGAAGCTCACTTCATCCGTATGCTGTTGGCAAAACGCCTCTACGGCGGCGCTATTACCCTGCCGATACTCTTCCGGCCAGACCGGCCAGCCCCACATGTTGTTATCGCTGGCAGAAAGATGCGCGTGCAGCGCATCGAAGGCCGCCTGTTGATACAGACTGCTGCCTCCTTCACTCACGAAATGTTCAAACGCCTGCTTCAACGCATCACTGGCCTTGCGCGCCTGAAACTGTGGAAAAGCCAGCTTCAGCGCCGCCAGCTTCAACTGGGTGACTGCGCTGTAATCCACACGTTCGCTGCCGCGCGCTTTCGCCAGCAGCTTCTGCGTTGCCGCCTTCTGCCACCATTTCTGCGCGGCCGCGCTGCGCTGGAAATCCTCCACCGCGTTAACGTCGATATACACCACGTTCAGCCAACGGCGTGACGAAGGGCTGTACGGGCTGGCACTTTCCGGGCTGGCCGGGTACAGCGCGTGGATAGGGTTTAGCCCGACAAAGGCACCGCCGCGCTTCCCCACTTCGCTCACCATCACGCGCAGATCGCCAAAATCACCAATACCCCAGTTGCGATCGGACCGCAGCGTGTAGAGTTGCACGCAGGCCCCCCACAGTTTTTTGCCGGTCATCAAGGCTTTAGGTTCGTAACAGCGTTTCGGCGCCACAATCAGCCGACACTGCCACTGCTGCTCCCCCTGCATCAGTTGGAGCAGGTGGTAGCCCTGTGGCAGTTTCCCTGCCAGGGTCAAGGTTTTACGCGCGCTGGCACGGCCCTGCTGCTGGCTACCGTCCTCGCATTGCAGCACCCAGTGGTACTCACCGCTGCCGCCCAGCGGCAATACCACCGGGCTGCCGTGATAAAACACTTTCACCACCGGTAACGGTGCCTCTTCCGGGCGGAGCGAGGCGCTGTTCATCGCGTCCAGCAGCTTACGTTTGGTTTCCGGCGAAATCGCCTGCTGTTTACCATGGGCATTGATGTAATCAGCCGCAATCCCTGCCTGAGAGGCCGCCTGATCGATAGCTTTACTCATTCGTACTCCTTAACGCTTGGCTTGCCAGATACGCTGCTGATAGTCGCGGATCGAACGATCCGAACTGAACATGCCCACGCGCGCGGTGTTAAGGATAGTGCGGCGCGTCCACTCATCGCGGTCACGATACAGTTTGTCTACCTGCCGTTGAGCTTCACAGTAAGAGGCAAAGTCTGCCAGCACCAGATACGGGTCGCCGCCTTCCAGCAGGCTGTGCAGCATCAGATCGAAAGCGTGTTTGTCACCCTGGCTGAAGGCACCGCTGGCCAGTTCGTCCAGAATCGCTTTCAGATGCTTGTCTTTCTTACGGTAACTCAGCGGATCATAACCCTTCTTCAACAACGCCTTAACCTGCTCCACGGTGTTGCCGAAAATAAAGATATTGTCTTCGCCTACCTGTTCAGCAATCTCAACGTTGGCCCCGTCCAGCGTCCCGACGGTCAACGCCCCGTTCAGCGCCAGCTTCATATTGCCGGTGCCGGACGCTTCTTTACCGGCGGTGGAGATCTGTTCAGAGACATCGGCCGCCGGGATCATCAACTCTGCGACCGAAACGCGATAGTCAGGAATAAACACCACTTTCAGACGATCTTTCACGATCGGATCGTTGTTGATCTTCTCCGCCGCCTGGTTGATCGCATAAATGATGTTTTTTGCCAGGTAGTAACCCGGAGCCGCTTTGGCACCGAACAGGAACACGCGCGGCACCATATCCATCTCCGGGTTATCGCGCAGTTGGCGATACAGCGACAGGATATGCAGCAGGTTCAGGTGCTGACGCTTGTATTCATGCAGGCGTTTAATCTGCACGTCGAAGATCGCATCCGGGTTAAGCGTCAGGCCCATCACACTGTGCACGTAATTGGCGAGAGCCACCTTGTTTTCACGCTTAATCTGCTGATACTGCTGGCGGAATGCCGCATCGTCGGCATACTTTTCCAGGCCTTTCAGCGCATCCAGATCGTTGGCCCACTCCACCTTTAACGTGTTGTCGATCAGGGCGGATAACGCCGGGTTACACTGCTTCAGCCAGCGGCGCGGGGTGATACCGTTGGTGACGTTGTGGAATTTGTTCGGCCACAGTTGGTGATATTCCGGGAACAGATCCTTCACCACCAGATCCGAGTGCAGTTGTGCCACGCCGTTAACCGCAAAACCGCTGACGACGCACAGGTTCGCCATGCGCACCTGCTTGTTATGGTGCACCGCCAGTTTGGCCCAAACGGCGTCATCGCCCGGCCAGTGTTGGTCCACCAGCTTTTTAAAGTTGGCGTTGATCTGCTTGATGATCGAGAAGTGGCGTGGCAGCAGGCTGCGCACCAGCTTTTCATCCCAGCATTCCAGGGCTTCCGGCATCAGCGTGTGGTTGGTATAGGCGAAGGTCTTGCTGGTGATCGCCCAGGCCGCGTCCCAATCCATCTGATGTTCATCCAGCAGGATACGCAGCATTTCCGGAATGGCGATAGTCGGGTGAGTATCGTTCAGCTGGATCACTTCGTACTTCGGCAGATCGGCAATCTTGCGGCCCGCCAGGTGGTGTTTGCGCAGAATATCCGCCACCGAACAGGCGCACTGGAAATACTGCTGCATCAGGCGCAGGCGTTTGCCAGCCTGATGGTTATCATTCGGATAGAGCACTTTGGTCAGCTTGGCCGCTTCAACGCCCTGCTTTTCTGCCTGCAGGAATTTACCGTCGTTGAAATCGTTCAGATCGAACGGATGTGCGTGCGTCGCCTGCCACAGGCGCAGCGGCTGGGTCACCCCGTTGCGGAACCCCAGCACCGGCAGATCCCAGGCTTCGCCACGCAGGGTGAATGCCGGGTGCCATTGCTCGCGGCCATCGGCCAGCTTTTCGACTTTACCGCCGATACCGACGTCCACCGCCAGCGCCGCATTGTGGCGGAACCACGGATAGCTTTCACGCTGCCAGTTGTCTGGCGCTTCCTGCTGGTGCCCGTCTTTGAACGACTGGCGGAACAGGCCATACTGATAGTTCAGGCCATAACCGGTGGCCGGTTGTTCCACCGTCGCCATTGAATCGAGGAAGCAGGCCGCCAAACGCCCCAGCCCGCCGTTACCCAGCGCCGGATCGGTTTCCTGCTCCAGCAAATCCGCCAGTTTAACGTCCTGCTCAGCCAGCGCCGCTTCAACCGTATCGTACCAGCCAAGGTTGATCAGGTTATTGGCGGTCAGGCGGCCAATCAAAAACTCCATCGAGATGTAGTTCACATGGCGCAACGACTTGCTGCTTTTACGCGGCGCAGGCTGTGCGGCCAGTTGCTCGGCAAGCGCAGCGCTCACGGCTTCCCACCATTGATGTTGGGTCATCTGCTGTGCGGAACTGAGGCCAAAACGCTGCCACTGACGAGTCAGCGCAGCCAGAAAAACGTCCTTTTTGAGCATAGGCTGTGACATAGGAAAAACTCTCTATCCGGTAAATGGGCCAATTTTTTCACTATCGTGCCGGGGAGAACGCGCCACGGCATCATCCCGCCTGGGGATTAGCGAGGGAGGAGCGTTGGGGCGTAGTTAGAATTGTGATCTCGGGCACTTTTTACCCCCGATAAACGCGCCATTGAGGCTCCCGTTGCGCACAAAAACAACGACAGCATAAGGCATAGTGACGTTTACATAGTGGCCTGCGGCGCTGAAGTTTTGTTCTTATCTCGTCAGGCAGAAAAATCACCGCTACAGTTATCGAGCGCTGTTAAACGTCACGCTAGAAAAGCAGCCTGCCAGCGAGCATGAAAAGTGTGATCGATAGCAACTTAACTCCAAGCCAAAGCGGAAGCTTGTTGCAATACTTTTGGCGATGTTCGAAGTTATTGAGGGGGATTAATTACGAGCTACAAAATAATTAATATTACCCCGGCCCCGAAGAAGATTCGCGACAAAAAACTTCGGGCAGTCCTTCGGCGGCGGGAACCGCACTTTACACCTGGAATATTATGCTGATCCCATCAAAACTGAGCCGTCCGGTACGGCTGCAAAATACCGTGATACGCGATCGCCTGCTGGTGAAGTTAGCCAGCGCGGCAAATTATCGCCTGACATTGGTCAATTGCCCGGCAGGATATGGAAAAACCACGCTGGTTGCACAATGGGCGGCGGGCAAGTCGGATCTCGGGTGGTACTCACTGGATGAAAGCGACAACCAGCCAGAGCGCTTCGCCAGCTACCTGATCGCCGCACTGCAACAGGCTACCGGTGGGCACTGCGTGAAGAGCGAAGCGTTAAGCCAGAAACACCAGTACGCCAACCTGTCTGCGCTGTTCGCGCAGTTGTTTATCGAGCTTTCCGACTGGCATCACCCTCTCTATCTGGTGATTGATGATTATCATCTGATCACCAATGACGTGATCCACGAAGCGATGCGCTTCTTCCTGCGCCATCAGCCGGAAAACCTGACGCTGATCCTGCTGTCGCGCACGCTGCCCGCTCTCGGCATCGCCAACCTGCGGGTACGCGATCAACTGCTGGAGTTGAGCACGCAGCAGTTAGCCTTCACCCACCAGGAGGCCAAACAGTTCTTCGACTGCCGCCTGAGTTCACCGCTTGAACAGCATGACAGCAGCCGCCTGTGTGACGAAGTGGAAGGCTGGGCCACCGCGTTACAATTGATCGCACTTTCTGCCCGTCAATCGGCCTCTTCCGCGCAGCAGTCCGCCAAACGCTTGGCCGGGCTGAACGCCAGCCACCTTTCCGACTACCTGGTGGACGAGGTGCTGGATCGCGTCGATGCCGATGCCCGCGCCTTCCTGCTGCGCTGTTCGGTATTACGTTCGATGAACGATGCGCTGATCGTGCGCCTGACCGGTGAAGATAACGGCCAGCAGCGTCTCGAAGAACTGGAGCGCCAAGGGCTGTTTATCCACCGTATGGACGATACCGGCGAGTGGTTCTGCTTCCACCCGTTATTCGCCTCCTTCCTGCGCCAGCGCTGCCAGTGGGAGCTGGCGCTGGAGTTGCCGGGCCTGCACCGTGCCGCTGCCGAAGGCTGGCTGGCGCTCGGTTACCCGGCAGAAGCCATTCACCATGCGTTGGCGGCCAGCGACGTCAGCATGCTGCGCGATATTCTGCTGCAGCACGCCTGGTCGCTGTTCCACCACAGCGAGCTGGCGCTGCTGGAAGAGTGCCTGAATGCGCTACCTTACGATCGCTTAATCCAAAACCCGAAGCTGGCGCTGCTGCAGGCTTGGCTGGCACAAAGCCAGCACCGCTACAGCGAGGTTAACACCCAGTTGGAGCGCGCCGAGCAGGCCATGCGCGAACAGAAGATCGCCATCGACCAGACCTTGCACGCCGAATTTGATGCACTGCGCGCCCAGGTGGCGATCAACGCAGGCAAGCCAGAAGAAGCCGAACGGTTAGCCACCGAAGCGCTGAAATTCCTGCCGCTTTCCAGCTATTACAGCCGCATCGTCGCCACCTCGGTGACCGGCGAGGTTCACCACTGCAAAGGCGAACTGGCGCGTGCGCTGCCGATGATGCAGCAGACCGAACAGATGGCTCGCCGCCATCAGGCTTACCATTACGCGCTGTGGGCGCTGTTGCAGCAAAGCGAAATCCTGATCGCCCAGGGGTTCTTGCAGGCCGCTTACGAAACGCAGGAAAAAGCCTTTGAGCTGGTGCGCGAACAGCATCTGGAACAGTTGCCTATGCATGAATTCCTGCTGCGTATCCGCTCGCAGGTGCTCTGGTCGTGGTCACGGCTGGATGAGGCCGAAGAGGCGGCGCGTGAAGGGCTGAAGGTGCTGGCCAACTACCAGCCGCAGCAGCAGTTGCAATGCCTCGCCATGTTGGCGAAATGTTCCCTGGCGCGCGGCGATCTGGACAATGCCAATGCCCATTTGCAGCGTTGCGAAGTGCTGCTGCATGGTTCGCAATATCACCGTGATTGGCTGACCAACGCCGACAAACCGCGGGTGATCCATTGGCAGATGACCGGAGATACCCTTGCGGCGGCCAACTGGCTGCGCCATACCGAAAAACCGGGCATGGCCAACAACCACTTTATGCAGGGCCAATGGCGTAACATCGCCCGCGTGCAGATTATGCTCGGCCAGTTTGAAGAAGCCGAAGTGGTGCTGGACGAGTTGAACGAGAACGCCCGCCGCCTGCGGCTAGTCAGCGATCTCAACCGCAACCTGCTGCTCAGCAACCAGCTTTATTGGCAGATGGATCGCAAAAGTGATGCGCTGCGGGTGTTGATCGAAGCGCTGGCGCTGGCAAACCGCACCGGGTTTATCAGCCACTTTGTGATTGAAGGGGAAACCATGGCGCAACAACTGCGTCAACTGATCCAACTCAACACGCTGCCGGAGCTGGAACAGCACCGGGCACAACGTATTTTGCGCGATATCAACCAGCATCATCGCCACAAGTTCGCCCATTTTGACGAGAGCTTTGTCGATAAACTGCTAACCCATCCGCAGGTGCCGGAACTGATCCGCACCAGCCCGCTGACCCAGCGTGAATGGCAGGTGCTTGGCCTGATTTATTCCGGTTACAGCAACGAGCAGATCGCCAGTGAACTGGCGGTGGCGGCCACCACCATCAAAACCCATATTCGTAATCTGTACCAGAAACTGGGGGTGGCTCACCGACAGGAGGCGGTGCAACAGGCGCAACAGTTGCTGAAAATGATGGGGTACGGGGCGTAAAGGCTGTCCTCTCAATACTTCGCGTGGCCTCCTCAGGGGGCCGTCGAGGGCCTGGAGGTGCTGCGGCTTGAAAGAGGAAAGGGATCGCGTAATAAACCCTATTACCGATAAGGTGTATACCCAAAATAATTCGAGTTGCTTGTAGGCGGCAACTGAGCGAAGCCCCAGGAGCTTACTCAGGTAAGTGACTGGGGTGAACGAAGGCAGCCAACACCCAAGCAACTTGAAGTATGAAGGGTATATTCTTATTTTGTCGTATGCCCAATGACATTAACGCTTCCTGTCAGTAATATTGCGTAATATTTTCCATAAGGAGTTGGAATAATGGCAATAATAAGGACATTCCTCATTACCGCTGGCCTTTTTCTGGCTATTTCCCCCGCCATCGCCAGTGACGATACGTCTACAGATTATAGCCCTCCCGCAGATGCCGGAAGCTATTTGGGTAATCAGATAGCCGCCCGTTCGTTATTTTCCCAAACCTTACATCAGCGGAAATCCTCTCCAGGCAGCGATCAATTATGGCTACGCGCCTCCGGTTATCACACGAAAAATCTGAGTGCCGCCGAGGGTAATTTACCGATCGATATAGATCGCCAGGTGTTCCAATTGGGCGGGGATGTCTTTGCTTCTCAGCAAGACAACGCGGAATGGAGCATGGGCCTTATGGCCGGTTATGGCCGCGCTGATAGCGAGTCGCACGCCGTAAATACAACCTCCGATGGTAGAGTCAACGGCTATTCGCTCGGCATCTATAGCACCTGGTATCAGGACAGTAACAACCATGACGGTGCCTATATTGATTCATGGCTACAATATTCCTGGTTTAATAATCGTGCAGGCCAAAAGGATTACAACAGCAACAACTTCAGCCTCTCGTTGGAAACCGGTTATGCTTTTCAACCGTTCTCACAGTGGGAATTAATTATCGAGCCTCAGCTCCAGCTTATTTATAATGATTTCCGTACTGATAATTACCGTGATACCACAGGTATATTCATTCAGCAAAGTGATGCGCCAGATTTCACCTCACGGGCAGGCATCCGTTGGTATAGCAATCAAGACGACAATATTACCGCCTATCTGGCCACCAACTGGTGGCACAATAATGGCAGCAATGCGGTCTCTTTTAATGATGCGCGAATAGAAGCTGCCTCCCTGAATAATCTGTTCGAAGTGAAAGCCGGGATAAAAACGCCAACCACCAGCTCATTCCAGATTTGGCTGGAAGGCGGCAGCACCATGGGCAGCAATAGTTACCAGGATTATGGGGCTTCGTTAGGCCTGAGCTACCGCTGGTAATCTGCCGTTCAGAAAACCCACAGAGTTGCTCTGGTCATAAATGAGGGGGATTTGGTTACACTCATCAGTGTCCCCCAATTACGAGGCAGTCTGAAGTTATGGAACAGTTTGAAGCGATCGGCGTTGAGCAGGCCTATACCCGTTGGCAAGAAGGCAGCGCAACGCTGGTTGATATCCGCGATCCGCAAAGTTTCGCCGCCGGGCATGCACCAGGTGCATTTCACCTCACCAACGCCAGCCTGCCAGCTTTTATGCAGCAAAATGAGTTCGATCGCCCGGTGATGGTGATGTGTTACCACGGTAACAGCAGCCGCAGCGCCGCGCAGTACCTGTTGCACCAAGGGTTTGATGCGGTTTACAGCATCGACGGCGGCTTTGAAGCCTGGGCCCGCCAGTTCCCGCAGGATGTCGAAACCTCCGCCTGACTCTTCGCCGGTCGCCTATTTGGGCGGCCAGCTCAATTCTCCGCTGTTTTTTTCGCTGCGTGCAGTATTTCAACGGTATAATCTGCCATCAGCGCCGCAGAGGGCTAAACTCGCGGATAAAATCATTTAATTAGACGGAAAATCCATGGTTCGAGTGATCGCCGTATCCAACCCTCGCCTGGCGCAAGCCTTTGTTGATTACATGGCTACACAAAGCATCCAGCTTGAGATCCGCAATACCAGCGAGGCCGCAGAAATCTGGCTGGCGGACGACGGCCACTTGGAACAGGTGCAACATGAGTTGCAGCAGTTTCTGCTCGATCCCATGAATAGCCGCTATCAGGCGGCCAGTTGGCAGGCCGGCAATACCGACGCCGGTTTGCACTACCAACAATTCTCTTATCTGCAGATCATCCGCAGCAAAGCCGGGCCGCTGACGCTCACGGTCATGTCGCTGTGCATTCTGGTGTACATTCTGATGCAGGTGCTTGGGGATGATACCGTGATGTACTGGCTCTCCTGGCCGCAGAACAGCTCGCAATACGGCCAACTGTGGCGCTGGTTCAGCCATGCCTTCCTGCACTTCTCGCTGCTGCACATTACCTTTAACCTGCTCTGGTGGTGGTATCTCGGTGGCCCGGTAGAAAAACGCCTCGGCACCGGCAAACTGTTCGTGATCGCCGTGGTTTCGGCCTTTTTCAGCGGCTGGGCGCAATCCCTGTTCAGCGGTGCGCTGTTTGGTGGGCTTTCCGGCGTGGTTTACGCGCTGATGGGCTATGTCTGGCTGAGCGGCGAACGCAATCCACAATGCGGCCTTAATCTGCCACGCGGTTTAATGGTGTTTTCCGTGCTCTGGCTGGTCGCTGGCTATTTCGATATTTTAGGAATGTCGATCGCCAATGCGGCACACGTGGCCGGTTTAGTGTTAGGGTTATTAATGGCATTTTGGGATACGCGCCATCGTGCGCACCACCAACAATAACAGCCGGATACCTTGAGAAAGACGGCAGGTACATCAGGCGATTTAGGGGATTATCGTGAAGCAGACACAGCGTCATGACGCCATTATCGAATTAGTGCGTCAGCAAGGTTACGTCAGTACGGAAGAGTTGGTCGAGCATTTTGCCGTCAGCCCGCAAACTATTCGCCGTGATTTGAATGACCTGGCCGACCAGAACAAGATACAACGCCACCACGGCGGCGCGGCGCTGCCGTCCAGTTCGGTCAACGCCGCCTATCACGATCGCAAAGTGATGTGGTCGGCTGAGAAAGCGCGCATCGCCCAGCGCGTTGCCAGCCAGATCCCCGATGGTGCTACGCTGTTTATTGATATCGGCACCACACCGGAAGCGGTGGCCCATGCGCTGATGAATCATAAAAACCTGCGGGTAGTCACTAACAACCTGAACGTTGCCACCCTGCTGACCGCCAAAGAAGACTTCCGCCTAATCCTGGCCGGTGGTGAAGTGCGCACCCGCGACGGCGGTATCATGGGGGAAGCCACGCTGGACTTTATCTCTCAATTCCGCCTGGATTACGGCATTCTCGGCATCAGCGGTATTGATATGGACGGTTCGCTGCTGGAGTTTGACTATCACGAAGTGCGCACCAAGCGCGCGATTATCGAAAACTCCCGCTGCGTGATGCTGGTGACCGACCACTCCAAGTTTGGCCGTAATGCCATGGTGAATCTGGGCAATATGAACCTGATTGACTATCTGTTTACCGATCAGGCTCCGCCGCCCAGCGTGATGAAGATCATCGAGCAATATGATGTGCAATTGGAACTGTGTTGATCTCTTTACCGAAAGAGATGTTGGCATGCATTCTAAACACATTGATAAATAAAAATATTTGCAAGGGCTGTTAAACAGGCCCTTCATTTCTCGTCTCAATTCTTACCCTGAATAATCTGGAATGGGGTAAATAGCAAATTAGCTAACCGCATCACAAAATTAACAAGAAAATAACAAAAGCTCTGATAATCGCACAAACACCTGATATTCGCCCTTGTCGGTGAAATTTTCATCCCCTAAGTTAACCACAGGCCCTGGTGCTTAACAGCAAAATAACCCACACATTCAGGAGTAATGCTTGTCAGTTAAGGCTAACCAGTCCCCTCTCCCTTGGGGAGAGGGTTAGGGTGAGGGGACGATCACCGCACGACTTGCCCCTCACCCCGGCCCTTGTATGTTTGTAGTTGATGTAAAAAGATAGGTTGTACCGTGTTCTTACCCGGCGTGGCAGCACGTACGCCCTCTGGGACACCAAGCCCGTGGGAGAGCTTATTGCG
>NZ_JBBCVB010000021.1:0-116054 GCF_037199905.1 Serratia sp. MMO-28
CGAACAGCCGGATCAGCGAGCTATTACCCTACGCCGAAAACAGCTTCAGTTAATGTCTGCTAGCTTATTACATTATTTTAATCACACAACGCGAGTTCGCCGTTCGGTTACGCATGGTCACGTCCCACTGCATCTTCGAAGTGTTCGATGCTTGATTCATTCTGTTTCTGTACTACATGAATATCGTCGATGATGTTTAAATAAGCCGCAGCTAGAATATGACCATCGTTGAAGCTATGTAGTCTGTCCCAGCAGAAAAATGCTACTTCCCGGAAATTATCTGTATTAAGCCCTTTCAGCCAATCGCATTCAAGGCCACATGGGGCTGCGAGATCCTGATGCCAATCGAGTGAAATCAATGTTACAGGTAAGATCAGACTATCTTTCGTCTTTGCCCATTTGAGCCAGTAAAAGAAGGCGAAGCGGTGGTCCTGACCGATGGCGACTTCAACTGACTGCTTCATATTACTTGGGTGTGAAACGATATCCTAACGAGACACCGTGTCATCATGTTGAAGCGGTTTTACGACACGCACCCGTATGAGAATCCAAGACAAGGTGAATGGGCGCATGACTGAAGGATGTTATGGACAGACGATGAGCGCTGTTTGAGTGTGTGAAAATACCTATTAGGGATAGCCCCCATCAGGTCGTCGTCATTAAATTATTTTATTAATGATAATTAATTGTTAATAATTTGTATCAAAATTGAGTAGATGCTTCTATACTAAAATTGAGGAATATCTAATTGCCAAACGACAGACTCGATGAGCAGATTTTCTGATTGCCGAGTGGGGGAGGGCAATAGGGTGAATTGCTTGTGTCAGGATTTTGTCATTCACTGCCATTTTCCTACACACTTTTTCGGCATCAATCACGGGGTGCCAACAGTATCCGATTCCTGAGACGTCATTGTTTATCAATATTCACGCTATTTAGATAATTCCTTGTTCTGGCTTGAATTTTGTAATCAGTTTCACCTTTGTCATTGACCGCGTTCGTCCCGCTGTAAATTTTCTGACATTCCAAGCGTCTGTTCCTTCATCAGAGCAGATAGCGCAGTCAATGGTGTAGACAATCATTGCATAACGCATGCATATTCGACTCAAGGAAGAAACATGAATCCATTTCTGGCTGCTCAAACTCACCCGTCAAGCTTGGCAATCCCACCTTCCCCGGTCTGCTCCTATACCGAATGGGACCCTTTGGAAGAAGTCATTGTCGGTGTCGTCGATTGCGCACGTTTCCCGCCTTGGCATACCGCACTGGAACCTGTTCTGCCTGAAGGCCAGCACCAGAACTTTCAACGTCTGGCGGGGCGTCCTTTCCCGGCTGAACTGGTTGAAAGTGCCCGAAGGGAACTGGAAGAATTCGTGCATATTCTTCAAGGTGAGGGAGTTATCGTTCGCCGTCCGACCCCGCAGGATCAATCTCAGGTTTTTGGTGCGCCAGGCTGGACGAGTACAGGGTTGTATTGCGCCATGCCACGGGATGTCCTGCTCGTGGTCGGGGAGGAGATCATCGAGTGCCCGCTGGCCTGGCGTTCTCGCTACTTCGAGACGTCGGCCTATAAATCCTTGCTGAAAGAATATTTTCACAAGGGCGCACGATGGAGTGCTGGCCCCAAACCGCAATTGACTGACGAACAGTTTGATCCCCATTGGGAAAAAAATGCCTTACCTGGCACAACCCCCCTGGTAGTCACTGAGTTCGAGCCGACATTTGATGCGGCCGATTTTACCCGCTGTGGGCGAGACATCATTGCACAAAAAAGCCATGTGACAAATTCGTTTGGGATTGAATGGCTCAGACGTCATCTTGGTAAGGACTATCGCATCCACGTTCTGGAGTTCAACGACTCGCACCCTATGCACATTGATGCGACATTGGTGCCTCTGGCTCCGGGCAAGCTGCTTGTGAATCCAGAGCGGGTGCTTGAGAAACCTGCCATTTTTAAGGGCTGGGATATGTTCAAGGCACCCACCCCGATCATTCCAGACTCGCATCCACTGTATATGACCAGTAAGTGGATAAACATGAATATCCTGATGCTTGACGAACAGCGTGTCATTGTTGAAGCGCAGGATGAACCGATGATGGCCAGGATGAAGTCCTGGGGTTTCAAGCCCATCCCATGTAATTTCAGGAACTTCAACAGCTTCGGTGGCTCCTTCCATTGCGCCACAGTGGATGTTCGCCGCCGTGGCACCCTCCAGTCCTATCTGTTATAGGAGGCCGGGTCATGAAAATCTGGAAATATTCAAGATGGGATGTGCTCATGCTGATGATGAGTCTGAGCCAGTTTGTTGTGACAATCTGGCTGGCCGTTCAGTGGGGGGAAGCAAGTTGGGGGGCCTGGATTTTGAATGTGATGTTGCTCGTCCTGATGACGACATACAATATCATTGTCATCTCCCATTTCTTCACCCATACACCCTGGTTTTCATCTGCCGCGTTAAACGCGGCCGTATCGGTGCTTAACTCCATCAACATCGGGCAGTCAGTGCAGGCCTATCACCTGACTCATGTGCGCAATCACCATCGCTACAATAACGATCAAGGCAAACAGACTCAGCCACCGCAAGACACCTCCTCCACTTATCTGGAGGGGGAAAATGGCGAGCATATCAGTCTGATGAGCTACACCGTTCGCGGTGCTCTGGGCACGTGGTGGCGTAGCTGGGTCGCGTGTGGCAAAGCCCTCTGTTTTTGGAAGTGCCATAGTGAGGCTGTGGAGCCAGCGCTGTACTACTCACGTTCAGAGGCGGCCAGCGCGCGTGAGAGAGCCCAGTTACGTTGGGATCGTGTGGCACAGGGGGCGATCCTTATCCTGCTGCTTTTTCTGGCATGGGATTGGGTCTTGCTGTGTTACCTGCCCTCGCTTTACCTGGCCTTTGTGCTGGTGAATGTCCAAAACTATTACGAGCACTATGGCGCGAATCCAGACGATCGATTCGCCAATTCAGTGAGCTACTATGGCCGGTTCTACAACTTTATGGCATTCAATGACGGCTATCATCAGGAACATCACCTGGCTCCGTCAGTCCACTGGCGAAAATTACCCCAAACACATCTGCAATACGCCCGGCAATTGACTGAACATCCACGCATTGTCAGCCCGGTTCCCGCCATAGTGGGCTTCCTGCACCGACAGCGTCCGTTGCTTCACACAAGGATAGACACTGGATATGTACTCCAGAGCGACTAAGGAGGTTTCTATGTTGTTAGATGATCTAACCATTACGGGTGTCAAGCTGCCCAGGGATCAATTCAGGGTCCAGGAGTCAAATGGGGTATTGGACGTGAGTTGGGTCAATCAAATGTTTGCAGGCCAATTGGCTGCTTATCGAGTGCGAGGTTTTCTGTCTGAGCGAGATTGCAGTCGGATAGTGAAAAATTTCTGGGGTTCGACAGCCCGGACGCCTCGGTATGGGGAGGGGGAAAGCGGGGTGGAAGGCTACTTTGTCGGGGCCTCGCATATAGAAAAAACAACACAGGCGTATCTTGACCAGGTACAGCACTACAGGCAGTCGGTAGAAGCCCTGTACCAAGACTCTACAGATCCTCTGGGGCGGATGCGCGATGAATTTACACATCTTTCACTCAATGCTCGGGCTGCTACCCATGCGGGACGAGTAGCCGGGGATGCCAAAGCCGTCTATTGGAATAATACGGGAGAGTTTCTGCTACTGCCGCACGATGATCTGGCGCAATTAAGTGATCCTCGCCAGAGTGGTTTTGAAATTCAGCAAATCGAGCGTGTCATCGCTGCGAATTTTTATGCAGAGATGCCACCGACGGGGGGCCAACTGAAGGTGTGGAACATCGAGCCGGATAACCGTTCCCGGCAACGATTGGGGCTTGCACACAGCGGTTTTCCTTACCCCGCAGGGCTCTTGCATGACCACGACAGTCTGGTGCTCGACGTGGCGGCAGGGGATCTGGTCTTGCTCAATGGAAATCTTATCCATGCGGTGCTGGGTGGGAAGGGAACCTCCGCACAGCGGCGTTTGCTGGTCACGTGTTTCACGGGGCGATTACCCTTGGGAGAAATTGTCTGGTGGACTTGATGCGATGCGTTTTCCCTGGTTTGACTTTGAAAAGACAAGGGCATAAATTCAATGCAAATACATTATCCAGTGATACGCTCATGAACCAGAACGCCCAGACCCGCAGAATGGGGGCTGACCAATTGCCAGCCCGTTCTGCTGTGCGCGCTTTCAGCGTGTCACCGCCGCCGCCCAATAGCCCGTCAAAGTAACCGTTCCGCTACTTGCGTCCGATATTCACCATCCTGCCATCTGGTCTGAATGGTTTGTCTGGACGTCGTTCAACGACAACGATTTAGACAGGTTAAATGATGATATTTACAAAAAATGCCTGGGCTTCCTACGGCTCAACCACACTTTTCGTTCTGCTCTGGGGCAGTGGTGCCATCTTTTCACGCTGGGGGCTCGACCACAGTTCAGCGTTTGCCATTCTCACCTTGCGCTTTGCACTGGCCTTATCTGCACTGGTCGGCATTGCGCTCCTGAGTGGCCGTTTGCTGCCTCGTCCAGGGACGCGCTGGCAGGTGGCGCTGGCAGGCATCCTGTTTATTGGGGGGTACTCGATCTGCTACTTCCTGGCTCTGGAGCATGGCATCACACCGGGTGTGCTCGCTACCGTGCTGGGCGCTCAGCCGATTCTGACACTGGTCCTGGTGGAACGCCGTTTCTCGCTGAGCCGCCTGTTCGGTTTATTACTGGCGCTGTGCGGTTTGATACTGGTGGTGTTTCAGGGGCTGACTTTTGCCAGTGCCTCGATGCTGGGCATTGTTTTTGCGTTATTGGCACTGATCAGTATGACCGCCGGTGCCCTTCTGCAAAAACGTGTGCAACAGTCGCCCCAGGATGTGCTGCCGCTTCAGTACCTGGTCAGCTTGATACTCTGCCTGCTGTTTGTCCCTTTCAAGCCTTTCGAGCTGGAATGGCGTGTCGGGTTTATCCTGCCTCTGCTGTGGCTGGGACTGGTCATCTCTGTCGGGGCGCAACTGCTGCTGTATCGGCTGATCCGGGCGGGAAATCTGGTCAATGTGACCAGCCTCTTCTACCTGGTGCCTGTCGTGACGGCTATTATGGATTATCTGTTTCTGGGTAACGTTTTGCCGATGCTCAGCCTGTTGGGGATGGTGGCTATTCTGACCGGTCTGATGCTGGTTTTTCACTTCGGACAGCAACGTCAGTTGGCCTGAATTCAGGAGGCTTTAACCATCGCTTGAGAGGTGGCGTGCCAGTTCTGCTTGCGATACGGCCCGACCCAACTCCTGTTCATAAAGATTACGGGCTCTCTCAATGCCCAGTGCGCGTTCGATAAATGTCAGACGGCTATGCAGTTCACCTTCGGCCAGATGCCCGGTCAGCGCGACAATCTCGCCCTGTTCAGGCCAGGGATGGAAAATGCACAGCAGGCGGAAAAAGCGCTCATCCCGTGTCTCGCTCCACAGCTCACGCAGGATCGCCAGTCGGGTAGTAGTGTGTATGATCTGGCCGCTGGTCGTGCGGTCTAGCATCTTGAGAAAATCGGGAAGTTCAGGCTCAAGTAGATGTGGATAGGGTTTAATGTCAGGCATTGGAAGTGCAATGGACTTAAGCTCAGAAGCCACATTGTTTTCGCAACGGCCTTTAGCAATGGCATAACTAAAGATTTCGCTGAGATACTGGCGAACTATTCTGGATATGCTAAGTGCGCCGCGGTTTTCTACGCGTTCTTGAATCTCTGCACAGTCAGCACGAGATATGCTTGTTAGGCTTTTATCACCAAGCAATGACAGAATATCTCTATCCAGATAAGTTCTTATCTTGCTGAGAGTTTTTTCTGTTCGCCCGGCTTTAATCTTGCTTTGATACCACTCCTCGGCAGTTACACGAAATGTGTTGGTTTGATTCTCAATGATTTTGAGTTTGTCCTGTTTCCTTTTTTGTCTGGGATCTATGTCCCGAGCGAGGAGTGCGCGTGCTTCAGCAGCGCGCTCACGAGCCAGTTGAAGAGACATACTTGGGTATGATCCCAATGAAATACGATGTTGTCCTAGATTAAAGCTGAATCTGAAGTGCCAGTATTTGTGTCCGTTGGTGTTTATCCACAAGAATAGCCCCCTCCATCGGCTAGGCCATAAGGTTTGGCTCGGGGTTTTGAATTGATTATTTCTCGGGAGGTTAACATGGTAGTACACCTTTCGACTAACGATCATTGATGTACTAAAAATTGTACTAGATTGCTACTGGCTTGTGGTGGGAGTGACTAGAAGTTAATGGAAGCAAAAACTTAAGTTTTGTTATATTAATTTATATTATTCAATGTATTAAATACAAAATTGGATTTCTTTGGATGTGTTTGGATGAATAAGTGGTCGAACATGACGTTCTTCCTTATTTTTAAATAAATAATTGAAATTTAATGAAAATTTATTTGGATATAATTTTAATGTACTAATTCATGTACTACTTTTATCTGAGCAACAACATGTGCTTATTCAATAAAGGCTACAGACTTCCATTGAATTGCAGGAAGGTTTTAGTTGAACTGAATTTTTTTAAGAAGATCAGCAAGAAAAGAATTGAATTCAACCAATCATGGGATCTTCTGGAAAGTGATAAAGCCGGGACGTTGTTTCTCTATACTCATTGAACATCAGATATGCCCAATTATGTAACATTTCGCATAATTGGGCATAAATAGGTATTTGTCATTAATGCCTAACACGGAAGGAGGTGTTTGATACTTTTCTTTCTCTGCAGCTTTTGAAAGAAATGGTAGGGAGCAACATATGCTGACTGATTCTCATCGAGATAATCAGCCCACCATTGCATCATCTGGTATCTGACCTCAAGATGCTCAGCCAGATGGTTGTAGGCCGCTCTGACCGAGTTTCTTTCCTGATGGCTCATCTGAAGTTCAATGGCATCCCGCGACCACCTTCCTGACTCGATGAGGGCACTGCAGGCCATGGCTCGGATGCCATGCGCACATATTTCAGTGCGGGCGGCGGTTTAGATTATTTAACGTCGTCGATGATTTTAATCGGGAAGTACTGGCCATAGAAGCTGACTTGAATGTACCGGCTCATCGTGTTGTTCGCATACTGGAACGACTCAGTGTAGAAAGAGGTTATCCCGCTTTTATACGAAGTGATAAGGGACCAGAACTCACGGCAACAGCCTTAGGCGAATGGGCAGAACGCCACGGCGTGATACTTGATTTTATTCAGCCTGGCAAACCGATGCAGAATGGATTTATTGAGCGATTTAACAAAACTTTGCGAACAGAGATACTTGATATGTATCTGTTTCGAACGCTTTCAGAAGTGCGAGAGTTAACAGAAAACTGGCGAACAGAATATAACGAGGAACGCCCGCATAGAATGTGCCGCCAGTTATCTATGCGAGGCAAAAACTGAACGGAGATCCTCATTGGCGGTGGTACTAAAAACTGGAGGGACTACAAAATGAAGGCTGGTGCATAATGAACATGTTGCCCGCGGGAACACGTATCTGGATCGTGGTACCAAGGATATAAACCTTGCCGATTCGAGTCCTTGTGAAGCCCCCAAAAATGCTGGATGCCAGTATACTAATATGGAACAGAGTGTAATTTGAACTGCAAGAAGGGGATTTTACTTTGAGACACCATGGACAATAGTGGCTATCCATGGTGTTAAATTTATGGCTCCTCTGACTGGACTCGAACCAGTGACATACGGATTAACAGTCCGCCGTTCTACCGACTGAACTACAGAGGAATCGTGTGAACGGGGCGCATGATAGCGATGGACTATGGGTTTGTCAAAGCACTAAAGTGAGAAAAAAGTGTGTTTGCTGGCAGATTGAACATCTTGGCTCGTTTTTCAGCACTTTTCATCGGTTAACCCTTTTTTAACGTGATGATATTTATCAATACAATGGTGCGGCTCTTTGTATTTTGAATGGATTATTTCTTAAGATTATTCTATGCTAGCGTAGAGAGTGTTTGGTGGTAGGCATGGTCTTGGGGTGTTGGCGGGCCTTGTCAAGGTTGTATTTATTACTCTATGCTACGCAAAGTCATTTTTATAGCGGTAAACTACACCGTTCCTTTGTTTTCCGGAGTTTCTCAGTAATGAAAAAAGCAATCGCGGTAGCCGCACTGTGTGTGTTGTTGGCAGGGTGTCAAAATATAAACAATCGTCCTAAAGCCAAAACAACCCCGGTGGTAACGCCGCGCACGACCACCACGGTGACTCAACCGGCACCTCGGCCAGTGATTTCTGAAAGCACGGAGACGGTGATGCAATCCTGCATGAAAGAATTGAATGCCTTGCAGCAGGTTAATCAGGCGATGTACCAGACTCGCAGCCTCGAATTGAACCATATCGTGTCGGAAGCTAAATTGTATATGCGGGTTCGTGACAACGTGAGTACCGATATCCACCAAATCATGGATGCCGCTTACCAATTCCGGATTTCAAAAACCTGCAACCAGATTCGTACCGACCTGACCAAGGCTCTGGTTGAACGCGTTGTTGGTGCGTAAAACCTCGCTCTAGGGTTAACCGCGCGTATTCATATAACCGTGAATACGTGGCGCTACAGCAAAACGCTCTCATTTGGGGGCGTTTTTGTTTTTTATCTGCCACATTATGCAGTTACCGCTAAAACCTACGGTTGAAGAGGTAGTAAATTAAAATGTGATCTGCATCGCATTTTATTCGTCGATTGGATAATATATCGCCATCACCAGCCCTGTAATGGATCATCTTAATGGAAGAAACCACACCTTCCCGTTCAACCGCTTGGATGCGCGTTGTTGTGCTCGCCGTTTCGGCATTTATCTTTAATACCACCGAGTTTATACCGGTCGGATTATTGAGCGATATTGCCCAAAGCTTTGAGATGCAAACCGAGCAGGTCGGCCTGATCATCACCATTTATGCCTGGATCGTTGCCACTGCATCGCTGATCTGTATGTTGCTGACCAGCAAGATTGAGCGGCGCAAATTGCTGATCGGCGTATTTGCCCTGTTTATTGCCAGCCATGTGCTCACGGCAGTGGCATGGAACTTCACGACGTTGGTTATTTCCCGTGCGGGGGTGGCGCTTGCGCACTCGGTGTTCTGGTCGATTACCGCATCGTTGGCGATCCGCGTTGCTCCCGCAGGCAAAAAGGCTCAGGCATTGAGTATGCTGGCGGGAGGCACCGCGTTGGCGATGGTGCTCGGGTTGCCGTTAGGCCGAGTGGTTGGGCAACTGCTTGGCTGGCGTATGACCTTTATCGGTATCGCCATTTGTGCCACCTTGGCGCTGATAATGTTGTGGCGCTTACTGCCGGTACTGAAAAGCGAGCATTCTGGCTCGTTCTCCAGCGTACCGCTGCTGTTCAAGCGCCCTGCGTTGGTCAGCCTGTATATGCTGACGATCGTGGTGGTGACGGCGCACTTTACCGCCTACAGCTATATCGAACCCTTTATTCAGAATGTGGCAGCGCTGGCGGCAAACTTTACCACTTTGATGCTGCTGTTATTTGGGGCGGCGGGGATTCTCGGCAGCCTGCTGTTTAGCCGCTACAGCGAACGTTTCCCATCAGGTTTCTTTATTGGCGCGATTGGCTTGCTGGCCGTGAGCCTGCTGTTATTGTTGCCTGCTTCGGGCAGTGAAACGTCGTTGACGCTGCTGTGCATCGTGTGGGGCATGGCGATTATGGCGATTGGCCTTTCCATGCAGGCTAAAGTATTGCATCTGGCACCGGATGCGACCGATGTGGCCATGTCAATTTATTCCGGCCTATATAACTTTGGTATCGGGGCGGGGGCGCTGTTGGGGAATCAGGTCAGCCTGCATCTTGGGATGCCGAATATTGGTTTTGTCGGTGCGCCGTTGGCACTGATCGCATTAGGCTGGTGTGTGCTGAGTTTTTACCGCAGCGAGCGTTTGCAGCAGCAACGGGTTTGATAAAGGCGACGTAGCCCCGCCTTGGGGCTACACGGGTTTATTGCCGCTTGAGTGACTTTTTGCCTTCGACACCATTACCATCATCATTGACCAAAATATAACTGATGCTATCGGGTTGCCAGTTGGCTTCGCCACCGATCTCCAGCGTTTTACTGGAGAAGGGGGCCAGCATACCAATGTCTGCCAGAGAGGATTTACCCCCGCCCGTGAGTTTGGCTGCACTGAAAGTGGCGTAGTAAGGTGAAGCATTTTCAACTTTGAGTTTCAATACACCGGGTAGCCTGATCAGGCTGAATTGCTGCTGTGCAGTCAGTTGATCGACATCTATTTTCAGGTGCTGCGGGCGATAGAAGGTCTTCAACTGCAGGCGCACCGCGACTTTCACCGCTGAAACCCCTGGCGGCAGTTTGGCATCGGTAGGGGGGATCTCGTAAATATTCAGCCAATACAAGGATTCACGATCCTGTGGCTGCTTTATCTGCGTGGCCAGCAGGCGCAGGTTCTTCTTTTCCCCCGGCTCCAACCGGAAAAGCCCCGGGAGGGGCAGTACCGGGACGTCTCCCGCAGTTTCTGGCGTTCCTTCCGGTGACCCATCATCAATCCAGGCCTGCACAATGACCGGATAAGGATTACCGTTCGACAACATCAGTGAGCGTTCGCGATCGGCAGCGGAAAACACCACGCGCGATGATTCTACAATCACGCCTGCCTGCGCCCAACTGCTGAGTAATAACCCGCCAAGACATAATCCGATTAATTTTCGCATCATTGCACCTGAATAATCACCTGCGCCGTCGCGCTCACTTTGCCCGCGGTAACCGTTTTGCCAGGCAGGGCTTTTAGCGTCGCATTAAGGGTTTTAGTATAGGTTGTCACACCGTTCACAACTCCCCCTGAAACGGCATCATCCAATACCGGGTACCAACCCGCGTTATTGCCGCCCAATACGGTGCCGCTCAACGTACTGAGCAAGTTCATAACCGTGCCGTTAGTGCGCGAAATCTGAATGCCCACGCCGCTGGCGACATTAGGATCGGTGCCATAGCCGTCTGACAGCAGATAGCTGACGCCGGAACCGGCGGTGCCAAACCCGGCTGATACTGCCGCTGCCGCGTTGGCGGGGTTGACCAGGATCCCCATCGCAGTCTGGTTAGCGGCGACACCACTGGCAATGGCCGTTACGCCGGTATTGGCTGGGGCTCCTGTCTGGCAGGCAAACTGGATGGTAATTGGCCGTTGACGCGTTACTCCAGATTTCAGCTCTGCTACCGTGATAATCGGGAAGATCACCATCGGTGTCACGTTAGTAACCGAGCAGGTGGCTGAACGACGGATATAAATGCGGTTATACAGGTTGACCGCACCTGGCCATTGATCGGCCCAGCCGTTGAAGTAATAGGCCGAATCTGCACCAACAGTGAGATTCGGCGCGTTGGTACTGCTTTTAAAAGCGATGTAGGTGGCAGGCTGTGCCTCTGGGTAAATCCCTGCAGTTGTCCGCGGGCCATTAGCGTTGGTCAGTCTGAATAATTCTACCTTGGTATCGCTGAAATTCTTGGCCTTGACTAATATCCACCCTTGCGAATCTGTATCCAGATTGGTCAACGGGCGGGCCTTCCAGTAGCGGGAGTAGTATTCGCCCGTGACCAGATTGGTTGCCCGCAGGGCCATGCCGTTGATATAAGTCCGGTAAGACTCTGGTAAACCATAGGCAGCCCCGACCTCGTAATTCCCCGCGTAAGCTGAGTCACCGTTGGTCGCGTAATATTCATACAGCTTACCTGCTTCATCAGCGGTACAGCGGAACAGAATCTGGTCAGGGGTATAGGTTGCGGAGCCAGCTTGGAGGAAGCTGACGATACCGCTGGCAATCAAGGTGCCATTTGGCTGGAAGGTGGTGTTGTTGATGTTGACCACTGTTGGTAAGGTGCCTGCGGAACCTGTCGTGTCGCCTGCTCCACTCCAGGCAGCTGCAGTACCTTTGCCTGCTTCAGTATAATAGTTTGAGCTGGGTGTATTGGTGATCGTAGTGATTCTGTAACATGACGCCCAACTGGGCGTTGCCAGCGTGACACCCGCCAACGCCAGCAATGCAGCAGAAAAAGTTTTGCTCATGGTTGTTATCTCACGTTGTGCGTTGAGCATCAGTGGCTGTTGCATGGTAACTCCAGACGATACAATGACTGCGTCATGTCCTGACCGCGTAAATCGTAATTCAGCGTGCATTGCTCGCTGGCAGACTCACCCCACTTCACCTGCAATGTTCCTTGCTTGCCTGAAGCGCGGGCATAAATCTGGTTGCCTTGGCCCACTAGACCGATAACGGTGTTATTGCTGTCATACACGTTGCTGCCCAACGGCAGATTGCCACTTTGTGTGCCCAACAGCTTGATCAGCAAAGCATAGCCTTCCAGCGTTTTGAAGCGGACTTTGACTACCGAACCGGCATAAGGCGCTATGCGCTGCTGGTTCTCGGTGAGTTCGGCACTGGCGTTTTCGATCCCCTTGGCATCGAGGCTGATATCGTTGTAACGATAAGGTACCAGTGAGGGGACAATGGCATAACCGGAATTATTGATTTTTGCTCCCATACCGTTAATGACTTCCGCGCCTTTAACGCCATCGGCTTCAACCAGGGCAAAGGTATCGCCCAGATAAGGGCCCAATGTGACGCCGCCACTGTGCAACACCGCGGCACCACGTACGCTGGCGCCACCTTGGGTATAACTCCTGCCTTGTGAGAAGCTGCCACCGAAGGTAGCCAGCGACGTCTGTTTGGTCACGTTGGTACCAAAGCTGGCCCCTGAACCACTGGAGTCGAAAGCACCATTAACAGTATAGCTTAAGCTTTGGTCTTCCCCGAGAGTCCCGGCTAATGCGCTCTGGTAGTTGGTATTGCCGTTCTTACCATTGGTGTGGCTTACACCAGACGACAGGAGCGGCGAGCGTGAACCGGCACCTAACGGAATGGATACCGAGAACATGACAACATTCTGTGAACTGCCGTTGGTGGTATCTCCCGCCGACTGGACACCCGAGCGTATGCTGCCCGTCTGCTGGCGGCTGAGCGACAGGTTATAGCTGATATTTTTATAACTGTTCGAATAGGCCATCTGATACTGAGTATCTCGCCCACGGCCACCGCGGTAGCTGCTGGTTGAGCCGGAGAAATAGAGCTGGCCATACTCCCCCAGGCTTTGGCTGACGGTAGCGACAAACTGGTTGCTTTGCTGGTAAGTGCTGGATGACCAGACGTTATTGTTATCATACGCATCGCGTAACCCCAAAACGTCGCTCAAATCGCGATAGCCCTGGGTAGAATAACGGTAACCTGCCAGCGCCAGCGTGGTTGCCGTTGGGGTAAAGGTACGGCTGTACGTGGTGCCCAGACGCCAGCCGTCAAGCGTATCACCCCACATGTCTGCCCGTGAATACACCGCATTAACGCCCACCGCCCCAAGCCGACTGCTGAATACCGCCCCACCGAGTAACGCCTGATAGCCGTCAGAAACGCGGATACCCGAATTGGCGGTGATGGCATTGGTTAAGCCAGCCTGATAGGTCAAATCGGCAAAGGCTGCATTGCTGTTACCAATGTTGCGCACCTGCCCGGCAGCGATGCCCAGGTTCGAATGCCCAGGCCGCATCGAGTCTGGAACGGCAGAGAACGGTACGGTAAAGGAAGAAACGCGGCCGTCGGCTTCCTGCACTTCCACCACCAGGTCGCCCTGGAAACTGGTGGGATATAGATCATCAATGATGAACGCACCGGGGGCGACGGTGGTCTGATAAATCTGTACGCCCGACTGGCGCACGCTGACCTTGGCGGTGGTGGATGCCACGCCACGAATGGTAGGTGCATAACCACGCTGCGACTCTGGCAACATACGATCGTCAGTTTCAAACAAGATACCGCGAAAGCCCAGGCTGCTGAACAAGCTGCCTGAGGTGAAACTTTCACCCAGCGTTAACTGCCCCCTGACTGATGGCAGTGGGCGTTGTACATAGGTACGTATCGAGTTCCATTGGCTGCTGCTGGTGCCTTGGTCGCTGTTATACCGGGTAAAGCTCGACTGTTGGCGCAGTTGCCACAGGCCAGGTTGAGACCTGAATTCAGGCCTAAAAAGGTGGAGTCTGTGGTGTTACCCGACGCTCTGGTTCGGTAATAGTTGGTGTCGTAGTTGGCAAATGCCACGGTTTCACCGGCCGAGAGATCGCTGAGCGGCACGGAGCCGCGCGCTTCACGCTTCATCAAGAGCTGCGGAACGGAGAGTTCGAGGCGTAGACGGGCAAAATCAAAACGGCTTGAAGCCCCATCAACCTGTTGTTCCAGACTCAGGCAATTGGCGGCCTCATCGGCCTTGGTTTTTATCGCACTGGGTAAAATACCGGCGTCAAGCAACATCTCGCGTGACAGACAGGCGGAGACATGCCCTTGCTCTCCGGCGGCGAACACCAGTGATTTGCGGCTAAAGAAATCACCGTTGATAAAGATATCAACTTGATAAGTGCCGGGTTCGATAGCATTCGCCTGATTAAAACGGGCGATGCTTTTCTGTTCTTTGGCGCTGCCGACCAGCATGCTGTCATCGAATTCAAATTGACCGTTGGTCGTGGCGGCGAAGGCTTGCGGGATCAGTAACCCCAACAAGAGCGCCAATGGCTTGAGGCGAGCCCCGTTTATCGGCGAATTGACCAACACTGCCTTCCTTTGGCGAATATCGGAATAGCGTGGGGAAATGGTTATTTTTGCGTGCATTCCTTTAGTCCCTAAAACGCGAAATCCTGGTACTGCAAATGAATACGGTCGATCAGTTCAGACGGCTTTCTTGGTTGGTATGGCCACCGTAATCGTTGATCAGCGTAAATTTAATCTTCTGTGCACCTGCAGGGGACTGGGTATTTTTTTCCAACTTCCAGCTTGCCTGAGATTTTGGTGCAATCATCTCCGTTTTGAACGGTATTTCTTTATCGCCCACCACGGCGACTGCTTTGATAACGGAAGCGTGATAGCCGGAATCGTTATCCACGTTCAACACCCATTGCCCGGCTTGCTGTTTCAGTGAGAAGCGAAGTTGTTCTGCGACTTTATCTGGGCTACCGACAATATTCTTAGGGCGATAGAAAATTTTGAGCCGGTTACGCAGCACCACCAGCATCTGGTTTTCTGCATTATTGGCCACGTTCTTCGGTGGGATCTGCACACTGTTCAGGTAAAACACCGATTCACGATCCTGCGGCAGATCCTTACCGGTAAAGACCAAGCGTACCGATTGGCCGGTTTTAGGCTCAACACGGAACAGTGCGGGCACGACGACAAAGGGCCCATCCGCATTGTCAGGCGTTGAGGCAGGATTGTTGATGTCTGACCACATCTGCATCACATACGGAATAGTGTCATTATTGGTGAGCTGTACCGTTTGTGATTGTACATCCGCTGGGTAGATGATCCTGGTGTTGAGCATGACTACGCTGGCGGTCAGAGGGGCAGAAAGCACCATAAGAAAAGCGGAGAACGCGCCAAGCACGATCCCTGGATATTTGATCGTCACAGGAGTATCCTCTCGGAATCCCCCTTCCACCGCAGTGGAAGGGGAAACAGGCATTACTGATAAGATACGGCGTATTGCACGCTGCCCAGTACAGAACCGGCTTCAGCGGCGTCTTCAGCAAAGTAGCGCACGGCAAAATCGTGAGATGCAGAAGTTGCACCGTTAGCCAGCGACAGGCCAGCAGCACCGTTTTGGCCAGTCAAATCCAGCGGAGTAGCTGGTGCTGCAGGGTCAACCAACTGCAGAGACACATTTTTAGCGGTGCCGGTGTTACCCATATTGCCGGTTGCAGTCAGGTTGTTACCTACGAACACGGTTTTAATCGCGGTGGTGCCCACAGAAGCGGCGCAACCAGTCAGGCTGATGGTGAACGGCGTTTGGCCTGCACTAGCACCGGTGGTAGCCAGTGAGCTAGCGGCAACGGTTGGCAGCAGGATCAGTGGTGTTGAGGCGTTGCCATTGATGCTGATATCACAAGTCTGATCGGCCACTTCACCCTGGAACTTAATGGTGTTGTCAGCCAGTGCAGCGGTGGATAAAACCAGGCCGGCAGCAACGATCGCGATTTTGTTCATTTTCATGTTAGAGATTTCCCTTAGGTTAAGTCGTTGGCGAAAAACTTACTGACTTCGCCGTTTCCTGTGTTTACAGCACTACGTTTTTTATTGACCTGATTCTCAGATGTTTCTTGCAATCAACAAGCAGTAAAAAAGAAGCTTATATTATTTACTTGAGAACATTCTGATCACACTGTCTCCATGTGTCAGCCAGGCAATCTATGAAAATGCGCTAAATGCGTTTACTGATTAGCCCGTTGTTGACGAGAGATATTCTACATACCCCGGCTTACATTGGAATCATTAACTATTAAATGATGGATCTTAAGTTTTTTATTCTTAATTTAATGTTTTTAAAAATGAATTTAATGATAAAGTAGCGATGTGTCTCATGTGGCAGGATATTTCACTAAGTATTTTCCTAGTGCGATAACCTGAGAATCATCCTAATTTGAGTGAGGAAGGGATAGTGATAATGAGCAACTATTTTATTGGTGGTGTTGCAGATGTTTCTTAGTGGGTTATTTTGAGTCGGCATTGCCTTTGCTAAAAATACGTTTTTTCGGGTTACACTAAGCCATAGCGCGAAAAACTGTCTTGGTATCTTTAGGCCTTTACAAGACATCATTACGATAGTTGATGCCCATTTTTTCAAAGAGATAGCGTATTTCGTGCGATTTATCCGTCCAATGCGGGCTGGATAGTTTCTGTGATTTCAGGTTAATGAGGGAGAACGTCAAATACCCTGTCAACAAAGCCTATTACTCGTTTGGAGAGGTGGCTGTTGCTTGGATAGATGATGCTGAGTTGCCTGGGAGGAAAGCTACATTCTGGCAAAACGGGGAGCCGTTTGCTTGATCTCGTTTAGATAAGCTTCCGGAGGATTACTGATGTATTACATTCTTCAAGTCGATTTTCCCTACTCAGGGCCATGGGGAGAGGCAATGTATCCCGCGATGGAGGAACTTGCGCGCTCGATTTCTGCCGAGCCCGGTTTTATCTGGAAATACTGGACTGAGAACCAGGAAAACAGTGAAGCGGGGGGTATTTATCTCTTTAGTGACGAGAGCGCTGCGGCTGCGTATCTGAAAAAACATACCAGCAGGCTAAAAAGCTTCGGTATCCCCAGGGTCAATGGCAAGATTTTCGCGGTTAACGAAGCCTTGTCACGGCTCAATCACTGCTCTTTTTAGTGAGGGGGCGGTGAGATAAGGGGCCTTTTCTCGTTCACCTCAAGATGACTTCCATGTGTTTTACTGGGAATTATCTTGGGGTGCTATCTTGTCTCAGTAGACATCCTAGATTTTCATCATTAAATCAAGCCATTAAAGCATTTTCCTTAGATTTTAATCCTTAATTATAGTCATTTTCAGGATGTGCGGAGTGCCATAGTGCTATGGCATCAAAGTATCCTGATGGTTGGAATATGCCCGTGCTAGTGGGTTGAGTATAAATAGTGAAGATGGGATTTTTCTTATTAAAAGAGAGTTGATATCCTTTGGGTTGAGAAAAAATCTGGTAATGAAATCAAAAGTAAAACCTATTAACGCTGTCGTGGGTGAAGAGAAACGCTGGATTAAACAATTCGCCTATACTGAATTTGAAGGTAAATACAGCGTAGGAAAATGAACAAAGCTGTGCGTATGGTGACGAGGTTGGCTTGGTCTACTGTTGCCAGCGCGGGTACAGCGATAACACCAGGATCGTTAGTTCTGTGATGGAGAGCGTGCAGTACTCTGTGTCTCATCAGTAATAAGGCATCCCCCTCCTGTGGCGATGGAGAGGGGATTCAGTCAAGGCATTAAACGAGGATGTTTCGTGTGAAAACCAAATGTTCCGGTATCATAACTAGCGCTTTATCTCTTCTGTTGTTGTTCATCTCTGAGCAGGCGTTAGCCAGCGTGGTTATGCTCAATACTCGGGTGATTTATCCGTCAGGCTCGCAATCGCAAACTGTCCAACTCACCAATAATGACACTATTCCGTATGTGATGCAGATGTGGTCAGACATCAACAATCCTGCCTCAACGCCTGACAAGGCGGATGGGCCCTTTGTCGTGGTGCCAGCCTTATTCCGTATTGAGCCCAAAACCGGCCAGTCCGTCCGCCTGGTCTTTACCGGCAAGGATTTGCCGCAGGATCGCGAATCGGTGTTTTACCTGAATAGCGTACAAATCCCGCCCAAAAATGTGGCGGGTTCAGCAGAAAACCAGATGCTGGTGGTGCTGCGTAACCGGATAAAAATTTTCTATCGCCCTAAAGGGCTTGTGGGTGGGCCTGAAAAAATAGCCGAGCAACTGCATTTTTCCCTGAAACAGCAGGCTGGGCAATGGGTGCTGACGGCGAAAAATGATTCCCCTTTTTATGCATCCATTATTAAAGCTGCCGCTGTGGTGGGCAATAAAGAAGTGCCATTCAACGCGGATATGGTGGCACCAAAATCTCAGGCAAGCTGGAAATTAGAGAAAGGGGCTTCGTCGCCTGCGGGTGCACAGAAAGTGACATTTACTTTGGTCAATGACTATGGCGGACATACGCGTGCCGAAGCCAGTTTGAATTGACCGGGAAGCTGTATTCGTTGGCAGTCAGTATCCCTCAGTAAGGGACTGAAAGAATGCTTATGAACATCACTTCAAACGTATCAGGCCATCGCCAGCGAATGGTGGAGACCGGCAGCCTACCAGTAAGCATTGTGCGCTTAAAGGCGCTGGCGGTGTTGCTATGGTTGCTTGTTCCGCAGGTTTACGCAGATGCGACCAAAAATGCGTTTGAATTTGATGACAGCATGCTGGTTGGCAGCGCCAAGGAACAAAAGAGTATTGCGCGGTTTAACCAGGCTAACGCCGTAGAACCCGGTACTTATCAGGTTGATATCTTTATCAACGGTGATTTCCTTTCCCGGCAGTCACTGGCGTTTGCCGCCGGGGAACGCGGTGTGATTGCTGCCTGTTTGTCACGGGAAAGCTTGCTTGATTACGGGGTTTTACCGTCCGCCATCAAAGCAAAGGCTGATGATGAAACACAGTGTCTGAGCTTAGAGGAGCGGGTTGACGGGGCCTCCAGCCGCTTCGATTTTGCCCGGCTGCGCCTTGACCTGTTTGTTCCACAAGCCTTGATGCAACGTCAGGCGCGTGGCGCGGTGTCCGCCAGCGATCTCTCGGCCGGTGAAACCGTGGCGTTTGTCAATTACGACACCAACTATTATCGGACACAGGCTTCCGGTAATACCACGGAATCCACTTACTTTGGGCTTAACTCTGGCCTTAATCTGGGGCTGTGGCAGTTTCGTCAGCAATCCACTTTTACCCGTTACAACAGTAACTCCAGCCCGAGTAATAGCCAATGGAACTCAATTCGTAATTATGTGCAGCGCCCGTTGCCGTCGATCGGCAGCCAATTAACGCTGGGTGACAGCTTTACCTCGGGCAGCCTGTTCAGCAGCCTGGGTTTTCGCGGTATCCAGTTGGAAACTGACGAGCGCATGCTGCCGGAATCGCAGCGTGGTTACGCACCCACCATCCGTGGCGTGGCGGCGACGACGGCCAAAGTCAGCGTGCGTCAGTCGGGTGTGCAGATTTATCAGACCACGGTGGCACCTGGGGCATTTGTTATCGACGATCTGTATCCCACCAGTTTCCAGGGCGACCTGGTGGTGGAAGTGCAAGAAGCCGATGGCCGCATCTCCTCTTTTACCGTGCCGTTTTCTGCTGTGTCTGATTCGATGCGCCCTGGGCATGCGCGCCTGAGTTTTTCTGCCGGACAAGTGCGCAATATCGGCAACAGCGATGCCTTGTTCACCGATCTCACCTATCAGGCCGGGGTGACCAATGCCATTACGGCCAATACAGGGGTACGTATTTCTGACGGCTATCAGGCGCTGCTGGGCGGGGCCGTACTGGCCAGCGGGTTTGGTGCCTTGGGGGTGAATGCGACCTATTCACGGGCGGATATGTGGGGAAAGAATCTTAATGGATGGCGCGTCGGAGCGACTTACAGCCGCACTTTCACACCCACCGCCACCACGCTGGCGCTGGCGGGCTACCGTTATTCTACCCAGGGTTACCGCGATCTGAGCGATGTGTTAGGCCTGCGCGAAGCTCACGATAGCAACGAGTTATGGTTATCCAACACCTATCAGCAGAGTAATCAGCTGGTTGCTACTGTTAGCCAGAGTTTGGGGGAATATGGCCAGATCTATTTCTCCGGCTCAACCAGCACTTACCACGGTGGCCGTGGGCGAGATACGCAATACCAGATGGCGTATTCGCACAGTTATAAAGGTGTTAGCTATAACCTGTCGCTTGGCCGACAGCAGACGGGGCGCACTCCAACAGGGGTGGTGGCAGAAGACGAGGTGAATACCGGGCGTACGCAGAACATCATTATGTTTTCGCTCTCTTTCCCATGGGGAGCCGGGTCACGTTCGCCGCTCATCTCTGCGGGTGTCACCCATGAAACCGGTGGCAATACGAATTACCAGACGGCACTGGCCGGTACTCTTGGAGAAAACCAGAGCCTGAGTTATACCGTTAATGGCGCTTTCAATTCCGGCGGTGAGGGAGCCAGTGCCGGGGTAAACGTGACTAAGCAACTGCCGGTGGTTACGCTGGGGGGTAGCTTTTCGCAAGGCAGGAATTATACCCAAGGTGGCGCCAGCGCTCGTGGTGCCGTGGTGCTGCACGGTGGTGGTGTAACATTCGGGCCTTATCTGGGGGATACCTTTGGGCTCATCGAGGCTAAAGGAGTCAAAGGGGCGGAGGTGATGAACGGAACCGGAGCGAAAGTGAACCGCTTTGGTTATGCCATCATCCCCTCATTGGTACCTTATCGTTATAACGATATCAGCCTGAACGCCAAGGGCATCGAGAATGCGAGTGCTGAACTCACCGAGAACCAGCAGCGTGTGGCACCTTATGCCGGCTCTGTGGTAAAAGTGCGTTTTAACACGCTGGAAGGTTATGCGTTGCTGATTAAGGTACGGGATGAGCCGAATGGCGGATTACCGCTGGGCAGCAATGTTTATGACAGCAATAACACCGTTGTAGGCCTGGTTGGCCAGGGGAACCAGGTCTATGTTCGTGCGAGTGGGATGCAGGGGCAATTGCAGGTGAAATGGGGGGATTCTGCCAACGAACAGTGTCTCCTGAGCTATGACTTACGCGGCCAGGATAGGAAACAATCGCTGCACCGTCTGGAGTTGCCCTGTGGTAAGCTGTGACACCAAACCAAATCGCCATGGGTTGCCATGGCGCTGAGTTTGACGGTTTTGCATAAAGGAACGTAGCAATTCAGGGTGATTAATAGATCACTTTATGGCCGTAACTTTCTAGGATCCCTTTCACGCGATCCATGGTGTCGGCTTTGGGGGGATGGACGCCATCGAGCTTGTACTCTTCCCCCATTGCTACCCATTTATGCTTGCCTAACTCATGGTAAGGCAGCAACTCGATCTTCTCGATATTGCTCATCTCTTTGGTGAACTCACCGAGCAGATGTGCGGATTGATCATCGTCTGACCAACCTGGAACGACCACGTAACGGATCCAGGTACGTTGATTGCGCTTGGCCAGATAGCGGGCAAACTCCAGCGTGCGATGGTTGGAAACGCCCACCAGAATCTGATGTATTTCATCGTTCATCTGTTTCAGATCGAGCATCACCAGATCGGTAGCATCCAGAAGCTCATCGATCACCGGGTCGTAACGGCGTACAAAGCCGTTGGTGTCCAGGCAGGTGCTGATGCCTTCCTGGTGGCAGGCGCGGAACCAGTCACGGACGAACTCCGCCTGTAAAATGGCCTCGCCGCCGGAGGCTGTCACACCGCCGCCGGAAGCGTTCATAAAATGACGATAAGCGACGGTGTCTTTCATCAGTTCTTCTACGGTCACTTCTTTCCCGCCGTGCGTATCCCAGGTATCGCGGTTATGGCAATACAGGCAACGCATCAGGCAACCCTGGAAGAAAACAATAAAGCGGATACCAGGGCCATCAACGGTGCCACAGGATTCGAAAGAGTGGATGCGGCCTTTTAACGACATTGCGGGGGGTTCTCCAATAGTGACTGTCAAACGCAGTCTAAAATTAGGCTGCTAACCGCCAGACAGGGATCAGCGATGCGGCAACAGGGCAAACCCGGCACCGGAGTGAAACGATTCCTGTTGGCCAGTTATTGCGCCGGATAACTGTTTTGCGAGATATCCATCAGTATACCCCTTCCGTCAGCAAGCGGCATGCGCTTGAGGTTATGGGGGGAGATATCTGGCAAAACAGACTCACACTCAGAGTCAGGCCGAACGTGATATTAAAAAGGCCGGAATATCCGGCCTGGGTCTGTTTCCAGTGGGCAGGGGTGACCCGGCCCACTGGCAATCTGGATTACATCGTCTGAGTGAAAGTACGGGTAATCACATCTTGTTGCTGTTCTTTCGTCAGCGAGTTGAAACGCACTGCATAACCGGAAACGCGGATGGTCAACTGCGGGTATTTCTCAGGGTGTTCCATCGCGTCCAGCAGCATTTCACGGTTCATCACGTTAACGTTCAGATGCTGACCCCCCTCGATAGAGGCTTCGTGGTGGAAGTAACCGTCCATCAGGCCTGCCAGGTTGGCCTTACGTACATCGTCATCTTTACCCAGCGCGTTAGGCACGATAGAGAAGGTGTAAGAGATACCATCTTTCGCGTAGGCAAACGGCAGCTTGGCGACGGAAGTCAGGGAAGCAACTGCCCCTTTCTGATCGCGGCCATGCATTGGGTTAGCACCCGGGCCGAATGGAGCACCTGCACGGCGGCCATCTGGGGTGTTACCGGTTTTCTTACCATAAACCACGTTTGAGGTGATGGTCAGCACTGACTGAGTTGGCACCGCATTACGGTAGGTACGCAGTTTCTGAATTTTCTTCATGAAACGTTCTACCAGATCGCAAGCGATGTCATCAACGCGCGAGTCGTTGTTACCGAACTGTGGATATTCGCCTTCGATCTTGAAGTCGACCGCCAGGCCGTCTTCGTCACGAATGGTGGTGACTTTGGCATACTTGATGGCAGACAGGGAGTCGGCGGCCACAGACAGGCCAGCGATACCACACGCCATGGTGCGGTAAACGTCACGGTCATGCAGTGCCATCAGCGCAGCTTCATAGCTGTACTTGTCATGCATGTAGTGAATGATATTCAGCGAGGTCACATACTGCATGGCCAGCCAGTCCATAAAGTGGTCCATGCGATCCATGACTTTGTCATAGTCCAGCACGTCGTCCATCATTGGCGCTTCTTTCGGGCCAACCTGGATTTTCAGTTTCTCATCAACGCCGCCGTTGATGGCGTACAACATGGTTTTTGCCAGGTTGGCACGCGCACCGAAGAACTGCATTTGCTTACCGACCACCATTGGGCTGACGCAACAGGCGATGGCATAGTCATCGTTGTTGAAGTCTGGGCGCATCAGATCGTCGTTTTCATACTGCAGGGAAGAGGTATCAATAGACACTTTCGCAGCGAACTTTTTGAAGTTCAACGGCAGTTTTTCAGACCACAGAATGGTCATGTTTGGTTCTGGTGACGGCCCCATGGTGTACAGGGTGTTCAGGAAACGGAAGCTATTTTTGGTTACCAGCGTACGGCCATCAACGCCCATACCTGCCAGGGATTCGGTTGCCCAGATTGGGTCGCCGGAGAACAGCTCATCGTATTCTGGGGTACGCAGGAAGCGCACCATACGCAGTTTCATCACCAGGTGGTCGATCAGTTCCTGCGCCTGTGCTTCGCTCAGTTTACCGGCCTTGATGTCGCGCTCGATGAAGATATCCAGGAAGGTGGATACGCGGCCAAAGGACATGGCGGCACCGTTCTGGGATTTCACTGCGGCCAGATAGCCGAAGTAGGTCCACTGTACGGCTTCTTGTGCGGTTTTCGCTGGAGCAGAAATGTCATAGCCGTATTTGGCCGCCATTTCTTTCATCTGGCCCAGTGCGCGGTGTTGTTCAGCAATCTCTTCGCGCAGCTGGATGGTCATTTCCAGGTCTTCGCCTTTTTCCAGACGGCTCTGCAGCGATTTGAACTGGTTCAGCTTGTCGGCCATCAGGAAGTCGATGCCGTACAGCGCAACGCGGCGGTAGTCACCGATGATACGGCCACGGCCATAAGCATCTGGCAGGCCAGTCAGCACGCCAGATTTACGGCAGTTCAGGATGTCTTTGGTGTAAACATCGAATACGCCCTGGTTATGGGTTTTACGGTATTCGGTGAACACTTTTTTGATTTGTGGATCCAGTTCACGGCCATAAACTTTGCATGAACCTTCAACCATCTTGATGCCACCGAAGGGGATCAGTGCGCGTTTCAGAGGGGCATCGGTCTGCAAACCGACGATGGTTTCCAGATCTTTATCGATATAGCCCGCATCATGAGAAGTTACGGTAGATACAACGTTGGTATCGAAATCAACTGGCGCATGGGTGCGGTTCTCCAGTTTGATCCCTTCCATAACCTTATCCCACAGGGTGGTAGTCGCCTGACTTGCGCCAGCCAGGAAGGATTCATCACCCTCGTAAGGAGTGTAGTTTTTCTGGATAAAGTCACGCACGTTGACTTCTTTCTGCCAGTCACCTTCGCTGAAACCTTGCCAAGCGTTAGCTAACTTCTCGTTGAGTTCGGTCATTATACACCTACCTTCTAATGTGGATTTCTTTGTAAACCCGGCGCGCGCCAGCGAACAGAATCAGTGCTTCTGATCGCCATCACGCAGATAAATTACCCAATAAGTCAACCCAACCAGCAGACCACCACCAATGATGTTGCCAATGGTAACGGGAATCAGGTTGTCGATGATGAAGTTGCTTACGGTCAGATGAGCAAATTGCTCAGGAGCGACCCCTACGGCTTGCCAAAACTCTGGCGCGGCAAAGTGTTTGACCACAATACCCATAGGGATCATAAACATATTGGCGATGCTGTGTTCGAAACCGCTGGCAACAAACATGGCTACCGGCAGGATCATGGCGAACATCTTGTCCATCAGACTACGGCCGGAGTAGCTCATCCAGACGGCCAGACAGACCATCAGGTTAGCCAGAATGCCGAGGCATACGGCTTCAACAAAAGTGTGATGCAGTTTATGGTCGGCGGTTTGCAAAACATTCAGGCCCCACAGGCCATTGGCTGCCATATATTGGCCAGAGAACCAGATCAGGGTGACAAAAATCAGCGCGCCGAACAGGTTGCCAACATAAACATTCAGCCAGTTGATCGCTAATTGCTGCCAGGTGATGCGCCCACTGGCTTTGGCAACCACGGTCAGTACGGTGGAAGTGAACAGGTCTGCACCGCAGACCACAACCAGCATTAACCCCATGGAGAAGCAAATCCCCCCCACCAGTTTGGCCAAGCCAAAAGGAACGGCAGCGGTGCCGGTGGTGGCGGTGATATAGAAAACAAAGGCGATAGAAATGAACACACCGGCAGTGATCGCCAAATAAAAGGTCTTCAGCGGATGCTTGGTGGCTTTATATACCCCCGCATCTTCGGCGATTTTCGCCATTGCGGCAGGTAACAGCATATCGAAGGGGTTGTCAGCTCTCACACTAACTCTCACTTTTAAGGGTTAAGACAATGCAATGAGATACTAGCAAAGCAGTATAGGGTAAAAATTGACTTGGATCATGGCGCGGGGAAGTAGAAGGGCAAAAAACCGCAAAATTAACAGGGTTAATACGATTAATTTATTGATTTATAAAAGGAAAATAATTTTTAATCTTTGCAAAAAATTTTGAAACTATAACGATTTACCACCGCTTCAGAGTTAATTTTTTGTATTTATTGTCTATTTTTTATAAATAACACTTAATCTATGGTTAATTATTATTTTACCTTTACGTAACAATCATAAAATTATATACCCAAAATAATTCGAGTTGCTTGTAGGCGGCAACGGAGTGAAGCCCCAGGAGCTTACTTAAGTAAGTGACTGGGGTGAACGAAGGCAGCCAACACCCAAGCAACTTGAAGTATGACGGGTATATGTCAATTCCCTGAAAAGTGCCCATTAAGCGAAGTCAATAAACTGTGATGCAGCGTAATTAACGCTCAAAACTGACCGGGAAATGAAGGCGTGCTAACATCTTATGCCCAGTGGCGGCGCTTCGCTTTTTGCAGCTTTTCGTAAGCTGCCAGCAGTGCCTGATGAGCCGGTAACGCTTTCAAGTCGTCGTCGATGGCAAACAAACCGTTGAAGCGCTCTTCACCGCTCAGCGCGGCCGAAGCGGCATCGACCGCGTCCTGGCCGTACATCTTCACAAACGCAGTGTGATATTGAGCCGGATCGCGTTCTGGTTCCAATGCCAACAGCAGCAGCGTTTGCAGACAACGATAGTAGTTGCTGCGTTCTGGGGTAAAGATCGATGCATTAAACTCCTGCGTCCATTCAGCCCAGATCAGCGCTTGTTCGAGATCGCCACCCGCCAAGGCCAGCATCGACTTCAGTTCACCCACGCGCAGGGTATACCAGGCGTTATCTTTACCAGAGGCGATACCCAGCAGTTCGCGTACGCGGGTAAAATCATCCAGGCCTTCGTCATCCAATTGCTGAATCAGCGCCAGATACGCTTCAGGCTCCCATTCGCTACCTGGCAACTGCAGCAGCGTTTCGCGCAGGTGTGCGCCCATGCTGTTATTGGCCAACAGCAGATCTTCTGCCGGATAAATATCCGACATCCCCGGTACGATGATGCGGCAGGCATAAACGTCCAAGTGCTCGTAATCTGCGATGTACACTTCAGCGCCTTCTTTATCGAAGATGCTCATCAAGGTAGCGAACTCTTCCTGCGTGCTGCCGCTGAAGCTCCAGTCCACAAACGGGTAGTCGGCATCCTGTTTGAACATGTCCCAGGAGATCAGACCACTGGAATCGATGAAGTGGGTTTCTAGGTTGGCATGTTCAGCCACTTCTTCATCATCGAAGGTGGGCGCGGTAAACACGTCCAGATCTTTCAGGCTACGGCCTTGCAGCAGTTCCGTCACGGTGCGTTCCAGCGCTACGCCGAAATCAGGGTGAGCACCGAACGAGGCAAAACAGGTGCCGTTGGCCGGATTGAACAGCACCACGCAGATCACCGGATAATTGCCGCCCAATGAGGCATCGTAAGAGAGGATCGGGAAACCTTCGGCTTCCAGTTTGGCGATAGCTTCAACCACGCCGGGGTAGCGGTTCAGCACGTCGGCCGGGATCTCCGGCAGGCTGATGGATTCGGCAATGATGCGGTTTTTCACATAACGTTCAAATACCTCAGAAAGGCCTTGCACCCGCGCTTCGTTAGCGGTGTTACCGGCGGACATACCGTTGGACACATACAGGTTGCCAATGATATTCATCGGAATATAAACGGTTTGCTGGTCAGACTGCCGGGAGAACGGCAGGGCACAGATGCCACGCTCACCGTTACCCGATTGCAGATCGATGAGATCGCTGGCGCTCAACTCTTGTTCCGGATCATAGAAGGCGTGCAGACGTTCATCGAGGATCCCCTGTGGCAAGCTGTTGTCTGCCGGGATCGGGAACCATTTCTCGTTCGGATAGTGTACAAAGTCGCCTTCGGCAATCTGTTTACCCAGATAGAAATCGGCAAAGAAATAGTTGGTGGACAGGCGCTCGAAATATTCACCCAGCGCAGATGCCAACGCCGCTTTTTTGCTGGCACCTTTACCGTTGGTAAAGCACAGCGGGCAATCGCGATCGCGAATATGCACCGACCAGACGTGCGGGACCGGATTCAGCCAGGAGGCCTCTTCGATATTGAACCCCAGGTCGGTTAATTTCTGCTGAAAACGGGCGATGGAGTCTTCCAGCGCAGCATCTTTGCCAGGAATAAAAGTTTGCGTCATTGTCTTCACTTATTTGGGCGTACTAAAAACGCGCAATGATACGGGGTTTTCCCTTTAAGCTCCACGTATTCCTAAAGTTGTGCAAATATCACAGTTTTTACAGGGATAAAGTCCATAATTCAGCAAGTTATCAATCGTGGAGAAACGTAATGAAATCAGTGAAACTCAGTGTACTGGCACTTCTGCTTGCCGGGGCGAGCGGTTCCGCCTTGGCTTTACCCTCGATCACGCTGCTGGCGACCGGTGGCACTATCGCGGGTGGAGGGGAATCAGCCACGCAGTCTAACTATACTGCCGGTAAATTGGGGGTAGAAGCCTTGGTCAAGGCGGTGCCAGAGCTGAAAAATGTGGCTAATGTGCAGGGCGAGCAGGTGGTGAATATTGGCTCGCAGGATATGAATGATGACGTATGGCTCAAGCTGGTAAAGAAAATTAATGCCGATTGTGGCAAAACCGACGGCTTCGTGATCACGCATGGCACCGATACGCTGGAAGAAACCGCCTATTTCCTCGATCTGACGGTCAAATGTGACAAGCCGGTGGTGATTGTCGGTGCTATGCGCCCGGCAACCGCCATGAGCGCCGATGGCCCGTTCAATCTGTACAATGCCGTTGTGGTGGCCGCAGACCCGCAGTCGGCCAAGCGTGGTGTGCTGGTGGCCATGAATGACACCGTGCTGGATGGCCGCGATGTGACCAAAACTAACACGACCGCTGTGCAAACCTTCCAGTCACCGAACTTTGGCCCGTTGGGGTACATCCATAACGGTAAGGTGGATTATCAACGTTCACCGCAGCGTAAACACACCACGGAGACGCCGTTCGACGTCAGTAAAATGAACGAACTGCCAAAAGTCGGCATCATCTATAACTACGCCAACGCTTCAGATGCGCCAGCCAAAGCGTTGATCGCGGAAGGGTACCAGGGCATCGTCAGCGCCGGTGTCGGCAATGGCAATCTGTACAAAACCGTGTTTGATACGCTGGCTACGGCTGCGCAGCAAGGGGTGGCGGTAGTGCGTTCTTCCCGTGTTCCAACCGGCTCTACAACCGAAGATGCGGAAGTGGATGATGTCAAATTCGGTTTTGTGGCTTCAGGCACGCTGAATCCGCAAAAAGCGAGAATTTTGCTGCAACTGGCTCTTACGCAAACCAAAGACGCCAAACAGATCCAGGCGATGTTTAATCAGTATTGATGACTGTTTACCAATGGGGGCCTGAAGCCCCCATAATTCAGCATAAAACCTCACGTTAACCCAGGTGAACAGCCCGTATCTCAGTGTTTTATCACAGAAAGAAACCCTGGATTGGCAGAGCCTGTTACTGATGCTCCAAGCCGTTTCCCGCTATTGGGCGAATAAGCATTGCAGGAGCGTTACGTGAGTGATAAAACCGATGGGGTTGGTTAACATTAACGTTAACTTCGGGCGTATTTCGACAGGCCGATCTCTGCGGCGAACAGTGAATGTGGTGAGGGGAAATGACTCAGGTTTATAATTTTAGCTCTGGCCCGGCGATGCTGCCGGTTGAAGTGTTGCGTCGTGCAGAACAGGAACTGTGTAACTGGCACGGCCTGGGGACTTCAGTGATGGAAATCAGCCATCGTAGTAAAGAATTCATTGCAGTTGCCGAACAGTCCGAACAGGATCTGCGCGATCTGCTGAAAGTACCCGCCAATTATAAAGTGCTGTTCTGCCACGGTGGTGCCCGTGCACAATTCGCCGCGCTGCCGCTGAACCTGCTGGGTGATCATACCACCGCTGATTATATTGACGGTGGCTATTGGGCGCACAGTGCTATTCTCGAAGCGGAGAAATACTGTAAGCCGAAGGCGATCGATGTAAAAACTACCGTGGATGGTTTAAACGGCATCAAGCCGATGAAAGAGTGGCAGTTGAGCGATAATGCGGCATATGTGCACTATTGCCCGAATGAAACCATCGACGGCGTGGCGATCGATGAAATGCCCGATTTCGGCGATAAAGTTGTTATTGGCGATTACTCCTCGACCATCCTTTCTCGCCCGATAGATGTCAGCCGTTTTGGCATGATCTACGCAGGCGCGCAGAAAAACATCGGCCCTGCAGGTTTGACGCTGGTGATCGTGCGTGATGATCTGCTGGGTAAAGCACGCCGCGAAGTGCCTTCGATCCTCGACTACACCGTGCTGGCAGAGAATGGCTCAATGTTCAATACTCCACCAACCTTTGCCTGGTATCTTTCCGGCCTGGTTTTCAAATGGCTGAAAGAGCAAGGTGGCCTGGTGGAAATGCAAAAACGCAATCAGGCGAAAGCCGAACTGCTGTATTCCACCATTGATAAATCCGATTTTTACCGCAGCCAAGTCGCGCTCGCCAACCGTTCTTGGATGAACGTGCCGTTCCAGCTTGCCGATCCGGCGCTGGACAAAGTCTTCCTCAGCGAAGCAGAAGCCATTGGCCTGCAGGCCCTGAAGGGGCACCGTGTGGTGGGGGGGATGCGTGCGTCTATCTACAATGCAATGCCGTTGATTGGGGTGAAAACCCTGACCGATTTTATGGTCGACTTTGAACGTCGCCATGGCTGATTGCCGTTGCCTGCGTTGAGCAGGTAACATGTCACTCAGTTGCTTCAAGCGGCTCCGGCCTTATCCCCGGAGCCGTTTCGTTTATCAGATTCTGGAGAATTTTATTCACATGGTGGATTCCCTGACGTTACAACCGGTGGCTTTGATCGATGGCACCGTCAATTTACCCGGCTCCAAGAGCGTTTCTAATCGTGCTCTGCTGCTGGCTGCGTTGGCCCAGGGGACGACCCGGCTTACCAATCTGCTGGATAGTGATGATGTGCGCCATATGTTGAATGCCTTACAGGCGTTAGGGGTCAGTTATCAACTGTCTGACGATCGTACAACCTGCAGCGTTGAAGGTGTGGCTGGTCCGCTGGTGGCCAAGCAGCCTTTGGAGTTGTTCCTCGGCAATGCGGGTACGGCAATGCGCCCTCTGGCGGCAGCGCTGTGTTTGGGCGCCGGTGATGTGGTATTGACCGGTGAACCGCGCATGAAAGAGCGCCCGATCGGCCATCTGGTGGATGCGTTACGCCAGGGGGGAGCCCAGATCGACTACCTAGAACAGACCGACTACCCGCCGGTGCGCCTGCACGGTGGTTTCTGCGGTGGTGACGTTAGCGTTGATGGCAGCGTTTCCAGCCAGTTCCTGACCGCATTACTGATGATGGCACCTTTGGCCCAGCAGGATACCGCTATCCATATTAAAGGTGAGCTGGTTTCCAAGCCTTATATCGATATCACGCTGCATCTGATGAAAACCTTCGGTGTTGAAGTGACGCATGACAATTATCGCGTGTTCCATATTCGTGGTCAGCAGACCTACCGTTCGCCGGGGGATTATCTGGTGGAAGGGGACGCTTCTTCTGCCTCTTATTTCCTGGCAGCGGCCGCAATTAAGGGCGGTAAAGTACGTGTAACGGGTATCGGTAAAAAAAGCGTACAGGGTGACACCAAGTTTGCTGACGTGTTGGAAAAAATGGGCGCGCACGTGACCTGGGGCGATGATTTTATCGAATGCAGCCGCGGCGAATTGCACGGCATTGATATGGACATGAACCATATTCCGGATGCGGCGATGACTATTGCCACTACCGCACTGTTTGCCTCTGGGCCAACCACCATCCGCAATATCTACAATTGGCGGGTGAAAGAAACCGATCGTTTGGCGGCGATGGCCACCGAGTTGCGTAAAGTCGGTGCCGAAGTAGAAGAGGGCGAAGATTACATTCACGTTGTGCCACCGAGCAAATTGCAGTTCGCTGAGATCGGTACCTATAACGATCACCGAATGGCAATGTGTTTTTCTCTGGTCGCCTTGTCCGATACGCCAGTCACTATCCTTGATCCGAAGTGTACGGCGAAAACGTTCCCAGATTATTTTGAACAATTTGCACGCATCAGTCAGTTGGCTTAAGTGCTGAAAACGTGGTGTTCAAGGCCCATGATTGGGCCTTTTTTGTGCGTTGTGTTTGACGATGGCCACTACAATGCTGCCGTATCTATAGATATTCCAGATGTTTTTTTCAAAAAATGTTCAGTATGAATATAAATTTTACATAAGATAAATATTAGACATTAGCTTTTTCATTGATTGATGGAATACCAATCTCGCTATTATTATTTTTAATAATAAAAAAATAAGATGAAAATGCTATTTTTATTAAATTTTAAGATCATTAATCTTTTTTTAATTGCTTTTGTTTCTTTTTATTTCTTGTTTTTGTTTTATTTATTTGTTTTTGTTGTGTTTTTTGCTTATTCTTTTTTGTGGTCGATATTAAATTATTAACGTTATTAATGTTTACTATAAGGGAGAGAGAATATCAGGAGGTAGGTGATGACGTTTATAGGGATTGTAGGAATATTGATGGCTGTTGTATATGTATCCATCGCTTTTGAAGTTGACAGGAGGCGAAGAAATTACCTTAGCCCAGGTAACAAGTATCTGTACAAAGGAAGGCGTATTAATATCAAAAAAAGATGCTCAAAGTTACTCAGGGTGCTGCTTTTCAATACATAACGTAACTGTTTCGCTTTTCTGTACTCTTTTGCTAATGAGTTCTTAGTGACTTTCGTCAATCAAATCTGCTGGCGTAATAATGAAGAAGTCCCGAAAAACCTCGGGGCTTTCTGTTTTCTTGGGCCAGGAAACACGCCACTGAAACGCTCCAGATTCGGAGGGGGCTTGCTATAAGCCCGTGGCGGTGTGGGTTTCCGCGACTGCATATGATCTGTTTTCTGCGCCTGAGTGGCCTTATTTTCAACAACCAGACCGTTCTGGGGTAACAGTAAATTGTCTACACGCGTATAATACGCCACCGAATCCGCCCTTGAGTGGGCAGATAGCAGGGATGTTTTACCCTCTGCCACTGGCAGGCGCATCCCGAAGAGGTTTTCTACCTGAAGGAGAGAGAAATGACGGCTATAGCCCCGGTGATAACCGTTGATGGGCCCAGTGGTGCAGGTAAAGGCACGCTGTGCAAAGCACTGGCCGAGTCCCTTGGTTGGCGTTTGCTGGATTCTGGCGCGATTTACCGTGTTTTGGCTCTAGCAGCGCTGCATCATCAGGTGGATATCACCTCTGAAGAGGCGCTGGTTCCCTTAGCCGCACATCTCGACGTCCGTTTTGTGGCTCTGGATGGCAAGCTGCAGGTTATTTTGGAAGGTGAGGATGTCAGCAATGAAATCCGTACCGAAACGGTCGGTAACACGGCTTCGCAGGCGGCGGCCTTTCCTCGCGTACGTGAGGCCTTGCTGCGTCGCCAGCGTGCATTCCGCGACATGCCGGGCCTGATTGCTGATGGCCGAGATATGGGGACTGTGGTGTTCCCTGATGCTCCCGTTAAAATTTTCCTTGACGCCAGCGCTGAGGAGCGTGCGCATCGCCGCATGCTACAGTTGCAGGAAAAGGGCTTTAATGTTAACTTTGAACGTCTTTTAGCCGAGATAAAGGAACGGGATGACCGTGACCGTAATCGGGCTATTGCGCCACTGGTGCCTGCTCTCGATGCTCTGGTGCTGGACTCTACCAGCATGTCGATCGACGAAGTCATCCAGCGGGCGTTGGCATATGCACATGAAGTTTTAGCGTTGCCGCAGCAATAAGCGCGGCGGCGTTATTATTTTTTTGTCCTATTTGTCATCGCATTGCATAGCAGTATCTGAATATATCGGGTAAAATTTTGCCCCTGTAACCTAAACCCTGTCGGCATGGAGCCAATGGCGGGGTATGTGAAACAACCCCATTCGGCGGGATGCTAAATGGACGTTAAACTAAAGAACCCTGAAGATTAACAACATGACTGAATCTTTCGCTCAACTCTTTGAAGAATCCCTGAAAACAATCGAAACCCGTCCGGGTTCCATCGTTCGTGGCGTTGTTGTTGCTATCGATAAAGATGTCGTACTGGTTGACGCCGGTCTGAAATCTGAATCTGCCATTCCGGCTGAGCAATTCAAAAACGCACAGGGCGAACTGGAAATCCAGGTGGGTGACGAAGTTGACGTTGCGCTGGACGCTGTTGAAGATGGCTTCGGTGAAACTCTGCTGTCCCGTGAGAAGGCTAAGCGTCACGAAGCTTGGATCACGCTGGAAAAAGCTTACGAAGAAGCTGAAACTGTCGTCGGTATCATCAACGGCAAAGTGAAGGGTGGCTTCACTGTAGAGCTGAACGGTATTCGTGCGTTCCTGCCAGGTTCACTGGTTGACGTGCGTCCGGTTCGCGACACTCTGCACCTGGAAGGCAAAGAGCTTGAGTTCAAAGTCATCAAGCTGGATCAGAAGCGCAACAACGTTGTTGTTTCTCGTCGTGCAGTCATCGAGTCCGAGAACAGCGCAGAGCGCGATCAACTGCTGGAAAACCTGCAGGAAGGCATGGAAGTTAAAGGTATCGTTAAGAACCTCACTGACTACGGTGCATTCGTTGATCTGGGCGGCGTTGACGGCCTGCTGCACATCACTGACATGGCTTGGAAACGCGTTAAGCATCCAAGCGAAATCGTCAATGTGGGCGACGAAATCACTGTTAAAGTGCTGAAGTTCGACCGCGAGCGTACTCGTGTTTCTCTGGGCCTGAAGCAACTGGGCGAAGATCCATGGGTTGCTATCGCTAAACGTTACCCAGAAGGCACCAAGCTGACTGGTCGTGTAACCAACCTGACTGATTACGGCTGCTTCGTAGAAATCGAAGAAGGCGTTGAAGGTCTGGTACACGTTTCTGAAATGGATTGGACCAACAAAAACATCCATCCGTCCAAAGTTGTTAACGTGGGCGATGTAGTGGAAGTGATGGTTCTGGACATCGATGAAGAACGTCGTCGTATTTCCCTGGGTCTGAAGCAGTGCAAAAACAACCCATGGCAGCAGTTTGCAGAAACCCACAACAAGGGCGACCGCGTTGAAGGTAAAATCAAGTCTATCACTGACTTCGGTATCTTCATCGGCCTGGACGGCGGCATCGACGGCCTGGTTCACCTGTCTGACATCTCCTGGAACGTTGCAGGCGAAGAAGCAGTGCGTGAATACAAGAAAGGCGACGAAATCGCAGCGGTTGTTCTGCAGGTTGACGCAGAGCGCGAGCGTATCTCCCTGGGCGTGAAGCAACTGGCTGAAGATCCGTTCAATAACTACCTGTCTATGAACAAGAAAGGTACTATTGTTACGGGTAAAGTCACTGCAGTTGACGCCAAAGGTGCTACAGTTGAATTAGCAGGCGGCGTAGAAGGTTACCTGCGTGCATCTGAAGCCTCTCGCGACCGCATTGAAGATGCAACTCTGGTTCTGAACGTTGGTGATGAAGTTGAAGCTAAGTTCACCGGTGTTGACCGTAAGAACCGCGTTGTAAGCCTGTCCGTACGTGCGAAGGACGAAGCTGACGAGAAAGATGCTATTGCTACGGTTAACAACAGCAAACCGGAAGAAAGCAACTTCTCTAACGCTATGGCTGAAGCTTTCAAAGCGGCTAAAGGCGAGTAATGACGGGGGGCGGTTTCTGGCCGCCCCGATACGGTAGTTTAGCTGCAAAGCTTGGAGGTACTATGACCAAGTCTGAACTTATTGAAAGACTTGCTGGCCAGCAATCTCATATTCCGGCGAAAGCCGTTGAGGATGCCGTGAAAGAGATGCTTGAACACATGGCTGCTACGTTAGCCGAGGGTGAACGCATTGAGATCCGCGGATTCGGCAGTTTTTCTCTTCACTACCGTGCTCCGCGCGTTGGTCGTAACCCTAAAACGGGTGACAAAGTTGAGTTGGACGGTAAGTACGTTCCTCACTTCAAACCAGGTAAAGAGTTGCGTGACCGCGCCAATATCTATGGTTAGTCTCTGACCGCCCATAGCGTTGTTGCTTGTAAAGAATATGAAACGGTGCCTTAAGGGTGCCGTTTTTTTTATGGTATCCCCCTTATTTCCCCTCTCCCTGGTTCACCCAAATTGCGATCTAACATCGAGCAAACTTGTAAATGCAATGCTTGAAAGCAATAAATTACGTGCTGTTTCCACGCCTTGATATCTGCTGCTGGCGGTTATTCCCCAAATAATTAACCTCTAGCCTAGGGCTACGCTGGCGAATGGGGATAGCTATCAGGATTTCAATTGATATTGCAGCAATAGCGTTGGTACTGGGGATGTTGCCTCTGCTTTTTTTACCGCAGTTGCCGTCTTCGCAGCTGCTGATCGCACTCGCTGTTCTGGCATTGTTGCTGTGGCGGCAAACGCAGCGGCAGTGGTGTCAGTGGCTTGCTTGGCTATTGCTCGGGTTTGTTTTTGCTGCTTTCAGCGCCAATGGCATGGTAAAGCAAATGACGCTGCTGGCGGCCAGCAAAGATGTTGAGATTGTCGCCTCGGTAAATAGCGTAAAGCTGGAAGGGATGGGAATGCCGAAAGTGCTCTTACGCATTGAGCAGGTTAAAGGAAGCATATTATTCCCTGCGCTCTTTTTTACCGCCAATTGGCAGGGAGAAACCCTGTGTGCAGGCCAGCGGTTAGCAATGAAGGTACGATTTCGGCCGATACACAGCAGCTTGAATGAGGGGGGATTTGATAGCCAGCGCTGGGCTTTTGCTAACAGGCAACCGCTCAGCGGCTATATTAAGTCGGCAAAGCTCATCAATGGGCGTTGTGGCTGGCGGCAGCAGGTTATCAGCCGGGCAGATGAGCAAATAGGTGCATTGCCACATCGCGATATTTTACTGGCTCTGGCGTTTGGCGAGCGGGCATTAATCAGCCATGAAACCCGCGATCTGTTTATTAAAACCGGGATCGCACATTTAATGGCGATTTCTGGCCTGCATATTTCCATGTCTGCAATCCTGCTGTGGAGTTTGGTACGTTTGGTACAGTACCCACTCCTCGCGCACAATATCGGCTATCGCCTGCCTTTACTGATTAGCTGGGTTGCTATGCTGATCTATGTTTGGTTAGCCGGGGCACAGCCCCCAGCACTGCGTACGGCTATCGCACTATCTTTATGGCTGGTGCTGCGCCTGCGTGGTGTAACCTGTTCTTCTTGGCAAATATTGCTGTGGTGTATTTGTCTGATTTTGTTAAGCGATCCTCTGGCGGTGTTATCAGACAGTTTCTGGCTTTCCGTGCTGGCGGTTGCGGCGTTGGTTTTCTGGTTCGAATGGGCACCTTTGCCTCAGCGTTTTAATTCACCTTGGTTTTGGGCACCGCTGCGTTGGCTGCATATTCAATTAGGTATGACGCTGCTGCTGTTGCCGTTACAGTTCGGCCTTTTTCACGGTGCCACCTGGACTTCGCTGCCAGCCAATTTGTGGGCTGTGCCGATTATTTCCTTACTGTCTGTTCCACTGATTCTGCTGGCCTTGATGTTTAGTTTTATTCCAGTACTGAGCGCCTTTTTATGGTGGTTGGCTGATATCACTATCGATTGGGCACTCTGGCCTCTACCCTGGTTGCAGAGCGGGTGGGTGCAAGTGGGGGCTACGTTGATGCAGTTCAGCGCCATCGGCTGGTTGACGGTTGCCTGTTGGCGTTTTTACTGGTGGAACCGTTTTCCTGTGGGGTGCGTGGCCGTGTTGCTGTGCGGCCTCTTGTGGCGTGAGCGGCAATCAGATTATCGCTGGCGGGTAGATATGATTGATGTTGGCCATGGCTTGGCTGTGCTCATTGAGCGTGGAGGCAAGGCTGTTATTTATGACAGCGGAGATGCGTGGGAGAAAACCAGCGCGGCAGAACGCTTTATTCTGCCTTATCTGCGCTGGCGACAGATTCTTGTGGAGCAGATCATTATTAGCCACAGTCATCAGGATCATAGGGGTGGGTTATCGGTATTACAGACTACATTCCCGCGCGCCAGCGTCCGCTCGCCATTAATCCATCAGGGTCATTTATCTTGTATCCAAGGGCAGCGCTGGCAGTGGAATGGGTTACTTTTTCAGGTGCTGTGGCCACCGCAGCAGAAAAAGCATGCGAATAATGACGATTCCTGCATTGTTCGGGTCGATGATGGCAAATACAGCATTCTGCTAACTGGCGATCTGGAACTGCGTGGGGAACAGGAATTACTCAAACAACGTTCTTCTTTGCCTGCTACTATTTTGCAAGTGCCACATCATGGTAGCAAGACCTCCTCATTCCCAGCGTTTTTGCGAGCGGTGGCTCCGCAACTGGCTGTTGCGTCTGCTTCGCGCTATAACGCCTGGCGGCTACCGGCGGAAAAAATCATTCAACGTTACCGTCAAAACAACATTGCGTGGCGAGATACGGCGCACTCAGGGCAGTTGAGTGTGCTATTTTTCGACAATAACTGGCAAATTAAAGGGTTTCGTGAACAATTAATGCCTCGTTGGTACCATCAGCGGTTTGGCGTAGAGGGTGATAATGAGTAGAATGGGCCGCTATTTCTTCCGATGCTGGTATCTGCATGATGAATGATAAAGATCTCTCCACTTGGCAGACATTCCGTCGCCTCTGGCCGATGATCACTCCTTTTAAAACCGGGCTGATAGTGGCAGCCATTGCGTTGATTTTAAACGCAGCCGGGGACACGTTGATGTTGTCCTTGCTCAAGCCGCTTTTGGATGATGGTTTTGGTAAAACTGATAGTCGTGTTTTGGTCTGGATGCCTCTGGTCGTTATTGGCCTGATGCTGATGCGCGGCGTGACCAGTTTTATTTCCAGCTATTGCATTTCATGGGTGTCGGGCATGGTAGTGATGCATATGCGTCGTCGCTTATTCGGCCATATGATGAGAATGCCGGTGGCATTTTTTGACCAGCAATCGACCGGCACTTTGTTGTCACGTATCACCTATGATTCTGAACAGGTCGCTTCGTCATCTTCCAGCGCACTGGTGACCGTTGTGCGTGAAGGGGCGTCGATTATCGGCCTGTTCATCATGATGTTCTATTACAGTTGGCAGCTTTCGGTCATTCTGATTGTATTGGCACCGATAGTGTCTTTTGCTATCCGTATGGTGTCTAAACGCTTCCGTAATATCAGCAAGAACATGCAAAACACCATGGGGCAGGTGACCACCAGCGCCGAGCAAATGCTGAAAGGGCACAAAGAGGTTCTGATCTTTGGTGGCCAGCAGGTAGAGACTGAGCGTTTCAACTCTGTCAGCAACCGCATGCGTCAGCAGGGGATGAAGTTGGTTTCTGCTTCCTCTATTTCTGATCCGATCATTCAGTTGATCGCCTCGCTGGCCTTGGCGTTTGTCCTGTTTGCCGCCAGCTTCCCGAGCGTGATGGAGACGTTGACTGCAGGGACCATTACCGTGGTGTTCTCATCAATGATCGCCTTGATGCGTCCGCTGAAATCGTTGACCAACGTTAACGCCCAGTTCCAGCGCGGTATGGCAGCATGCCAGACCCTGTTCTCGATTCTGGATATGGAGCAGGAAAAGGATACCGGTACTCGCCAGGTAGCACGTGCTAAAGGGGATATCGAATTCCGTAACGTGACCTTCTGTTACCCCGGGCGCGACATTCCGGCGCTGCGCGATATCAACCTGAGCATCGCTGAAGGGAAAACGGTGGCATTGGTTGGGCGTTCTGGTTCAGGCAAGTCAACCATTGCCAACCTGCTGACGCGTTTTTATGACGTTCAGCAAGGCGAAATCCTGATGGATGGTCATGACCTGCGCGAATATACCTTGGCTTCATTGCGCGATCAGGTGGCGCTGGTGTCGCAGAATGTCCATCTGTTCAACGATACCATTGCTAACAATATCGCCTATGCGCGTGAGCAGCGTTACAGCCGTGAAGAGATCGAGAAAGCGGCACGCATGGCTTATGCCATGGACTTTATCGACAAAATGGAAAATGGCCTGGATACGGTTATTGGTGAGAATGGCGTGATGCTCTCCGGTGGGCAGCGTCAGCGTATCGCTATTGCTCGTGCGTTACTGCGTGATTGCCCAATTCTGATCCTTGATGAAGCCACCTCCGCGCTCGACACTGAATCCGAGCGTGCCATTCAGGCAGCATTGGATGAGTTGCAGAAGAACCGTACCTCGCTGGTGATTGCACACCGTCTGTCTACCATCGAGAAAGCGGATGAAATCCTGGTTGTTGAGGATGGCCAGATCGTCGAGCGTGGCAAGCACGCGGCACTGATCGAACGGCGAGGTGTTTACGCTCAGCTTCACCGCATGCAGTTTGGTCAGTAATGATAGAACGTATCTGGTCCGGTAGCTCACCGATTTATCTGCTGTTGCTGCCGCTTTCCTGGCTGTATGGCCTGGTCAGCGGCGTTATTCGACTTAGTTATCGCATGGGGTGGCGTAAAAGCTGGCGTGCCCCGGTGCCGATAGTGGTGGTGGGGAACCTGACGGCTGGCGGCAACGGCAAAACCCCGATGGTGATCTGGCTGGTGGAGCATCTTCAGCAGCGAGGTTATCGTGTGGGGGTGGTTTCCAGAGGGTATGGCGGCAAGTCAACGGTATATCCTTTGGTGCTGAACGCTCAAACCACGACGCAGCAGGCGGGTGATGAACCGGTGCTGATCTATCAGCGTACGGGCGCGCCGCTGGCGATCTCCCCTAAACGCGCTGAAGCGGTGCAGGCCTTGCTGCAACAGGGCGCGCTTGACGTAGTGATTACCGACGATGGCCTGCAGCACTATGCGTTGCAGCGTGACTTTGAACTGGTGGTGATTGACGGAGTTCGCCGCTTTGGCAATGGTTGGTGGTTACCGGCAGGGCCGATGCGTGAACGCGCTGCCCGCTTGAATACGGTGGATGCCTGCGTTGCCAATGGCGGTGTCGCGCAACCGGGTGAAATCGCCATGAAACTGCAAGCGCAGGAGGCGGTGAACGTGGCAAGTGGCGAGCGCCGCCCTGTCACCGAGCTGTCGCATGTGGTGGCAATGGCAGGGATTGGTCATCCGCCACGATTTTTCGCCACGCTGGAAAAACTGGATGTTGAAGTCGAAGGTGAAGTCCCCTTTGCCGATCATCAGGATTACACCCATGCACAGTTAGCGGCGCTGACGAAAAAAGGGCAAACGCTGTTGATGACGGAAAAAGATGCGGTGAAATGCCGGGCTTTTGCCCAACCTGACTGGTGGTATTTACCGGTTGATGCGGTACTTCCTGCCGATCAGGCTGAACGGTTATTGCAGGATATTGAGAAACGGCTCAAGTAACTCAGGCTTCCAGTTTGTATACCCCTAATGCTTCCGCACAGGCCTGTAACGAACGCTGTTGCGTCTGCTGATACAGTTCTAACTCATCAATCACATCTGCGCCTAATGCCTGTTCAAATGTGGTGCGGCTTGATGCCATGCCGTATTGCGTATGGCGGCTATCACCGAGGTTGGACTGGAAAATGCCAGCAGCACTGACGGGCAGAAAATCCTCATAAACCAAGGGTTGGAAACGGACGTAATCAAGCGCGATAAGCTGATCCAGAGAGCTGTGCTTATCCAGAGTCTCTTTAGCGGCCAGGCCGCATTCTGTCGGGAAATAACGAAACCAGGCCAAGCGTTGCTCGCGCAGTGCAGCATAATCATCGGGAAATGCCTGAAAATGCTCAGCCAGTAATTGATTGTATTGCGCCGCATTCTTCTCAGTGGCAGGGGCCTGCAATGCATCGTGAGTAGCCTGTAGCAGCCGATCGTAAAGCGCGCGCCCTTTTGGGGTAAGCGCAATTCCTCGTTGCTCGATTTCACCAAAGCGTGCTGTATGATGCCCAGCGACTTCGTGGCCATCATGTTCAATAAAGGCAACATCTTCTTCTAACGCCTTGAAACTGGTCTGGCGCAGCAGAATAGGGCAGTTGCGTGGTGGCGGGCCTTCAATCACCGCTTTTGGAGTAATGCCGCGCTGTGGCATCGCCAGTTGCACACGATCGATATCCAACGTACGCGGCGTCAGATGATTGATGTGCGGGCCTTTAAAAGCGACTACGTCGGCGATCAGGCGGTGTTGATCGTGTAACTGCTGATATTCACCGGCGCTTACCGTCGCCTGACTGTGCCAGCGGAAGGTTTCTAGCGCTTGTACAATAAATTCTTGTGCCTGCTCTTCATCCAAACCGCCTTGCGCCTCATGCAGCGTAATCAACTCCAAAGCGCGCTCAGTAAAAATACGGCGGCGGGCTAACAGCTGTTGAGCCAACTCACGTAGCTGCACATTCTCGATCAGTTCCAGCCGTAACAAAGAGGTAAATACCCGAAATGGGCTAAGCTGCAGTGCAGTTTCATGCACGGCACGGAACGCGGTTGAGTGAACAGGCACACCGGCAACGGCCAGGTCATAGTAACCTACGGGGGACATCCCCATAACCGCAAACAGACGCCGTAATGTCTTCAGCTCTTCCGCCGTACCTACGCGGATAGCGCCATGACGCTCCATGGCCAGGCGATTGATTTCCCCGGTGATTTGTAACTGGTTGGCCAGTGCGGCGTCTTCACTCAGAACTTGCCGATTAGTCTCCGCCACGAGTTCGACCAGTGCGCCATACAATGGCACTTCTTTTTGATACATGATCGACATTGCCTTGGAAAATCTGGCACGGATCTCATTCGATGAGACGAACTGCTGGGCAGTCATGCGCATAACTCCTTCGATAAGTTAAAGCCTGAATAATGTGGTTTGCTATTGGTTATACCCAAAATAATTCGAGTTGTTTGTAGGCGGCAAGCAGCGAAGGCCCCAGGAGCATAGTCCACTCTGTGACTGGGGCGACGGTGCGCGGCCAACACCCAAGCAACGTGAAGAATGAAGGGTATAGAGGGGCACTTACCTTGTTTTCACCCAAAGTTTAGCCAGCTTGATCGGGATTTGTTATAGATTGGCTAACGATATTAGAGTTTTATGCGTCAGCTCTCATTTGATTTTGCCGATGATGGAGTAGAAGGGGGGAGCATCTGCAGGTTGTGAGAAAATATTGTGATAAACCTCTTGTATTGATGTTGATTTTATGAGTAAATACAACTCGGCCTGTGATGCAGACCTATTTATGTTCGAGTTTAGAGTAAAGCAGTTCCTCCCAAAACGTTATCATCTGATTCCGCTTCAAAGACGAACCTTCTAAGTACCTCCCATAAGTAATGATTCTGAAAACGGCCAAATTGCCTTATGGCAGATTGTGTAAATATATTTAAAAGGTAATAGTAATGTCTAAGAAAATGGGTCAGGTTAAGTGGTTCAACGAAAGCAAAGGTTTTGGTTTCATTGAGCAACAAGACGGCGGTAAAGATGTGTTCGTACACTTCTCCGCTATTATGACCGATGGTTTCAAGACCCTGGCAGAAGGCCAGCGTGTTGAATACACCATTCAGGACAGCCCGCGTGGGCCGGCTGCCGCTAACGTTGTTGCTCTGTAAATCCACAGGGAATAACGTATAGAGAACGAAATACAACCATAACGATGCATGTATGCTGAGTTATTGCGGAAGATATTGAGTTCAAACAAGCCCGCCAACGTGCGGGTTTTTTATTTTTTTGCTCACGAGAGGTTTGTTACGAGAAACTTTAGGATGGGCTTATAGCATCCAGACAATAATAAAAATGACCTTGTCAGGGATGCTCAAGTGAAAGGAACTAAATGATGTTTAAAAATACTGTGTTAAAAATGGGCCGTGTGAAATGGTTTAATCAGAGCGAAGGCTATGGTGTTATTTCCCCGGTTGATGGTAGTGACGAAATTTATGTTAGCCGCCGTGCTATCGCCAATACCAAGAATAAATCGTTAAATGAAGGTCAGAACGTCGAGTTCTCGATCTATCGTAGCTCTCACGGGCTGTCTGCGGCAGACGTTATCGCGTTCTGACCCACCTCTTCCTCGCCAGTGCCGGTGCCGCCACCCCCATGCACTGGCGAAGAAAAATTCTCTAATATCCTTTATTATCTGGCGATTGTTCAATCACCCGAGATATCAGGATGCCAACCCCGGTTATTCCACTCTCCTCTGCCCGCGCGCTTCATCTTGCCGCTCAAGGGCTGCTGTCCACCGTTAAACGCAAAGCCAGACCCGCAGATGTGATCAGCGCCATAGAGCGTATGGGGTTGCTGCAAATCGATACGATCAGCGTCGTTGCGCGTAGCCCTTATCTGGTGCTGTTCAGCCGCCTGGGTGATTATCAGCCAGAATGGTTGGAACAGGCTTTAGCCGCTCGCCAACTGTTTGAGTATTGGGCACATGAGGCCTGTTTCCTCCCCATTGATGATTTCGGGTTGCTGCGTCACCGCATGCTGGATCCGCAGGGGATGGGGTGGAAGCATTCGCAAGAGTGGGTGAACAAACACCATGCTGCCATTGAAGCGCTGTTGCAATACGTTGCGGCCCAAGGCCCGGTGCGCTCGGCAGATTTTACGGCCGAAAAGAGAGGCGCTAGTGGCTGGTGGGACTGGAAGCCGGAAAAACGTCATCTTGAGATCCTGTTCACCACCGGCAAGCTGATGGTGGCCGAGCGCCGTAACTTTCATCGCGTCTACGATCTTACCCAACGGTTACTGCCTGACTGGGATGACAATGCCCACGCTTTACCACAGGCCGCAGCGCAGCAGGAAATGTTGCGCCGTAGTTGTCGCTATCTGGGCATTTTTAGAGCCGAATGGCTGGCGGATTATTATCGCTTAAAGCGAGTTGCCCCTAAAAAGTTGCTGGAAACCCTGGTACAGCAAGAGGAAATTTCGCCGGTCAACATCGATGGGCTGGACGGCGAATTCTATGTGCATCAGTCGTTGGCCGCCGAGTTGGCATTGGCTGAACAAGGGAAACTGAAGTCCAGCGTGACCAGCTTACTTTCTCCTTTTGATCCCGTGGTGTGGGATCGCCGCCGTGCGCTGGAGCTGTTTGACTTTGATTACCGGCTGGAATGTTACACGCCAAAAGAAAAACGCCAGTATGGCTACTTCACGCTGCCGTTGTTGCAGCGTGGCGAACTGATAGGCCGGGTTGATGCAAAAATGCACCGCAAGCAGGGCGTGTTTGAGATCATCAGTTTTCACCTGCAGCCAAAAACCAAGCTGAATAAACAGCGTTGCCAGGATATCCGGCAGGTTATCACCCGCACGGCGAAGTGGCATGGCGCGCAACAGGTCAGCCTGGGGGACATCCCGGCCCCGTTGGCAGCGGAATGGGCGACAGGCTGGCAGGTGGCATAACGGATTTAAACCGCCACTTGCGATCTTCGCCTGGTAAATCAGGCGGTGATTAACCTGACCTATAGCGTTATGCTATCCTCACGCACTTTCCTTGATGCCTATATCCCTTGGAGGAAGCATGGATCACCGTTTACTCGAAATCGTTGCCTGCCCGGTCTGCAACGGTAAGCTCTATTTCAATAAAGAAAACCAGGAACTGGTCTGCAAAGTGGACGGCCTGGCTTATCCACTGCGTGATGGTATTCCGGTGTTGCTGGAAAACGAAGCGCGTTCCCTGTCAATGGATGAGAAACACGCATGAGTTTTATCGCTATTATTCCTGCTCGTTATGCCTCAACCCGTTTGCCAGGTAAACCGCTTGCCGATATTCACGGTAAACCGATGGTGGTACACGTGATGGAACGCGCGCGTGAATCCGGTGCTTCTCGCGTGATTGTTGCCACCGATCATCCTGAGGTTGCCAAAGCGGTGGAAGCCGCGGGCGGCGAAGTCTGCATGACCAGCCCGGATCATCATTCAGGTACTGAGCGCTTGGCGGAAGTGATCGAGAAATGCGGCTTTACTGACGATCAAATCATCGTCAACGTGCAGGGCGACGAACCGTTGATACCGCCGGTGATCGTCCGCCAGGTGGCCGAGAACCTGGCGTCTTGCGAGGCCGGCATGGCAACGCTGGCTGTGCCGATCGAAACCGCGGAAGAGGCGTTTAACCCCAATGCGGTCAAAGTAGTGATGGATGCGCAGGGCTATGCGCTCTATTTCTCGCGCGCCACCATTCCATGGGATCGCGAACGCTTTGCCCAATCGAAAGCAAGCATCGGTGACGGCCTGCTGCGCCATATCGGCATTTATGCCTACCGTGCCGGGTTTGTGCGTCGTTACGTGAGCTGGCAGCCCAGTCAGCTGGAGCAGATCGAACTGTTGGAGCAGCTCCGCGTGCTGTGGTACGGCGAAAAAATTCACGTTGCGGTGGCAAAAGCCATTCCAAGCGTGGGCGTAGATACGCCAGAAGATTTGCAGCGCGTGCGAGACAGCATTAAAAACTGATTTTTGCGGCTATTTTGTCGGCCAGATCACTCTGGCCGCTTTACCTCATGTTTTTTTATCTCCATTTTATTGATCTGCATTGAAGAATTTCGTTGTCTACCGTTCAATCATGTAGGGCGCTTTTCCTTAACCTAGAGGTTTTTGCCCAATGGAGCAGTTGCGTGCTGAATTGAGTGTGGTGCTGGGTGAATCGATCGGTCGCCTGGAACGTGTCAGTGAGCAGCCTTATGCACATATGTATTCGCTGTATGATCAACAGGATCATGCGATTCCGTTGATGGCGAAAAGCTTTGTCTGTGAGGGGATCGCGCAGCAGGAGGCCTATAAGCTTTCCATGCTGGCACGCGAAGGGGATATCCGTCTGCCGACGGTTTACGGCATGGTGTACAGCCACCAATCCCCCTATAAAGAGATTCTACTGATTGAGCGTCTGCGCGGCGTTTCGGTTGAGGCACCAACCCGAACTCCCGATCGCTGGGACATGCTGATGGACCAGATTATTGATGGTGTGCTGGCTTGGCATCGTATTGATAGCCATGGCTGCGTCGGCACGGTGGACAGCACACAGGAAAACGACTGGTTTTGCTGGTATCAGCAGCGTGTCGAAGTGCTGTGGTCAACGCTCAGTAATCTCAATTCGCCGCTGTTTACCATGGCCGATCGTCGTCTGCTTTACCGCACGCGTGAAGCGTTACCTCATTTTTTTGCCGATTTTGACGATCCCTGCGTGCTGGTGCACGGCAACCTTTCGTTACGCAGCATGCTGAAAGATGCCAAAACCGATCAACTGCTGGCGATGCTCAATCCGGGCATGATGCTGTGGGCACCGCGAGAGTACGAGCTGTTCAGGCTGTGCGAAGCCGGGATGCCGGATCGGTTGCTGTTTCGCTATCTGCAACGCGCACCGGTGGCTGAACAGTTCCTGGTGCGCCGCTGGTTGTATGTGGTGTGGGAGGCGGTGGGTCGGATGATTCACACCGGCAAGCTGGATCGCCAGCTGTTCGATCAGGCGGCCAAACAGCTGCTGCCCTGGCTTGCCGATTGATTACTGCGAGTCTGGCGTTGCTTCACGATCCCCTTTCAATTGCTGCCACAGGCTGCCAAGGGTTTCATACACCGCGCGTTCACTGTGGCCGAGGAACATTGCGGATGGCATAACCCGATCCCAAATATTTAACGGCGAAGCGATCGCCAGTTGGTTGGCCGGTGCCGGGATCGGGTGCAAGCCTTGGGCTGTAAAGAAGCGCATCGCACGCGGCAGATGATTGGCAGAGGTCACCAGAATAAATGGTTTCTCTCCCACTAAATTAGCCACTTGCGCGGCTTCCTGTTCCGTATCCAACGGGCGATCCAGAATCACAATATCGCTGTGCGGCACCCCCAGGCTTTCTGCCACCCGTGCTGCGGTTTCGGCATTGCTCAAGGTTTTGGCCCCGCGCGCGCCGGTAAACACCATCTTGCTACCGGGATGAGAGAGGTATAGCCTGACACCTTCCGTGACCCGAGGCAGGCTGTTGCCGAGCAGATTTGAGCTGGGAGCCCAGTCTGGGTTGAAGGTGTAACCGCCGCCCAGCACGACAATATAGTCAACCCGATCGCTGCCGCGGTAAGTCGCGTAGGTGGATTCGAGTGGCCGCAGTAAACGATCGGCTACCGGCTGCAGGCTTAAAAGCAGTAAAAACAGCCAACTCAGGCTCAAAATGGCTTTGCCGCTTTTTTGCCAGCGGGTAAACCACAGCAGCAGTAGCGCCAATCCCATCAACAAAAGCAAGGCGGGTAACGGCATTAACAGGTTGCCGATGAACTTTTTCAGGTTAAACAGCATCAAAAATCAGGTCCTTTTGGGCGAAAAAACGACATCTGGGCGCAATCATGCCGCTAGAAGATTCATTCTAAGCCAGTCTGTGCCAAAATAGCAGGTTTGAATGGGCAAGTGCTTGCCTCAGGCCAAGATGAAATCAGCGGAGCCGTTGTCCATGCAGGATCGCAATTTTGACGATATTGCGGAGAAGTTTGCGCGTAATATTTACGGCACGACCAAGGGGAAAATCCGCCAGGCGGTGGTTTGGCAGGATCTGACCACACTGTTGGCACAATTGCCGCAGCGGCCACTGCGCATTCTGGATGCTGGTGGTGGTGAAGGCCATATGGCCTGCCAGTTGGCCGAATTAGGACATCAGGTGTTGTTGTGCGATCTTTCTGGTGAGATGATCCAACGCGCTGTCTTGTTGGCAGAGCAGAAAGGTGTGAGCCAGAACATGCAATTTATACAAAGTTCGGCACAAGACATCGGGCAACACTTGGAACAGCCGGTTGATCTGATATTGTTCCATGCTGTTTTGGAGTGGATCGCCGAGCCGCAGGCGGCATTGGCGGCGTTATTTAACTGCCTGTTGCCGGGAGGGGCGCTTTCGCTGATGTTCTTCAATGCTAACGGCCTTTTGATGCGCAACGTGGTGCTGGGGAATTTCCAACTGGTGGATCCCGAGGTCCGCAGGCGCCGCAAGCGTTCTTTATCGCCACAATATCCGCATAGCCCGCCTCAGGTGTACGCGTGGTTGGAACAGCTGGGGATGCAGATTTCAGGGAAAACCGGCGTGAGGGTTTTCCATGACTATCTGCAAAGCAGACAATTGCAGACACAGAAATTTGAAGAGTTACTGGCGCTTGAACAGCTTTATTGCCGGCAGGAGCCGTATGTGAGTTTGGGGCGTTATATTCACGTGATGGCGCATAAACCAAACCTGAAGGACGAACTATGAGTGAATTTTCCCAGACAGTACCCGAACTGGTTGCCTGGGCACGGAAAAATGATTTCTCTATTTCGCTCCCCACTGAGCGTCTTGCATTCTTGCTGGCTATTGCCACGTTAAATGGCGAGCGGCTGGACGGTGAGATGAGTGAAGGTGAGCTGGTTGATGCATTTCGCCATGTCAGTAAAGGTTTTGAGCAGACCCATGAAACGGTCGCCATGCGTGCGAACAATGCGATCAACGATATGGTGCGCCAGCGCCTGTTGAACCGTTTTGTCAGCGAACTGGCGGATGGCAATGCCATCTATCGCCTGACCCCGCTGGGCATCGGTATTACTGACTATTACATCCGTCAGCGTGAGTTTTCGACCCTGCGCCTTTCCATGCAACTGTCTATCGTGGCGGAAGAGCTCAAACGCGCCGCCGATGCCGCCGAAGAGGGCGGTGATGATTTCCACTGGCACCGTAACGTGTTTGCTCCCCTGAAGTATTCGGTGGCTGAGATCTTTGACAGTATCGATCTGACGCAGCGCCTGATGGATGAACAGCAGCAGAGCGTAAAAGAAGACATTGCCGCTCTGCTGAACAAGGATTGGCGCGCGGCGATCTCCAGCTGCGAGATGCTGCTGTCAGAAACCTCGGGAACCTTGCGTGAACTGCAGGATACGCTGGAAGCCGCAGGTGATAAGCTGCAGGCTAATCTGCTGCGCATTCAGGACGCAACGCAGGGCGGAATGGAGCTGGGCTTCGTCGATAAGCTGGTATTTGACCTGCAAAGCAAGTTGGACCGTATTATCAGTTGGGGCCAACAGGCGATTGATCTGTGGATCGGTTATGATCGCCACGTTCACAAATTTATTCGTACCGCCATCGATATGGATAAAAACCGCGTATTCGCCCAGCGTTTGCGCCAGTCGGTGCAAAACTACTTCGACAACCCTTGGACGCTGACCCACGCTAATGCCGATCGTCTGTTCGATATGCGCGACGAAGAGTTGGCGTTGCGCAGTGAAGAAGTCACCGGGGAACTGCCGCCCGATCTGGAGTATGAAGAGTTCAGCGAAATTCGTGAGCAACTGGCAGCGATGATCGAACAGGCACTGCAGGTCTATAAAGAGCAGAAAATGCCGCTCAACTTAGGGGCGGTAATGCGCGATTATCTGGCGCAATATCCGCGTGCACGTCACTTCGACGTCGCTCGCATAGTGGTCGACCAGGCAGTGCGCCTTGGTGTGGCTGAAGCTGATTTTTCAGGGTTGCCAGCACAGTGGCAGGCAATCAATGATTACGGAGCCAAGGTACAGGCCCATGTCATCGACAAATATTGAACAAGTAATGCCAGTCAAGCTGGCCAAGGCACTGTCGAACACGCTGTTTCCGGCACTCGACAGCCAACTGCGTGCTGGGCGCCACATCGGTATCGATGAGCTGGACAACCACGCTTTCTTAATGGACTTCCAGGACGAGCTGGAAGAATTCTATGCCCGTTACAGCGTTGAGCTGATTCGCGCGCCGGAAGGTTTCTTCTATCTGCGCCCGCGCTCCACCACGCTGATCCCGCGCTCGGTGCTTTCCGAGCTGGATATGATGGTCGGCAAGATCCTGTGTTATCTCTACCTCAGCCCGGAGCGCCTGGCGCACGAAGGCATCTTCAGCCAGCAAGAGCTGTACGAAGAGCTATTGAGCCTGGCTGATGAGAATAAACTGCTGAAGTTCGTTAACCAGCGTTCAACCGGTTCGGATTTGGATCGGCAAAAGCTGCATGAAAAAGTGCGTTCATCGCTGAACCGCCTGCGCCGCCTCGGCATGGTGTATTTCATGGGTAACGACAGCAGCAAGTTCCGCATTACTGAAGCGGTATTCCGCTTTGGTGCCGACGTGCGCAGCGGTGACGATCCGCGCGAAGCCCAGTTGCGGATGATCCGTGACGGTGAAGCGATGTCGGTGGAAAACAGCCTGTCGCTGAATGATGAGATCGAGGCGGAAGACGCGCAGACAGATAACGCCATAGACAGTGCAGAGGATGAACAGGAATGATTGAACGCGGTAAATTTCGCTCACTGACGCTGGTTAACTGGAACGGTTTCTTCGCTCGAACCTTTGATCTGGATGAGTTGGTCACCACCCTGTCTGGGGGCAACGGGGCGGGTAAATCCACCACCATGGCGGCGTTCGTTACCGCGCTGATCCCCGATCTGACGTTGCTGCACTTCCGTAACACCACCGAGGCGGGGGCCACCAGTGGTTCACGTGACAAAGGGTTGCACGGTAAGCTGCGCGCCGGCGTCTGTTATTCCACGCTGGACGTGGTGAACTCACGCCATCAACGAGTGTTGGTGGGGGTGCGCCTGCAGCAGGTGGCGGGGCGCGATCGTAAGGTCGATATCAAGCCATTCACCATTCAGGGCCTGCCGACGGCGGTACAGCCCACCGAATTGCTGACCCAGACCGTGGGTGAGCGCCAGGCGCGCGTGCTGTCGTTGCAGGAGCTGAAAGAGCGCGTCGAAGAGATGGAAGGGGTGCAGTTCAAGCAGTTCAACTCCATCACCGATTACCACTCATTGATGTTTGACCTGGGGGTGATCCCGAAACGCCTGCGTTCTTCAGCCGATCGCAGCAAGTTTTATCGCCTGATCGAAGCCTCGCTCTATGGTGGCATTTCCAGCGCCATTACCCGCTCTCTGCGTGACTACCTGTTGCCGGAAAACAGCGGGGTGCGCAAAGCGTTCCAGGATATGGAAGCCGCGCTGCGTGAGAACCGCATGACGCTGGAGGCGATCCGCGTTACTCAGTCAGACCGCGATCTGTTCAAACATTTAATCTCTGAGGCGACATCTTACGTTGCCGCCGACTATATGCGTCACGCCAATGAACGCCGTATCCATTTGGATAGCGCGCTGGTGTTACGCAGCGATTTGCTGGGCAGCCGCAAACAACTGGCCAGTGAACAGTTCCGCCATGTTGAAATGGCGCGCGAACTGGCCGAGCAAAGCGGTGCCGAATCGGATCTGGAAACCGATTATCAGGCAGCCAGCGATCACCTTAATCTGGTGCAGACGGCGATGCGCCAGCAGGAAAAGATCGAGCGCTATGAAGCCGATCTGGAAGAGCTGACCTACCGCCTGGAAGAACAGAATGAAGTGGTGGCGGAAGCCGGTGAGCAGCAGGCGGAAAATGAAGCACGAGCCGAAGCTGCCGAGCTGGAAGTGGATGAGCTGAAAAGCCAGCTTGCCGATTATCAGCAGGCTCTGGACGTGCAGCAGACCCGTGCGATCCAATACCAGCAGGCATTGCAGGCGCTGGAGCGCGCCCGTGCGCTGTGCCAGGTGCCGGAACTGACCGCCGAAAACGCGGAAGAGTGGCTGGAGACCTTCCAGGCGCGCGAGCAGGAAGCCACTGAAGCCCTGCTGCTGCTGGAGCAGAAATTGAGCGTGGCGGATGCCGCCCACAGCCAGTTCGAACAAGCCTATCAGCTGGTGGGTAAAATTGCCGGGGAAGTGAGCCGCAGTGAAGCCTGGCAAACCGCCCGTGAGCTGTTGCGCGACTGGCCATCACAGCAGCACCAGGCTGAACGTGTGCAGCCGCTGCGTATGCGTTTGAACGAACTGGAACAACGCCTGCGTTCACAACAGGATGCCGAGCGTTTGCTGCAGGAGTTCTGTAAGCGCCATGGGCAGGAATATCAGCCAGACGAACTCGATGCCGTGCAGCAAGAGCTGGAAGAGCGCCTGGAGTCGCTGTCACAGAGCGTCAGCGAAGCCGGTGAGCGCCGGATGGAAATGCGCCAAGAACTGGAGCAAATCCAACAGCGTATCAAAGAGCTGACCACCCGTGCGCCAATCTGGTTAGGTGCACAGGATGCCCTGAGCCAACTCAGCGAGCAAAGTGGCGAAACCTTCGCAGATGGCCAGCAAGTCACCGAATACATGCAGCAATTGCTGGAGCGCGAACGTGAAACTACCGTTGAGCGCGACGAAGTGGCTGCGCGCAAACGTGAGATTGAGGCGCAAATTGAACGCCTCAGCCAGCCAAGCGGTGCCGAAGATCAGCGGCTGGTGACGCTGGCCGAGCGTTTCGGCGGCGTCCTGCTGTCAGAGATTTATGACGATGTGACCATCGACGACGCGCCGTATTTCTCCGCGCTGTATGGTCCGTCACGCCATGCGATCGTGGTACCAGATCTGTCTCTGGTGCGCGAGATGCTGCAAGGGCTGGATGATTGCCCGGAAGATCTCTACCTGATTGAAGGGGATCCGCAGTCGTTCGATGACAGCGTATTCGCCGTTGAAGAACATGAAAAAGCGGTGGTGGTGAAGATCGCCGATCGCCAGTGGCGTTACTCGCGTTACCCCGAAGTGCCGTTGTTTGGCCGTGCGGCGCGTGAAAATCGCCTGGAAGTATTATATGCCGAACGCGATAGTTTGGCAGAGCGCTACGCCACGCTGTCGTTTGACGTGCAGAAAACCCAGCGTTCTCACCAGGCTTTCAGCCGCTTTATCGGTTCCCATCTGGCGGTGGCGTTTGATGCCGATCCTGAGGCGGAAATCCGCACCATGAACGGCCGCCGTGGTGAGATTGAGCGTTCGCTTAACAACCACGAGGCACAGAATCAGCAGCAGCGTCAGCAGTATGAACAGGCGAAAGAGGGCATTTCAGCGCTGAATCGCCTGATGCCGCTGGTTTCGCTGCTGAATGACGATACGTTGCTGGATCGCGTTGAAGAGATCCGCGAAGAGCTGGAAGAAGCGCAGGATGCTGCGCGTTATATTCAACAGCATGGGGTTGCGCTGACCAAGCTCGAGCCGCTGCTATCAGTGCTGCAAAGCGATCCAGAACAGCATGAACAACTGCAACTGGATTACGCACAGGCGCAGGCAACGCAGCGTCAGGCCAAGCAGCAAGCCTTTGCGTTGATCGAAGTGGTACAGCGCCGCGCACACTTCAGCTATACCGACTCCGCCGGTATGCAAAATGCTGATAACGACCTTAACGAGAAGCTGCGTCAACGCTTGGAACATGCGGAAGCGGAGCGGACTCGCGCCCGTGAGCAACTGCGCCAGTATCAGACTCAGTTTACCCAGTACAGCCAAGTGCTGGCATCGCTGAAAAGTTCCTATGACGCCAAACGCGACATGTTGAAAGAGCTGAGCCAGGAACTGGTGGATATCGGGGTGCAGGCGGATGCCAATGCCGAAGCGCGTGCTCGCCAGCGCCGTGATGAACTGCATGCGGCACTGAGCACCAATCGCACGCGCCGTAATCAGTTGGAAAAGCAACTGACCTTCTGCGAAGCGGAAATGGACGGCTTGCAGAAAAAACTGCGCAAGCTGGAGCGTGATTATTACCAACTGCGTGAGCAGGTGGTGACCGCCAAGGCGGGTTGGTGTGCCGTAATGCGCCTGGTGAAAGACAACGGTGTTGAACGCCGCCTGCATCGCCGTGAATTGGCCTATATGGACGCTGATGAGCTGCGTTCCATGTCGGATAAGGCACTGGGGGCGCTGCGTTTGGCGGTGGCGGATAATGAGCACTTGCGCGACGTATTGCGCCTGTCGGAGGATCCTAAACGGCCTGAGCGCAAAATCCAGTTCTACATCGCGGTTTATCAGCATCTGCGTGAGCGTATCCGTCAGGATATTATCCGCACTGACGATCCGGTCGAAGCTATCGAGCAGATGGAGATCGAGTTGGGCCGTCTGACGGAGGAATTGACCGCGCGTGAACAGAAGCTGGCGATCAGTTCGAAGAGCGTGGCCAATATCATCCGTAAGACCATCCAGCGTGAGCAGAACCGCATTCGTATGCTCAACCAGGGTTTGCAGGCGGTGTCTTTCGGCCAGGTGAAGAGCGTGCGTTTGAACGTCAACGTGCGGGAAGCCCATGCTACCTTGCTGACCGTGTTGTCTGAGCAGCAGGAACAGCATCAGGATCTGTTCAACAGTAACCGCCTGACTTTCTCGGAGGCCTTGGCAAAACTGTATCAGCGTCTGAATCCACAAATCGACATGGGGCAGCGTACGCCGCAGACCATTGGTGAAGAACTGCTGGATTACCGTAATTACCTGGAGCTGGAAGTGGAAGTCTTCCGCGGTTCCGACGGTTGGTTACGTGCGGAAAGTGGCGCCTTGTCCACCGGGGAAGCGATCGGTACCGGCATGTCGATTCTGGTGATGGTGGTGCAGAGTTGGGAAGAAGAGTCACGTCGTCTGCGCGGTAAAGATATCTCGCCTTGTCGCCTGTTGTTCCTGGATGAAGCGGCGCGCTTGGATGCTAAATCTATCGCCACTCTGTTTGAGCTGTGCGATCGTTTGGAAATGCAGTTGATCATTGCTGCACCAGAAAATATCAGCCCGGAAAAAGGCACGACCTATAAACTGGTGCGTAAAGTGTTCCAAAACCATGAGCATGTGCACGTGGTTGGTTTACGCGGTTTTGCACCGGAACAACCCGCGTTGGCCCAGACGGTAGCAGAAACGTCTCAAACTTGAGTAAAAGTGCCCTAAAAGTCTGAAAATAGTCACCTTTAGGTGGCTATTTTTTTGTGCTGCGAGGATGATAGATGGGTTTTTTTACCGATAAAGCCAAGTGGCTAACAGTAATTCTGCGGTGCCGAGAGCAAATGGGCCGTTCTGTTTGTATAATGAAACTAATGTCCCTCCAATAGGTCGAGTTGCAGGAGTGCAAACGCATCGGCTGCTTGACGTTGTCTGGGGATAAATAATCTTTGTTGTATTTTTTGTGAGCACACAGGGGGCAAGGGATGTTGCTTAAAAAAGGAAACTCAGTACGACGTCTGGCATTGAGTTGCGCAATTGCGTGTGGTTTTGCCATGTCGTTACCCGCATGGGCTGCCGTGCAGGCGTTTCCGTCGGCGGCGCCATCTGGTATGTCTGCTGCGCAAAGCCGCAGTGAAATATTGGCGGCACTGCCTAAAGGCGTGATGCCGTATTATCTTCCTACCCTTGTCCAACTGTATGCCTCCAACCAGATGCAGCCAATGTGGCAGGATCGCGAAACGGTATTGCAGTTCCAGCAACAGCTTGCTGAACTCGCCATTTCCGGGGTACAGCCACAGTTCACCCAGTGGGTGAAATTGCTCACCGATCCGGCGATCACCGACATGGCTCGCGATATTGTGCTGTCTGACGCCATGCTGGGCTATCTGCAGTTTGTTTCGTCAATCGGGGTAAATGGTAACAACTGGCTGTACAGCAATGTCCCTTACAAGCTGGGCTTGCCGGCGAATACCGTCATCAACCAGTGGCAGTTGGCGTTACAGCAGGGCAAAACCCTGGCGTATATCCATTCGCTGGCACCTCAGCATCCGCAGTATGAAAAAATGCATCAAGCGTTGCGCGACCTGTTAGCAGATAGCCGGCCTTGGCCACAAATGGCGAATGGGGCAAGTTTGCGCCCTGGCCAGCTCAGCGATGATATTCCGGCATTGCGAGAAATTCTTACGCGTACTGGTATGTTAACGGCTGCGCCGATAGCTACGCCGCATTCGCAGGAGCCCGCCGCGACCCAGGCGGCCGCAACGGCACCGGTAGTGGAGGACGATCTGTCGGTCGATGAAGAGAAAAATCGCAGCACTGCTGGGGCGGTAGTCAGCCCGGCAGCGGCACCGATCAAAGATCTTTCTTCCGCTCCCGAAGCTCCAGCGGTGCAACAGCCCGTCAACCCGGTTTCGGTGAGAGATAATCGCTATACCGACGATTTAGTGGAAGCGGTTAAACGTTTCCAGATATGGCAAGGGCTGACACCAGACGGTGTTATTGGTGCCCGGACACGCGAATGGCTGAACGTCTCACCGCAAATGCGTGCTTCTTTGCTGGCGTTGAACATTCAGCGTCTGCGCATTCTGCCTGGGCATGTTGATACCGGCATTATGGTCAACATTCCGAATTACTCACTGATCTATTACCTGAACGGCAATGAAGTGTTGTCTTCACGGGTGATTGTGGGCCGCCCAAGCCGTAAAACGCCATTAATGAGCAGTGCACTGAATAATGTGGTGGTCAACCCGCCGTGGAACGTGCCAACTAAGCTGATTCGTGAAGATATTGCGCCTAAAGCGATGCATGACGCGGCTTATTTCCAGAAGCATGGCTATCGGGTGTTCTCTGGTTGGAGCAATGAGTCTGAGGCGATCGATCCGTCAATGATTGATTGGAGCGTGATTTCGCCGCGCAACTTCCCTTACCGCGTCCAACAGGCACCTGGGGCCAGTAATTCACTGGGGCGTTTCAAGTTTAATATGCCAAGTTCAGAAGCGATCTATCTGCACGATACCCCTAACCACGGCTTGTTCCAGAAAGATATTCGGGCTTTAAGCTCGGGTTGTGTACGCGTGAATAAAGCGTCTGATCTGGCGAACATGCTACTGCAGGACGCTGGTTGGAATAACACACGTGTCTCCTCCACGCTGAAAGCGGGGAATACCACCTACGTAAACATTCGTCAGCATATCCCGGTCCAGCTGTATTATCTGACGGCGTGGGTTGCTGATGACGGTAAACCGCAGTTCCGTACAGATATTTACAATTATGATGTGACGGTGAGATCGGGCGCACAAATTTTGGCTCAGGCTGAAAAATTGATGCAATAAATGCAGTAATTCTAAGGAAATGACGGTCTGAATGTCTGGTGATCCACAAGCACTCTTTTTGTGGGTGCTTGTAAACCTAAGCCTATATCGGGTTGACTCCGTATACGCTGGCGGTTATGGTTCGGGCTGTGCGCAGCTTTGTGCATTTATTTTGACATTCTTGCCGAGTTTAAAAGAGTCATGGACAACATTGATCATCATCGCCGGAAATGGCTAACGCTAGGTAGTGCGGCTATGGGCATAGCTTTGCTCCCCGGGCAAGCCTTTGCCAGCCTTTCTACTGCTCGCCCACGTATTCTGGTACTCAATAACTTGAATACCGGTGAATCTATCAAGGCCGAGTTTTTCAACGGCAAAGGTTACAACCGGGAAGAGTTAGCGCGGTTGAACCATATTTTCCGTGATTATCGTGCCAATAAGGTCAAAACGATCGATCCTCAGTTGTTTGACCATCTCTATCGCCTTCAGGGCTTGCTGGGAACGACCAAGCCGATTCAGTTGATTTCGGGTTACCGTTCCTCATCAACCAATAATGAAATGCGTGAGCACAGCCGTGGTGTGGCTAAACAGAGCTACCATACCAAAGGGCAGGCGATGGATTTCCATATTGAAGGTATCCAACTGAGTAATATCCGCAAAGCGGCGTTAAAGATGCGCGCTGGCGGCGTAGGGTATTATCCGCGTAGCAACTTTGTACACATTGATACCGGCCCGGTGCGGACCTGGTAACACTGTGCACCATGAGTGAATAGCGCCAACCTTGATCGGGTATGGCGCTTTTGTCGTTGGAGCTTTATGAAATACCACATTATCCCCGTCACGGCGTTTAGCCAAAACTGTACTCTGATCTGGTGTGATAAAACACAGCAGGCTGCTTTGGTTGACCCTGGTGGTGAGCCTGAGAAATTGAAAGCTGAAGTAGCGAAGAAAGGCGTGAAGATTAGCCAGATTCTGCTGACGCATGGCCATCTCGATCACGTCGGTGCGGCGGCTGAATTAGCTGAATATTATCAGGTGCCGATTTTGGGGCCGCATAAAGAAGATGCTTTCTTGCTTGAAGGCTTGCCTGCTCAGAGCCGTATGTTTGGCCTGGCAGAATGTGCCCCCTTTACGCCAGCGCAATGGCTGGAGGAAGGGGAGATTGTGCAGGTGGGTGAGATGTCATTGAGGGTGCTGCATTGTCCTGGTCACACGCCTGGGCATGTCGTTTTTATCAACGAGAAGGCACGTCTAGCATTGGTTGGCGACGTGCTATTTTGTGGTGGTGTGGGCCGAAGCGATTTCCCTCGTGGCGATCATCAAACGCTGATTGCTTCGATTCGTACCAAGCTATTACCGCAAGGTGATGATATGGCGTTTATTCCAGGGCATGGACCGATGTCCACTTTTGGGCAAGAACGCCAAACCAATCCTTTCCTGCGGGAAGAACCGGCAGTCTGGTGACGGGATGAACTCCCGGTAAGACAAGAATGGCAAAGGGGCGCAGTGCGCCCCTTTTCAATGCTGAATTTTCAGCTTACAACACGGCGACGATGGCTTCGCACAGCGGTGCCATATTGTCTGGCGTCATGCCTGCCACGTTGACGCGGCCAGAGTTAACGGCATAAACACCAAACTCATCACGCAAGCGGAGAACCTGCTCCTTGGTCAGCCCGCTGAAAGAGAACATGCCATTTTGGTTGATGATAAAGCTGAAGTCTTGCTTTGCCCCTTTCTCCTGCAAGGTATTCACGAACAACTGGCGCATACGGTGAATACGCTGGCGCATGTCCGTCAGTTCCTGCTCCCAAGTGGCGCGCAGTGCTTCGTTACCCAGAATGGTGGCAACTACGGCGGCACCGTGCGACGGTGGGTTAGAGTAGTTGGCACGGATTGCGGCTTTAACATGACTGAATGCGCGATCGGCGGTTTCAGCATCGGCAGCAACCACCGTACAAGCACCAACACGCTCGTTGTAAAGGCCGAAATTCTTCGAGTAAGAACTGGCAACAATCAGTTCCTGATGCTTGGCTGCAAAAATGCGCAGGCCTTGAGCATCTTCCTCTAAACCTTTGGCAAAACCCTGATAGGCAAAGTCGAACAGGGGTAACCAGCCCTTGGCGGCGGAAAGCTCAGCCAACTGGGTCCATTGTGCTTCGGTTGGGTCGATGCCGGTTGGGTTATGGCAGCAGCCGTGGAATAACACCACATCGCCAGCCTCAGCCTGTTTCAGGCTATTGAGCAAGCCATCAAAGTCCAATGCATGGTTGGCGGCATCGTAATAGTCATATTCCAACACTTCCAGGCCAACTGCGCCGAACACATTTTTGTGGTTAGGCCAGGTTGGGTTACTGATCCAGATACGCTTGGCGCTGGTTTGGTTGGCAATAAAGTCTGCTGCTACACGCAGGCCGCCGGTACCACCAGGTGTTTGCGCGGTGCGCGCACGCTTGCTGGCAATAATCGGGCTTTGCTTGCCGAACAATAACTCTTGCGTGCAGCTAGCAAACGCAGGGATACCCTCAATGCCAAGGTAGTTTTTGGTGGTTTCATTTTCCAGCAGGTATTGCTCAGCCTTCTTCACGCTGGTCAATACCGGCGTCTTACCGGTTTCGTCTTTATAGACGCCAATCCCTAAGTTGATTTTGTTCGGACGGGCGTCCGTGCGGAAAATATCGGTCAGACCCAGAATCGGATCGGCAGGTGCTGCGGTGATTTTTTCAAACATGTCAGATTGCTTCCATGGCCTAGAGTTAAGCAGACAGAAGCATCAGGGTAGCGCCAGTTATCGCCTTTGCCAACCGTTTGCGAGAAAAACACATCGATCTTGTGATGGCGGCAGATTCAGCACAAAAAATGACGGAGAAGCGGGAATTGGTAGGATAAAAAACGGCGGAGTAATCAAACAAAAACAGGGCCGAAGCCCTGTTTTTTTAACTTATCTGGCAGCGAACCGCCATTAAGCGTAACAACTTAGAACTGGTAAACCAGACCGGTAGCTACGATGTTATCGGTGTTGATACCGTTAGCATTGTAGAACGCAGAGTCATTGTCGTTCAGCAAGTTGATTTTGTAATCAACATAGGTAGACATGTTTTTGTTGAAGTAGTAAGTAGCACCGATATCAACATACTTAACCAGGTCTTTGTTGTTGCCGTAAACAGTGTTCAGGTCTTTACCTTTAGACTGCAGGTAAGCGATAGATGGACGCAGACCGAAATCGAACTGGTATTGAGCAACAACTTCGTAGTTCTGGGTTTTGTTTGCGATAGTATTAGAACCACTGCCGTATGGGGTCATGTTACGTGTTTCAGCGTACATGGTAGCAAAGTAGACGTTGTTCGCGTCGTATTTAGCACCCAAGGTCCATGTATCAGCAACATTACCACCAGCGGTGGTTTTATTCTTCTGATCAAGAGTACGGTTAGAAGAAGAGTAAGCTGCACCTAAGCTGATGCCGGTATCCATGATGGCATAGCTGGTAGAAACACCTACGCCATCACCGTTAGAAGTTTTAACATCGCTACGATCGTTTTTACCTTGATACTGCAGTGCGAAGTCCCAACCATCAACCAGACCGAAGAAGTTCTTGTTACGGTAAGTTGCTACACCAGTGGCACGCTGAGTCATGAAGTTATCAGTGTTGGTGTAAGTATCGCCGCCGAACTCAGGCAGCATATCGGTCCAACCTTCAACGTCATATACAACGCCATAGTTACGACCATAGTCGAATGAGCCGTAATCAGCGAACTTCAGGCCAGCAAAGCCCAGACGAGTCTTGTTGCCTTTGGTACCTTGGTCTTCGCTGTTGTTAGTTGCGAAGTTATATTCCCACTGGCCATAACCGGTCAGTTCGCTATTGATCTGGGTTTCACCTTTGAAGCCAAGACGAGCGTAGGATTTGTCACCATCGCTACTTTTGTCACTAGAGAAATAGTGCAAGCCAACAGCTTTACCGTACAAATCCAGCTTGTTACCGTCTTTGTTGTAGATTTCTGCTGCGTTTGCTGCACCAGCTGCTAACAGAGCTGGGATTACTACTGCAAGAATATTGCGCTTCATCATTATTACCTCATTGGTGTTATTCGGACACCTTGCCACTGCCGCCAATAATTCTTTTGGAACTATTGTTGATAGTTTGGTGTCGTCCTGTGTCTGAACGCAGTGTTCCATTCACAGCCGGGTTAATCTAGAACGAAAATGCTACTAATGTCGCAATCTGGTTTCAAAAGGAAAGTATGTGTTACTAAATGTAAAAATAAGGGAACTTTGTGACCTGGATCAAGAATAGAAAAGACAAAAGGCCAGCAGTGCTGGCCTTAAAATTGTACAGAAATAGGTTAAAAAACGTTCTCGAAGTCTAACTAGAAGCTGGCATTACGTGGTGTACGAGGGAATGGGATCACATCACGTACGTTTTGCACACCAGTGACATAAGCGATTAAACGCTCAAAACCCAAGCCAAAACCAGAGTGTGGCACGGTACCGTAGCGACGCAGATCGCGATACCACCAGTAATCTTCTTTATTCAGCCCCATTTCCTTCAGGCGCTGATCCAGCACATCGAGGCGCTCTTCACGCTGTGAACCACCAATGATCTCACCAATCCCCGGTGCCAGAACGTCCATCGCCGCGACGGTCTTACCATCTTCATTCATGCGCATATAGAATGCTTTGATATCTTTCGGGTAGTTCTTCACTACCACTGGCGCTTTGAAGTGCTTCTCGGCCAGATAGCGTTCGTGCTCAGAAGAAAGATCGATCCCCCAGGAAACCGGGTTCTCGAAGGTTTGGCCAGAGGCGATCAGAATTTCAACCGCTTCTGTGTAATCCACTTGGGCGAAGTCGGAAGAAACAAAGCGTTTCAGGCGATCAACGGCGTCTTTATCTACGCGTTCTGCGAAGAATTGCATATCGTCAGCACGTTCATCAAGCACGGCCTGGAAGACATACTTCAACATGCTTTCGGCCAGGTCTGCGACGTCATCCAGAGTAGCGTATGCCACTTCGGGTTCGATCATCCAGAACTCAGCCAGGTGGCGGCTGGTATTGGAGTTTTCGGCGCGGAAGGTTGGGCCAAAGGTGTAAATTTTTGACAACGCACAGGCATAGGTTTCGCCGTTCAACTGACCAGAAACGGTCAAGAAAGCTTCTTTGCCAAAAAAATCCTGGCTGAAGTCGACCGCGCCTTTGTCGGTGCGTGGCAGATTCTCCATATCCAGCGTGGATACGCGGAACATTTCACCGGCTCCCTCGGTATCAGAAGCGGTGATCAGCGGGGTCGATACCCAGAAATAACCATTTTCATGGAAGAAGCGGTGAATCGCCTGCGCCAGAGTATGACGAACGCGGGCAACGGCACCGATCAGGTTAGTGCGTGGGCGCAGGTGGGCCACTTCGCGCAGGTACTCAATGCTGTGGCGCTTGGCCGCCATAGGATAGGTATCGGGATCGTCAACCCAGCCAACAACCTTAACCGCCGTCGCCTGCAGTTCAAAGCTCTGCCCCTCGCCTGGAGAGGCAACCACATTCCCGGTCACTTCAACGGAACAGCCGGTAGTCAGATGCAGAACCTCATCCTGATAATTCGGCAGAGAATGATTAACAACGGCCTGTAACGGATCAAAGCAGGAGCCGTCATAAACGGCGAGGAAGGAGATACCAGCTTTAGAATCTCTCCGGGTACGTACCCAACCGCGCACGGTGACTTCACTGTCAACCGCAGCACGACCTTGCAGTACGTCGACTACAGGCACTACGCTCATAGATTTCTCTCTTTATAAGTTTTGGTTCAGGAACGGCTAACAACCCAAGAATTTGGGGATAATGCTATGTTACTTGCCGCGTTGCAGAGCACAAGTAGAAATCATCAGAATGGCGCAACATTTCTTGTGGGCGGGTAAAAGAGGCGGGAATTTTGTTGCTATATAAAGGAAGAAAAAGAAAAGCCGGCTGCAAGGATTCAACCGGCTTACATCATCAACTGGCTTTTTTCACCAGTGGCAGCGCGAAGGCTTTGCGCAAGGCTTTCACGAACGCTTGATCCTGGCAGATGGTTTTGCCTGGGCTATCAGAAAGTTTCGCCACCGGTTTGCCCTTGCATTCAACCAGCTTGATCACAATATTCAGCGGTTTGACGCCGGGAATATCGCAGGTCAGGCGAGTCCCGATGCCAAAGACCAAATTGATGCGCCGATCAAAATGGCGGTAGAGGGCCAGGGCTTTGTCGAGATCCAGATTGTCTGAAAACACCAGCGTTTTGCTCATGGGGTCGATCCCCAATGCCTGATAGTGTGCGATAGCTTTCTCGCCCCAGGCGAACGGATCGCCAGAGTCATGACGCAACCCTTGATAAGGTTGGGCGAACTTCGGGCCGAAGTCGCGCAGGAAGGCATCCATGGTAATACAGTCGGTGAGCGCAATGCCCAACTGATCGGGATATTCATCCAGCCAAGCCTGTAACGCTGCACGCTGGCTGTTGGCAAGCTCCGGGCTGATCTGCTGGTGGGCCTGGAACCATTCATGAGCCTGTGTACCGACCGGCGTCAAGGCCAACCGATGAGCCAGATCGTAGTTACTGGTGCCGACCAGATAGGGGAATTCACGTTTCAGCGTGCTAACGACGGCCTGCTGCACGCCACGTGAGAAACGGCGGCGGGTGCCGAAGTCCATCAGCTTGAAGCGGGAGATATCAATATCTCCGGCCATACGTTTGAACTGTGCCAGCTTACTGCGCAACTGGCTCACGGCCATTTCTGGCGTCACTTGTGGCGAGTGGTGGCGATGCACCACTTCACTGATCACGGCGAGCAGCGGCACTTCCCACATAATCACTTCGAGCCATGGCCCGGCGATGCGGATCTGCAGCTTGCCGTCGCGATTATCGATGGTGACCTGTTGGGGGTCATAACGGAACTCACGCAGCCAGTTCAGGTAATCTTGCTGAAAGAACGGCAAACCGGAAAGGTACTGAAACTCGCCCTCGGTCAGTGCCAACTGACTCATCATGGTAACCTGCGCGCGGATCTCGTCGGCATAGTCACCCAGCAACTCGTCGCCACGGCAACGAAACTCCGCCGCAACGGTAATGGCGGGGTAGCGATGGAACACTGCTTGCTGCATATGAAGCTTGTAGGCATCAGTATCAAGCAGCGAGGTTAAAATCGGGGAGGCGTATAGAGTCATAGCGCGTAACAGCATCCTCTTCAGGCGCGTGTCCAAATCCGGATATCCCTGTCTTATTTGACGCTGCTATCTCGCGGCAACGGCAAATACGTTGGGTACTATCGTAAAAGTGGGGGGAGTATACCCGGATTATCCTGTTATTGAAGCCTCATCACACCACAAATGGCGGGAACGGGTCGAGGATTAAACGTGCCTTTATGGGATTGAGGCAGCGCTGCTGGCAAGAAAAGCCAGATAATCCAATAAGCTGGGCTGTTTAGTCTATTTAATGATAAAAATTATAATGTTAATTATTTTAAACACTGATTCAGATAAACCCGCTTGGCGTGTAGATGCTGACCTTGTTTTTGCCGCTCTTTTTACAGAAATACAGCGCTTCGTCGGCCTGCTTGATGCCCGGGTGCAGTGCTTGGAAGTGGTTGACCGTTGCGATGCCACAACTGGTGGTAAAGCGCACTGTCTTGCCATTGTCCAGCGCCAGGCTGAGTTGACAGGTTTGCTCCCGCAGATTATCCATGATGCTGCGGGCGTTTTCCAACGTACAGTGGTTGAGCAGCACCGCGAATTCTTCTCCGCCGTAGCGGCAGAAGATATCACTGGAACGGAAGGTGTTGCGCAGCAATTGTGCGAACATCACGAGTACTTGGTCGCCAATGTCGTGGCCATAGGTATCGTTGAGCCGCTTGAAGTTATCGACATCAAGCAGGCAAAAAGCGTGTGGATAACTGTTGGCGGCCAACTGCTCACATTCGAGGAAGAATTTGCGACGGTTATAAATGTTGGTTAACGGATCGAAGAAAGATGAGGCTTCAAGCTCTTTTATCAGCTGATGTTTTTCATTTTCCAGCGCAATTTTTTCCTGATGATATTGTTTGAGCTGCGTGATGGCGTCGCTGATGGCGATCAGTTCTTTGCTATAAAACGCCTCGTTGTTATCAATATTCATTTCACCTCGTGACAGGCGCAGAATATTGTTATGGGTCTTGGTCAGCCAGCGGCTGATATTTGAACAGAATATCAGCGAAGGTAACAGCACAAACAATACGATCAGCCAACCGAGCGAAATCATGCCGTAAATAGCGGCCTGGCTGTGGTGCATTTGGGCTTCAGAGGCGGCAATTTCCAGTTCAAAACTACGCTGATATAGCAGTTGAGAAAGTTGGCTCAGCTCTTTGATATACTGGTAGATAACGCCTGAGTTATAGCCGGTGTTATGAGTAATGGCCTGATGCAAATCTTCCGAAATACGGTTAACCCGATCGCTGGAGATCTTTTCCAGAATATCATCCACGGCGGCTGAAATTTGCGCATCGCCGTAGGCCAGTTTCATAAACACCAAGCGGGTGTTAAGGGCATTAAGAGCGCCGGTGAGTTGGATCGCCTTCAGGTAAAGGGTTTTATGCTCCTGCCCACCCAGGTTAATGTCAATAATCTGATCCAGCAATTCGGCCAGGGTCATATTCAGCCGATTATTGAGACGGATCGCTTCCAGAAACAGAAAGGAATCGGCGGTGATCATCCGGGTATCATAGGTATAGCGATAAAAGGTTTTGGTAGCCTGGACGATATAATAGGCGCTGTTGATATTGAATAAATTGGTGTTGGCTTCATTGATCAGCGATATCTGGCGGGAGTCGTTATCCAACAATTTCTCCATCAGGTTGACCATAGAGAGCAGGGCGAATTTCTGCTGAATCCCCAGCCGTTGAGAGATCTCGCTGTCGATATGTGATTTGACGATCGCTATTTTTTGGCGTGCCTGAGCATCATCGTGTTGCCATTGGTCTGCGGTAATCTCTTTATTCACCAGGCTTAATCTTTTTGAACGGTGTGCACGCAGCGCGGCCTGAAAGGCTGCGGACACTTCTTTGGCGCGATGGGTTTTATACAGGTTTTCCTGGCTCTGAAGATAGCTGTCATGCGCCTCGACCAGCCCATCGGAAATAAATATGGCAAAAGAGAACGTTAGGGCAAAAGTGAAAAAATAGATTAGGTATTTTACTTTCATGCCAATCCGTTTCTCCAGCGAGACGAGGGTGAAATTATAACATCGTGTCGAGCGCGTCGCTGCAGTAATGTTGTAGGTGCTGCGCAATTGCGCAGCTATTTCTGTCGCTGGCGCGGCCATCTCTGGGTTTTTTTCGTGGCTGTGATAGAGTTTATTCACTATCGGGCCGCGGAGCTCAACGTTATGCAACAGGCTAAGGCCGGTATGACGTTACTTGAGCCAGTACCGGCAACTTACTGAAACGTCGAAGGGTTTTTATGACACAACAGCCACAGGCGAAGTTTCGCCACGATTATCGCGCACCGGATTACACCATTACCGATATTGATTTGGATTTTGAGCTGGACGCTGAGAACACACGCGTCACTGCCGTCAGCCAGATCAAGCGCCAAGGGGCCGTAGGAACCTCTTTAATCCTCAACGGCGAAGATTTAACGCTGGTGAGTATTCAGATTGACGGGCAACCATGGGATGCCTATCAGCAGCAGGATAATCAACTGGTTATTGATAAACTTCCAGCACAATTTACCCTGACCATCGTCAACGATATCCACCCGGCCAAAAACACCGCGCTGGAAGGGTTATACCTGTCCGGTGAAGCGCTGTGTACCCAATGCGAAGCCGAAGGGTTCCGCCACATTACCTATTATCTCGATCGCCCAGACGTTCTGGCGCGGTTTACCACCCGTATCGTGGCGGATAAAGCGCGCTATCCATTCTTGCTCTCCAACGGTAACCGGATAGCTGAGGGAGAACTGGACGATGGCCGTCACTGGGTGCAATGGCAGGATCCGTTCCCTAAGCCTAGCTACCTGTTTGCCTTGGTTGCTGGCGATTTCGATGTGCTGCGCGATAGTTTTACCACGCGTTCCGGGCGCAAAGTGGCGCTGGAGCTGTTTGTGGATCGCGGCAATCTGGATCGCGCCGATTGGGCCATGACCTCGTTGAAGAATTCAATGAAATGGGACGAAACCCGTTTTGGTCTGGAATACGATCTGGATATCTACATGATTGTGGCCGTGGATTTCTTCAACATGGGCGCGATGGAAAACAAAGGGTTAAATATCTTTAACTCGAAGTATGTGCTGGCCAAGGCCGAAACGGCCACCGACAAAGATTACCTGAATATTGAAGCGGTGATCGGCCATGAATATTTCCATAACTGGACGGGCAACCGTGTAACCTGCCGTGACTGGTTCCAGCTCAGCCTGAAAGAAGGGCTGACAGTATTCCGCGATCAGGAGTTCAGCTCAGATCTGGGTTCACGTTCAGTTAACCGCATCGACAACGTGCGGGTAATGCGCGGCGCACAGTTTGCCGAAGACGCCAGCCCGATGGCGCATGCCATTCGGCCAGACAAAGTGATCGAAATGAACAACTTCTACACCCTGACGGTGTACGAAAAGGGCTCAGAAGTGATCCGCATGATGCACACCCTGCTGGGGGAGCAGCAGTTTCAGGCGGGTATGCAACTGTACTTTGAGCGTCACGACGGCAGTGCCGCAACCTGCGATGACTTTGTTCAGGCGATGGAAGATGCCTCAAATGTCGATCTTTCTCTGTTCCGCCGCTGGTACAGCCAGTCGGGTACGCCACTGCTGACGGTACGCGATGAGTATGACGCGGAGCATCAGCAATATCGCCTGCACGTCAGCCAGAAGACTGCGCCAACTGCCGATCAGCCAGAAAAGCTGCCGCTGCATATTCCGCTGGATATCGAACTGTACGATAGCGAAGGGAAGGTGATCGCCCTGCAGAAAGGCGGTGCGCCGGTAAACAATGTGCTGAACGTGACCGAGGCGGAGCAAACGTTCGTGTTTGACAGCGTTCCCCATCAGCCAGTGCCTTCGCTGCTGCGTGAATTTTCCGCGCCGGTGAAGCTGGATTATCCGTACAGCGATCAGCAACTGACTTTCCTGATGCAACACGCGCGCAATGAGTTTGCCCGTTGGGATGCCGCACAAAGCCTGTTGGCTACCTATATCAAACTCAACGTGGCCAAGTACCAGCAGAAACAGCCGTTGACCTTGCCGTTGCACGTTGCCGATGCGTTCCGCGCCGTGTTGCTGGATGAGAAACTGGATCCGGCCCTGGCGGCACAGATCCTGACGTTGCCTTCAGAGAACGAAATCGCTGAACTGTTTACCACTATCGATCCAGAAGCGATCGCCGCGGTGCATGATGCGATCACCCGTTGTCTGGCACAGGAAATGGCCGATGAGTGGCTGGCGGTGTATCGCGCTAATAAAACGGATGGCTACCGTGTTGAGCACCATGACATTGCCAAACGTGCGTTGCGCAATGTGTGTCTGAGCTATCTGGCATTTGGTGATGTAGAGCAGGCGAATCAACTGGTAATGAAGCAGTTCCAGCAGGCGGACAACATGACCGATTCACTGGCTGCGCTGTCGGCGGCGGTGGGCGCACAATTGCCATGCCGTGATGCCCTGATGAGCGAGTTTGATGAGCGCTGGCATCAGGATGGCCTGGTGATGGACAAATGGTTTGTGCTGCAGGCCACCAGCCCGGCGGCCGATGTGCTGACCAAGGTGCGTACTTTGCTGCAGCATCGCTCCTTCAGCCTCGGTAACCCGAACCGTACCCGCTCACTGATTGGCGGTTTCGCTTCGGCCAACCCGGCGGCGTTCCATGCGGCGGATGGCAGCGGGTATCAGTTCCTGGTGGAAATCCTCAGCGATCTCAACCAGCGCAACCCGCAGGTGGCTGCCCGGTTGATCGAACCGCTGATCCGCCTGAAACGTTACGACGCTTCCCGTCAGGCGTTGATGCGCAATGCGTTGGAGCAACTGAAAGGGTTGGAAAACCTGTCTGGCGATCTGTATGAGAAGATCACCAAGGCGTTAGCGGCCTAAAAAGAGCAGGGACGGGCGATGCCGTCCCTGCAAGCTAACTTGTTGCCACCCGGCGTGCTGTTTCCTGCGCCTGCGGTGGCGACAACACCCTGTCCAGCACTTCAGCTTCCAGCTCAGCCAGCCTGGCCGAACCTTTGCGGCGTGGCCGTGGTAAATCGATAGTCAAATCCAGCCCGATCCGCCCCTCTTCAATGAGCAACACCCGATCGGCCAACGCAATGGCTTCACTGACATCATGCGTGACCAGCAGCACGGTGAACCCCTGTTGCTGCCACAGGCGCTCAATCAGCCCCTGCATCTCGATACGGGTTAACGCGTCCAGTGCGCCCAGCGGTTCATCCAACAGCAATAGGCGAGGGCGATGAATCAGCGCTCTTGCCAGTGCAACACGCTGCTTTTGCCCACCGGAGAGTGCCGTAGGCCAGTCGTTAGCGCGATCGGCCAAGCCGACGGTGGCTAAGGCTTGTAACGCGTCATCACGCCAGTTACCGCGTAGACCAAGCCCGACGTTATCGATCACCTTTTTCCACGGCAGCAGGCGGGCGTCCTGAAACATCAAACGCGTATCGTCTTTGGCACTGCTGAGCGGTGCACTACCGGCCAGCAGTGCGCCACCGTTGGCGCTTTCCAGCCCGGCCAGCAGGCGCAGCAGGGTGCTTTTGCCACAGCCGCTGCGGCCCACCACGGCGATAAACTGGCCCGCGGTGATGCGCAGTTGCAGGTTATCCAGCACGGTGCGGTTGCCATAGCGTTTGGCAATGGATTCCAGGGTGACCGGAATGCCTGGTGGAATACGAGTGGGAGCCGTCATCACGCTTCTCCTGATTTCAGTTGATAGGCCGGATGCCAGCGCAGCCAAAGGCGCTCGAGCCCTTGTGCGCTGGCATCGGCCAGCTTGCCGAGCAGGGCATACAGAATAATGGCCACCACCACCACATCGGTTTGCAGGAATTCACGTGCGTTCATTGCCAGATAACCGATGCCGGAATTGGCTGAAATGGTTTCAGCGACGATCAACGTCAGCCACATAAAGCCAAGGGCGAAGCGCACGCCGACCATGATCGAAGGCAATGCGCCGGGCAGCACCACTTGGCTGAACAAACGGAAACCGTTCAGGCCGTAGCTGCGTGCCATCTCCAGCAGGCCGCGATCGAGATTCTTGATACCGTGATAGGTATTCAGGTAGATCGGGAACAGCGTCCCGAGTGCCACTAAAAAGATCTTGGCCGATTCATCAATGCCGAACCACAGGATCACCAACGGGATCAGCGCCAGGTGGGGCACGTTGCGGATCATCTGGACCGAACTGTCGAGCAGGCGTTCCCCCCAGTGTGATAAGCCGGTGATAAACCCCAGCACCAGCCCGATGCTGCCGCCGATGCTAAAGCCAATCAGCGCGCGCCAACTGCTGATCGTCAGGTGTTGCCACAGTTCACCGCTTTTGGTTAGCGTCCAAAAAGCGGTGATAACCGCGCTGGGGGCGGGCAGGATACGATTTGACAGCCAACCGGCCTCAACGGCTGCCTGCCAGATCACCACCAGTACTACCGGCAAAACCCAAGGAGCGAGCCGTTGCAGGAAACGCTGAGTGCCGATTGCCATCATAATGCTCCTTAGCTTTGCGCCACTTTCTGAGGTGAATAAATATTGGCGACCCTTTCCCCTTGCGGTTTGATCGCCCGCAGCTCTGTTGGTGGTTCGTTTTTCACCAGATCCAGATGCGGGAACAGCAGTTCGCCAACTCGATAGGCTTCTTCAAGGTGTGGATAGCCGGAGAGCACGAAGGTATCGATACCCAGATCGGCGTATTCCTGTATACGCTGCGCCACCGTTGGGCCGTCGCCCACTAATGCCGTACCCGCACCGCCGCGCACCAGCCCGACACCGGCCCACAGATTGGGGCTGATTTCCAGATTGTCTTTCCTGCCGCCGTGCAGTGCTGCCATCCGTTGTTGGCCTACAGAGTCGAAGCGTGCAAAAGCCTTTTGCGCCTCGGCAATGGTTTGGTCATCGAGATGAGAGATCAGACGATCGGCCGCGCGCCAGGCTTCTTCGGTGGTTTCGCGTACGATCACGTGCAGACGTATACTGAAGCGGACTTTGCGCCCAACGGCTGCCGCTTTGGTACGTACTTCCTCGATTTTTTCTTTCACCTGTTCCGGTGTTTCCCCCCAGGTCAGATACAGTTCGACCTGTTCAGCGGCCAGATCTTGTGCGGCGGCGGAAGAGCCGCCGAAGTAAAGGGGAGGGCGCGGCTGTTGTACCGGCGGGAACAGCAGCTTGGCCCCTTTCACGTTAATGTGCTTACCGGCGAAATCAACCGTTTCACCCTCCAGCACTTTGCGCCACACGTGGGTAAATTCGGTAGAGGCTTCGTAACGTTCCGCGTGATTCAGGTGCAACCCCTCTGCGGCTAGCTCTTCTGGATCACCACCGGTCACCAGATTGAACAGCGTGCGGCCATTGGAAAGCCGATCCAGCGTTGCGGCCTGCCGTGCTGCCACGGTCGGCGAAATAATACCGGGACGCAGCGCTACCAGGAACTTCAAGCGCTGCGTGATCGGGATTAACGATGCGGCCACCAGCCAGGAATCCTCACAGGAACGACCGGTGGGGATCAACACCCCGCCAAACCCAAGCCGATCGGCCGCTTGGGCAATCTGTTGCAGATAACTGTAATCGACCGTGCGGGCGCCTTCAGCACTGCCTAGATAGTGACCATCTCCATGGGTAGGTAAAAACCAGAATACGTTGATACTCATAATGATGTGCTCCTGCTTATTGTGAGTTTGTGTGCCAGACACGTTGAGAAATATCCACCTTGACCGGCACCAGCCGGTTGGCGAAGAACAGGTCGGCGGTTTGCTGCTGGGCGGCAATAGTCTTCGCATCCAGCGGTTTGATCGCGGTAATGGGGCGATGATCCAGATAAGAGGCAATCACCGGTTCTGGTAATCCCATCGCATTCGCCAGCAGCGTGACGCTTTTTGCCCGATCGCTACGGGTTAACGCATCGGCCTGCGTCAGGGTATCCAGAACCTGTTGGATGAATGGGCCATTGGCTTCGGTGTAGGGGCGAGCGGCCAGGTAGAATGAACCGGTCTGGTTCAATTGGCTGCCGTCGGTCAGCACCCGGACGCCGCCTTGCAGCAACGCAGCGGAATAGTAAGGCTCCCAGATCGCCCAGGCATCGACGTTACCCTGCAGGAAGGCCGCGCGAGCGTCGGCAGGCGTTAGGTAAATTGGTTTGATATCGGTAAACGTCAGGCCAGCCCGTTGCAAGGCACGTAGCAGCAGGTTGTGCGAACTGGAACCTTTCTGGAAGGCGACTCTGCGCCCTTTCAGCTCGGCAACGCGGTTAATCGGGCTGTTTTCCGGCACCAGGATCACTTCCGCTTGCGGCTTTGGCGGTTCTACGCCGACATACAGCAGATCGGCTCCGGCGGCCTGAGCAAAGATCGGCGGGATATCGCCGGTGCTGCCCAAATCGATACTGCCGACGTTCAGTGCTTCGAGCATCTGCGGGCCTGCCGGGAATTCGATCCAACTGATTTGCGTGCCGGGGAAACGCTTCTCTAGCAATTGGTGCGTTTTTGCCAGCACCAGGCTGACGGAACCTTTCTGATAGCCAATGCGGAACTGGGCTGGGGCATTCTCCTGTGCGCCGGTGGCCTTAGCGGTCGCCAAGGAAAAAATTGCCAGCAGTGCAGCCGTAGTGAACCCGCGGCGAAGAGTTGAGAGTCGCTTCATCATTGTTTCCTTTTATCTTCAGGCGGTTTGCTGGGCTAACAACGAGGAGGGGAGGTTTAATGCAGGGGATTTGCTGCGGCCCAGCGCCCAGTAAAAGCTTTCCAGCGCCTGTTCCAAACGGGTGGAAACAGGGGCAGACAGGGTGAACTGTTCACCGCTGAGTAGGATCTGGCTATCGTCGGCAAAAACGCCGTGCAGCACTTCCTGGGCTTTCAACGCCGCCAACACCGGTTTTAACGCGTAATCCACCGCCAGCATGTGGCCGGGAGAACCGCCGGTTGCCAGCGGTAACACCACCTTGTGGTCTAATGCGCGCTCTGGCAGCAGATCGAGTAAGGTTTTCAATGCACCAGAAAATGAGGCTTTATAGACCGGCGTGGCAATCAGTAGGCCGTCCGCCAGCGCGAGTTGGGCGGCAAAGGCTTTGATGTCAGGGCTGTTGAAATTGGCATACAGCAGATCGTCGGCAGCGAAGTCGCGCAAGGTATAAGCAATCACTTCCACACCCTGTTGTTGCAGCCAGCGTTGGCTCTGATGTAGCAGGGTTGCTGAACGTGACGGAACTCGTGGGCTGCCGGCCAGTGATATAACGCGCATTGCCGCTCCTTATAGCTATACCCTTCATACTTCAAGTTGCATGTGCGTTGGCTTTGTTACTCGGCCCATCCGTGGGCCTCGCCCCTTCGGGGCCGCTGCAAGCAGCGTTCAAATCTGCTCCTGGCAGATTTGTCGCTCACCCCAGGAACGATCTTGAGTAAGCTCCTGGGGATTATGAGCCTCAAAGAGGCTCACCCTGCGGGCCAGCGCAAGCGCTGTTCAAATCGGTCAAAGACCGATTTGTCTCTGCGTCGCCGCCTTCCTGCAACTCGAATTATTTTGGGTATAAAAGTTATCAATGTTAAAATAATGTTTGTTGAGTGTTTTAAAGCTAACAGCAAGTGAGGGCGTTTTTTAAATCTCAATTTCTGATTTTGATATGCGTAAATAGAGGAACGCAGGGGCTTCAAGGGCGGGTTCGGGAAAACGGTGGCGTTAAAAACGTTTTTTTTGCCTTTAATCAATTCCAATTGATGGCAGGATACCGGAGAATATGCCCCCGGCTTGCAACTAACCGGGAAATCAGGAGAGTACATGTACTACCCCCTCATCAGGAAAGCGTTGTTTCAGCTCGATCCCGAGCGTGCGCATGAATTGACCTTCAGTCAGCTCCGCCGGATCACCGGCACTCCGTTAGAGTTTCTTATCCGTCAGTCCGTGCCGACCAAGCCGGTGAACTGCATGGGGCTCTCTTTTAAAAATCCGTTAGGCCTGGCCGCCGGTCTGGATAAAGACGGTGAGTGCATTGATGCTTTTGGTGCGATGGGGTTTGGCTTTGTTGAGGTGGGAACCGTTACCCCACGTCCACAGCCCGGTAATGATAAACCACGCCTGTTTCGCATTGTTGAAGCTGAAGGGCTGATTAATCGCATGGGATTCAATAACCATGGCGTGGATAATCTGGTTGAGAACGTTAAAAAATCCCATTTTGGCGGCATTCTGGGGATTAATATTGGCAAGAATAAAGATACGCCGGTAGAACAGGGTAAAGATGATTACCTGACCTGTATGGATAAAGTGTATCCCTATGCCGGTTATATCGCGATTAATATCTCTTCACCCAATACGCCGGGATTACGCTCGTTGCAGTATGGCGAAGCATTAGACGATCTTTTGCTGGCCATTAAAAATAAGCAGGCCGAATTGCATGCCCGCCATCACAAATATGTGCCGGTGGCGGTAAAGATCGCGCCGGATCTTTCAGAAGAAGAATTGATCCAAATAGCCGACAGTCTGGTGCGGCATAATATCGATGGTGTGATTGCCACTAATACGACCCTCGATCGTAAATTGATCCAGGGCTTGAATTACTGTGAGCAAACCGGCGGGCTCAGTGGTCGCCCGGTACAATTACGCAGCACTGAAGTGATCCGCCGCTTGTCACAGGAGCTACAAGGGCGCTTGCCGATTATCGGCGTGGGGGGAATCGACTCCCTGACCGCTGCGCGGGAAAAAATGGCGGCGGGGGCAACGTTGGTGCAAATTTATTCCGGATTTATCTTCCATGGTCCGCGTTTGATTAAAGATATCGTTACCCATATCTAATATTTTTCCCTTCATTTCTGGCCGGGGGTTTATTTCTGCTCCCGGCTCGTCTATATTTTGTTCGTCAGTCTAAATATCGTTCGTAGAATTAGCGGCTGTAGGGGTGATAAAATCATCTGTTAGGGTATCGCGTTGTTAAGTAGCACGTTGGCAAGAGGGATAAGCAATAATGAAGATAAAACCAGACGATAATTGGCGTTGGTATTTTGACGCTGAACACGATCGAGTCATGCTCGATCTCGCTAATGGTACTCTCTTCCGTTCGCGCTTTCCGGCAAAAATGCTAACGCCGGATGCGTTTGCTGAATGTGCTTTCTGTGTTGACGATGCGGCACTCTATTTTGATTACGAAGAGCCCTGTAAACAGCTGCAGCTCAGCCATGAGCAGCGCGCCGAACTGGTATTGAATGCCCTGGTCGCGTTCCGTTTCCTGAAACCCTTGATGCCAAAGAGCTGGCATTTCACCCAGCAGCATTATCCGCTGCAGCCCAAGAATGGGACATTGGCGGCGGTGAAGGTGATGGATAGCGGCGAAGACGCCCACCTGCTGGTGGTTGAGGCCGGCGATCATGCCAGCCTGTGCCTGCTGGCGCAAAACCAACTGAAGTTAGCAGGCCGCACCATGGTGTTGGGCGATGCTATCAAGGTGATGCACGATCGCCTCAAGCCTTGCATTCTGGATGATTTATCCGCTCCGGCTTACGACAGAGCGGTTTAGCCTCAGGCCAGTTTTACATCGCTTTTGGGAATGCAACTGCAACACAGAACGGTGCCGTCGTTGCCGATGGCGCTCTGCTTCAATGGGGCGACGTCTCCATCAACCAACTGGATCCGGCAACTGCCGCAAATACCCGCCCGGCAGGAGTAAGGAATGCGGATTCCCTGCTGCTCTAACTGCTCCAGCAAGATCTGCTGATTATTACCGGTGAACACTTGCCCGGCGTATTCGATCGTCACGCTGTGCGTGCCGTCTTGCGGTGCCTGCAGGCTGGCTACAACCTTACCCGCGCCATATGGCCGCGGTGGCTTGTTGGACAGCACCTCAACCGTATCCCCTACGCGGATAATACCGCTGTTACGGGCAATCATATTCTGACCGAAATCGATATCGCCATTCTCGGCAGTGCGGAATTTTTGCAGCGTACTGAGCGGTTCGCCGCTCGGGTGCTTGCGGCCACGCTCGGTGCTGACGGTAGTCAGAACACAGCGGCTGCAGGGTTTCACCAGATCAAACATTACCTCGCCGACGCGAATCACCTGCCAACTATCTTCAGCCCAGGCACTGGCTCCGCTGACCACCAGGTTCGGGCGGAACTGTTCCAGCTTGATACTGCCAGGGCAGCGCTGTTGCAGATCCAGGAATGACGCTTCGTTGACCAACAGATACGGATAGCCGTCGGCGAACGACAGTGGAATTTCCGGGTGTTTTGTTACTCTGCGGGTTAATTGCGGCCCAACCCAGCGTAGCTGCACATCACGCTGAAAATAGCCGCTGAGCCAACCGTTGATCGCCTGTGGGGCAATCAGCGCGGTGAAATGGTTACCCCAAACTTCGGTCGGGTGCTCATCGGCGGCAAAATCATGGAAGCGGATCGTAGCACTTTCGCCATCCGGGGCGGTCAGGTACAGGCCATCTGGTAACAAAGCCGGGGTAAACAGCACCATCTGCGGGTATTGGCGGGCCGTAATAAAAGTGCCATCGGGGTCGGTGATCATAAAGCTGCGATCAAAAGCCAGCCCGTGGCTTGCCGCCTGCGCATGAGAAAGCTGTAAACCGCGTAGTGATTTGACCGGATGAACGTAAAGTCGCGAAAGCGTGATCACCGCTGCCTCCATAACGATGATGAAATAGAAGGGAGCAACTTTATGACAAGCGGCCGGGATTAGCTATAATGCGCAACAATTTTCTTTTTGGTGATAAGCACGATATGAACTCTCTGTTTGCCAGCACGGCGCGTGGATTGGAAGAACTGTTAAAAAGCGAACTGGAGCTGCTGGGTGCTCATGCCTGTAAAGTGGTACAGGGTGGGGTACATTTTCAGGGTGACGATCGTCTGCTGTACCAAAGCCTGCTGTGGAGCCGCCTGGCTTCACGCATTCTGTTGCCGCTGAATGAATTCCGCGTGCACAGCGATCTGGATCTGTATCTTGGCGTTCAGTCGATTGATTGGCCAAGTATTTTTGGCGTGGATAAAACCTTTGCCGTCCACTTCAGCGGCGTTAATGAAGAGATCCGCAACAGCCAGTATGGTGCGCTAAAGGTTAAAGACGCGATTGTCGACAGCTTTACCCGCAAAATTGACCAGCGGCCAAGCGTGGCCAAGCAACAGCCGGATATCCGCGTCAACGTATTCCTGCAGCGCGATATGGCCAGCGTAGCGCTCGATCTCAGCGGCGAAGGCCTGCATCAGCGTGGCTACCGCGATCTCACCGGCCAGGCACCGCTGAAAGAAAACCTGGCGGCCGCGATTGTCCAGCGTTCCGGTTGGCAGTTAGGCACGCCGATGCTCGATCCGATGTGCGGTTCCGGCACGCTGTTGATTGAAGCGGCGATGATCGCCTCCGATCGCGCGCCCGGCCTGCATCGCCAGCATTGGGGATTCAGCGCCTGGAACGGCCATAACGTCGAACTGTGGCGCGAAGTGATCACCGAAGCGCAGGTGCGTGCGCGCCGTGGTTTGCAGGAAACCACGTCCCGTTTCTTTGGTTCAGATATCGATCGCCGGGTGATCGAGATGGCACGCGGCAACGCTCGCCGTGCCGGTGTGGCGGAATTGATCACTTTTAATGTTAATGACGTCAGTAAACTGACCAATCCATTGCCGGAAGGCCCAGTGGGCACCGTGATCAGTAACCCGCCTTACGGTGAACGCCTTGAGAGCGAACCGGCGCTGATCGCCTTGCACAATATGTTGGGCCGGATCATGAAGAGCGCGTTTGGCGGCTGGCAACTGTCATTGTTCAGCGCTTCACCTGAGCTGCTGAGCTGCCTGCAACTGCGCGCCGAACGCCAGTTCAAAGCGAAAAACGGCCCGCTGGACTGCGTGCAGAAAAACTATCAGCTGGCGGAAAACCCCCAGGGTTCTGCTGGCGTACAGGTGGCGGAAGATTTCGCTAACCGCTTGCGTAAAAACTTGAAGAAACTGGAAAAATGGGCGAAACAGCAGGGGATCGAATGCTATCGCCTGTACGATGCCGATTTGCCGGAATATAACGTGGCGGTGGATCGCTACGGCAGCAAAGTGGTGGTGCAGGAGTATGCTCCGCCAAAAACCGTTGATGCGCAGAAAGCGCGCCAGCGTCTGTTTGACGTAATTAATGCAACGTTGTCGGTGCTGGATCTGCCTTCCAATCAGCTGGTATTGAAAACCCGCGAGCGGCAGAAAGGCAAAAACCAGTATGAAAAACTGGCGCAAAAGGGCGAGTTTTTGCTGGTGGAGGAATTTAACGCCAAGCTGTGGGTGAACCTGACGGATTATCTGGATACCGGCCTGTTCCTCGATCACCGCATTGCACGCCGGATGCTGGGTGAAATGAGCAAGGGTAAGGACTTCCTCAACCTGTTTGCCTATACCGGCACCGCCAGCGTACATGCCGGGTTGGGCGGTGCGCGCAGCACTACCACGGTGGATATGTCGCGTACCTACCTGGAATGGGCAGAGAAAAACCTGCGGGTTAATGGCCTGACCGGCAAACAACACCGATTAATCCAAGCAGACTGCCTGTCATGGTTGCATAATGCGGACGAACAGTTCGATGTGATCTTTATCGATCCGCCGACCTTCTCCAACTCTAAACGGATGGAGAACTCTTTTGATGTGCAGCGCGATCACCTTGACCTGATGAAAGATTTGAAGCGGTTACTGCGCCGTAATGGAACCATTATGTTCTCCAACAACAAGCGCGGTTTCCAGATGGATCTGGCTGGCCTGAACGCACTGGGTCTGGAAGCGAAAGAAATTACCGCCCAGACCTTGTCGCAGGACTTTGCCCGTAACCGTCAGATTCACAACTGCTGGCTGCTGAACCATGCCGGCGAAGGAAAATAATTACTATGTCGTTAATCAGCATGTCGGGTGCCTGGCTGTCTTTCAGCGATGCACCTTTGTTAGACAACACCGAAATTCATATTGAAGATAACGAGCGCGTGTGCCTGGTTGGGCGCAATGGCGCAGGTAAATCCACGCTGTTGAAGATCCTCGGCAAAGAGGTCCCTTTGGACGATGGCCGGGTGATCTACGAGCAGGATCTGATAGTGGCGCGCTTGCAGCAGGATCCGCCGCGCAATATTGGCGGCACGGTGTTTGATTTTGTCGCTGAAGGCGTGGCCGAGCAGGCCGAGCATCTGAAGGCCTACCATGCGATTTCGCATCAGGTGGAGCTGGATCCCAGCGAAAAGAATCTGGCGCGCATGGCGCAGATCATGGAGATCCTCGATCACCAAGGCCTGTGGCAGCTCGACAGCCGCATCAGCGAAGTGCTGTTGCAGCTTGGGCTGAATGGCGATGCCGAACTGTCTTCGCTTTCTGGCGGCTGGCTGCGTAAAGCCGCGCTTGGCCGTGCGCTGGTCAGTTCACCGCGCGTGCTGCTGCTCGATGAACCCACCAACCACCTGGATATCACCACCATCGATTGGCTGGAAGGTTTCCTGAAAGAGTTCCAGGGCAGCATTGTGTTTATCTCGCACGACCGTTCGTTTATCCGCAATATGGCAACGCGCATTGTCGATCTCGATCGCGGCAAGCTGGTGTCCTGGCCGGGTAATTACGAGCTCTATCTGACAAGCAAAGAAGAAGCGCTGCGGGTGGAAGAGCTGCAAAACGCCGAATTTGACCGCAAGCTGGCGCAGGAGGAAGTGTGGATCCGTCAGGGCATCAAGGCCCGTCGCACCCGTAACGAAGGCCGTGTGCGTGCGCTGAAAGCGCTGCGTAACGAACGTTCGCAACGGCGCGAGGTGATGGGCACCGCCAAGATGCAGGTTGAGGAAGCAGTACGCTCCGGCAAGATCGTGTTCGAAATGGAAGACGTCAATTATCAGATTGGCGATAAAGTGCTGGTGCGCAACTTCAGCGCGCAGGTACAGCGCGGCGATAAAATCGCTTTGGTGGGCCCGAATGGTTGTGGTAAAACCACGCTGTTGAAATTGATGCTCGGTCAACTGAAGGCCGACAGTGGCCGGGTGCACTGCGGTACCAAGCTGGAAGTGGCTTATTTTGACCAGCACCGTGCTGAGTTGGATCCAGAACGCACGGTGATGGACAACCTGGCAGAAGGCAAGCAAGAAGTCATGGTCAATGGCCGTTCACGCCATGTGCTGGGCTATCTGCAGGACTTCCTGTTCCATCCGAAGCGCGCGATGACGCCGGTGAAAGCGTTGTCCGGCGGGGAGCGTAACCGCCTGTTGTTGGCCAAGCTGTTCCTCAAGCCCAGTAATTTACTGATCCTCGATGAACCGACCAACGATCTGGACGTAGAAACGCTGGAATTGCTGGAAGAGATGATCGACAGCTATCAGGGCACGGTGCTGCTGGTGAGCCACGATCGTCAGTTTGTGGATAACTCGGTGACGGAATGCTGGATTTTTGAAGGCAACGGTGTGATCGATACCTACGTAGGTGGCTATTACGACGCTCATCATCAGCGTGCCACCGCGAAGCCAATCCGCCAGGTGGCTGTGGCCCAAGCCAAGCCCGTTGCGGAAAAAAAAGTTGAGCCAGCCAAAAAATCGGTGGCCAAATTAAGTTATAACCTGCTGCGTGAGCTGGAACAGCTGCCGCAGCGTCTCGAAAAGCTGGAGGCAGATATCGAGGCGTTGCAGGCGCAGGTGAGTGATGGGGGATTCTTTTCTCGTCCACACAGCGAAACACAGCAGGTATTGCTCGATCTCGCTACGGCTGAACAGGCTCTCGAAGAGGCTTTCGCCCGCTGGGAAGAGCTGGAAGCGATGAAGAACGGTTGATTGGTAAATACCGGCCCGCACGCTGCTGTGGGCTGGTACTCCGGTGAACAGCGTTGTTAAGGATGAATATGGTGTGTTCCCACGAAAATCATAAGCAGCATAGCCATGAAAATAATGGCGAACGGCAGCAGGATGACCTGATGCTGTGCCCACAATGTGACATGCTGGTGGCGTTACCGCCGTTGGCATTCGGCTCCAAGGCGGTTTGTCCCCGCTGCAAAACCACGCTCAGTTCGCGCTGGGATGAGCCGCGTAAACGACCTATTGGCTATGCTTTCAGCGCATTGCTTATGCTGGTGCTAGCCAATCTTTTCCCGTTCGTTAATATGCGCGTTGCCGGTATCACGAGCGAAATCAAACTGATCCAGATCCCACAGGTGATGGTGGCGGAAAATTACGCCAGCATGGCCACGCTGTTTATGGTGCTGGTTCAGCTTATCCCTGCGTTTTGCATGCTGGCGATTATTCTGCTGTGTGCCAGAGCGCGTATCCCGCTAGGGACGAAGGTGTGGATGGCCAAGGTGCTGTTCCAGTTCAAAACCTGGTGCATGGTGGAGATCTTTCTCGCCGGGGTATTGGTCAGCTTCGTCAAACTGATGGCCTATGGGGATATCGGCATTGGCACCAGTTTTATCCCTTATTGCCTGTTTTGCCTATTGCAGGTGCGTGCATTCCAGTGTGTGGATCGCCGCTGGCTGTGGCAGGACATTGAAGCGGCGCCCCAGCTTGAGCGCCCGGCGCAGGTCGGCCGCACGGGGTTACGGCAGGGGCTGCGTTCCTGTCAGTGTTGTACCGCGATCCTGCCTGCCGAACAGATCCGCTGCCCGCGTTGCCATTCCATCGGGCATGCGCGCCGTCGCCATAGCCTGCAGTGGACGATGTCACTGCTGGTGACGTCGATTATGTTGTATATCCCCTCAATGGCGATGCCGATTATGATCACTGAGGCGTTGGGTAACAAAATGCCTTCGACCGTGATGGCCGGGGTGATCCTGCTGTGGGGGGAAGGGGCTTACCCGGTGGCCATGGTGATTTTTATCGCCAGCGTTATGGTGCCGTCACTTAAGATGCTGGCGATCGGCTGGTTATGCTTAGATGCCAATGGCAAAGGCAAAGATCGTGCCGACAGTGAACGTATGCATCTTATCTATGAAGTTGTGGAGTTTGTTGGCCGTTGGTCAATGATTGATGTATTTGTTATCGCCATATTGTCGGCATTGGTACGTATGGGACAATTGATGAGTATTTATCCTGCCACGGGTGCGTTACTGTTCGCCGGGGTGGTTATCCTCACTATGTTTGCTGCCATGACGTTTGATCCCCGTCTGACTTGGGATCGCGTAAATGAAACAATAAAGAAGGAGCCGCAAGGTGAAGGAAAGTAATCATAGCGTCGCGGACGTTGAAAAGATCAAGCGTTGGTCGCCGGTGTGGATCATTCCCATCGTGACCGCGCTGATCGGCGCATGGATCCTGTTTTACCACTTCAGCCACCAGGGGCCAGAGGTGATGCTGACGACCACCAGCGCCGAAGGGCTGGAAGCGGGCAAGACTAAAATCAAGAGCCGCAGCGTTGACGTGGGCGTAGTAGAAAACGTGACGCTGAGTGAAGATCTGAGCAAAGTGCTGGTGCAGGCGCGTCTGAATTCCGGCATGGAAGCATTGCTGCGCGAAGATTCTGCCTTCTGGGTAGTGAAACCGCAGATTGGCCGTGAAGGGATCTCGGGCTTAGGCACGCTGCTGTCCGGTGCCTATATTGAATTGCAACCGGGGAACAAAGGCAAAGAAGGCAAAGACGACTTCCAATTGCTGGATGCGCCGCCGCTGGCACCACCCGACGCCAAGGGGCTGCGCGTGCTGCTGGACAGTGAAAAGTCCGGTCAGTTGAATGCGGGCGATCCGGTGTTGTTCCGTGGTTACCGCGTCGGCTCGGTTGAAACCAGCTACTTTGATGCCAAAGAGCGTGTGATGCGCTACCAGCTCTTTATTTCGGCCCCTTATGATCAACTGGTAACCAGCAACGTGCGCTTCTGGAAAGACAGTGGCGTGGCGTTTGATATGTCTGCGCAGGGCATGCGCGTAGAGATGGGGTCACTGACGACGTTGTTCAGCGGCGGCGTCAGCTTTGACGTGCCGGAAGGCTGGGAACGTGGTGAGTCGGTCAAAGAGAAGTCGGAATTCCAACTGTTCGACAACGAGCGCAATATTCAAGACTCCTTGTATACCGAGCATACCGATTACCTGATGTTCTTCTCGGATTCGGTACGTGGCCTGCAGGCTGGGGCTCCGGTGGAATTCCGTGGGATCCGCCTGGGTACCGTGGCACAGGTGCCGTTCTATAAGGAAGGCATGACGCAACGTCTGGATTCCGATTACCGTATTCCGGTGCTGATCCGCATTGAACCCGATCGTTTCCAACAGCAGTTGGGCAAAGGCTTTAACATCCAGCAACATCTGAAAGACGCAGAAGGCCGTGGCATGCGTGCTGCCCTGAAGTCTGCCAACCTGTTGACTGGCGCACTGTATATCGATCTGGATTTCTATCCACAGGAAAAACCGTGGAAAGGCCCGAGTGAGATGTTTGGTTATCCGTTGTTGCCAACCACCAGTGCTGGTTTGGCGCAGATCCAGCAGAAACTGATGCAGACGCTGGATAAGATCAATTCGATGCCTTTGACCCCGATGATCAACGAAGCGACCAAAACGCTGGCCGAAAGCCAGAAAACCATGCAGGAAACGCAAAAAACCATGCAGTCGCTGAATGAAATCATCTCAAGCAAAGAGATGAAGGCGCTGCCTGCGGACATGCAAAAAACGCTACAGGAACTCAATCGTAGTATGAAAGGGGTTCAGCCTGGTTCACCGGCCTACAACAAGATGGTTGGCGATATGCAACGCCTCGATCAGGTGTTGCGTGAACTGCAGCCGGTGCTGCGCACCTTGAATGAAAAGAGTAATGCCCTGGTGTTTGAAGCCGCGGGTAGTGACGATCCTCAGCCGAAGAAGGCCAAAAAATGATGAAATGGATTCCGGTAGCTCTGGCGCTGTTGCTGAGCGCCTGTAGCGGCACGCCAAGCAAGACTTATTACCAGTTGCCCGCGTTGGGGGCAACAACTCAGGTGAGCGAAGCCCCAGCATCACGCCAGCTTTGGTTGGAACATGTCAGCGTGGCGGATTTTCTGGCGCAGAGCGGTGTGGTCTATCAGACCAACGACGTGCAGTATGTGATTGCGCAAAACAACCTGTGGGCCAGCCCGTTAGATCAGCAGTTGCAACAAACGCTGGTGAGCAATCTCAGCGGTGCGCTGCCGGGTTGGGTGGTGTCATCACAGCCGATGAGCAGCGATCAGGACGTGCTTAACGTGACGATCAGCGGCTTCCATGGCCGCTATGATGGTAAAGCGATCATTCGCGGCGAATGGGTGCTGAATCATCAGGGGCAGCTGATTAAACGGCCATTTAACCTGGAATTGAAGCAAGAAGAAGATGGTTATGACGCTCTGATTCGTACCCTGGCACAGGGGTGGCAGCAGGAAGCATTGGCTATTGCGGCTCAGGCGACACGTTTTTAGTTATAATCGGTAATAAAATAGTCTAAACCTCTCCCGGTAAAGAATCTGCGCATTCTTTATCGGGATTTTTTTATTAAATTTCATGATGTTATAATCGTCTTTGCTTATCAGCCACTTAGCAGATTCTCCGGGCGTAGCTCACAAATATGACATTGGTGTGGAATGGGTACATTGATCTTCCCGCCATTTGGAGCTATTTCTTAAATGTGGCTGCGCAAAAAGTGGCCATTGTTTTCTTTCCACCAGAGCAAAAATGAGGGAAACGAGGCATGAAGAGACAGAAACGAGATCGTCTGGAGCGGGCTCAATCGCGTGGTTACCAAGCAGGTATTGCGGGGCGTTCAAGAGAGCTTTGCCCCTACCAATCTTTAGATGCACGGGCTAACTGGCTGGGAGGGTGGCGACAAGCCATGGAGGACAGGGCTGTGACCGCTTAAGCGGCTCCCTGTTGTGAAGAAGGAACAACCTCCGCCAAGGCGGAGGTTTTCGTTTCAGGTATAAAATTATTCCTGCCAGCGCTTCAGCAAGATACTCGCATTGACCCCGCCAAAGCCGAAGCCGTTAGATAATGCATAGGTCATCGCCATGGGTTCTGCCTGGTTCGCTACCAAATGCAGGCCCGCCGCGGCAGGATCCGGGTTATCCAGATTCAACGTGGCTGGGGCGATTTGATCGCGCAGCGCCAACGCGGTGAAGATGGTTTCCAAACCACCGGCAGCACCCAGCAAATGGCCGGTGGCCGATTTGGTTGAGGTGATAGCAATACCACCACTGGTACCAAACAGGTGCTTGATGGCATTGATTTCACCCAGATCGCCGACCGGTGTGGATGTGGCATGGGCGTTCAGATGCTGTACCTGTTCGGGGGCCACTCTTGCCTGTTTCAAGGCGATCTTCATTGCCCGATAAGCACCGTCACCATCTTCGGCACCGGAGGTCATGTGATAGGCATCTGCGCTGGTGCCGTAGCCAACAATTTCGGCCAGCGGTGTGGCACCGCGTGCCAGAGCATGCTCCAGAGTTTCGATCACCAACATACCGGCTCCTTCCCCCATCACGAAACCGTCGCGGGCGCTATCGAAGGGCCGCGAGGCGCGGATGGCTGCTTCAGCTGGCGCTGTTGACATAGCGCGTGCGGCGGCAAATCCTCCCAGGCTGACGGTATCAATGGCCGCTTCTGCTCCGCCGCACAGCGCAATATCGGCTTCGCCATTACGCAGCAACCGTACTGCGTCACCGATAGCTTGGACGCCAGCAGCACAGGCGGTGACCGGTGCACCGATTGGCCCTTTGAAGTGATGCTTGATGGAGACATGCCCGGCCGCCAGATTGACCAGAAATGAGGGGATGGTAAAAGGTGAAAGGCGTTTTACCCCACGGCTGTCGGTAGTGCGCACCGCATGGGCAATGGCTGGGAACCCGCCGATGCCAGAGGCGATGACCGTGGCGGTGCGCTCCTGCTTATCTTCACTATCGGCAACCCAACCAGCCTGCTGGATGGCCTCATCAGCTGCCGCCATCGCCAGCAGAATAAAGCGGTCCATCTTTTTTTGATCTTTCGGTGCAACAGAGAGATCGGGATTAAAGCCCGCTTCGGCATCCTGCGCTAACGTAGGAATTTGGCCTGCGATTTTGACCTGCAGATCCGCCACCATTGGCTCGGGTAGCGGGCTGATCCCAGATTGACCCGCCAGTAAGCGCCGCCAGATGGTTTCTACGCCGCAACCCAGAGGAGAGACAGCCCCCATCCCGGTGATAACGATACGATGACTGTTCATAATGACTCCTTGGACGATTCAGTGAGTAAAGCGGAATGTCGTTGCATCCGTTGGGCGCGTGAACGTATGCCTTCGCTGGCTGCCGGGCCCGCTGCCAGCGTCACGTGCTGCAAAGTGACCGGCTGTTGTGTCATGGTGTCGATCAACTGTGGCTGTATCGGTTTACCACTGCGCCGATCCACCAACTGTGCGGCGATGCCATCATCAGCCAGATGCGTATTGCCCCAGTGGAACAACGTGACCAGGACGGGGAAAAAATCTTTGCCACGCTCGGTTAACAGATACTCATAACGCGTTGGCCGCGTTTGATACCGCTGTTTGTGCAAAATCCCGCTTTCCACCAGAAACTTGAGCCGCCGGGTGAGGAGCGAAGGGGATAGCCCCAGGCTTTGCTGAAATTCATCAAATTTGGATATACCATGAAAAGCATCCCGCAATATCAGGATGCTCCACCATTCCCCCACGCGGCCTAAAGAACGGGCGATCGGGCACGGGGTTTCTGCGAAACTGACTTTTTTCATTCTATTCCTTTCCCCTGTAACTACATTTATTGTAGTTACAAAATCACCGTTAACCAAACCCGCTTTATGGTATGAAATAACGCTACTATGGGAAAATAGACGGCGGCCAGGAAGGGCCGCCGTAATGGTGCTTAGAATGCAGCGGCGTCTTTGAACAGGCCCACTTTTAGATCGCTGGCTGTGTAGATTAATTCGCCGTCAACCAGCACTTCACCATCGGCAACACCCATAATCAGTTTGCGGGTGATTACGCGTTTGAAATTGATGCGGTAGGTGACTTTCTTGGCGGTTGGCAGCACTTGGCCGGTGAACTTCACTTCGCCCACACCCAGCGCGCGGCCTTTACCTTCGCCACCCAACCAGCCGAGGTAGAAACCGACCAGTTGCCACATGGCGTCAAGACCCAAACAGCCAGGCATGACCGGATCGCCGATAAAGTGGCAACCAAAGAACCACAGATCCGGATTGATATCGAGTTCGGCTTCTACATAGCCTTTATTGTAGCTGCCACCGTCTTCGGTCATTTTGACCACGCGGTCCATCATCAACATGTTACCTGCTGGCAAAGGTGGGCCACCGGCGCCAAACAGTTCGCCGCGACCAGATGCTTCGAGGTCTTCTTTCGTATAGGATTCGCGTTTATCTACCATGTTTCAGTAAGCCTTATTTTAATGAAGAACGCAGATTAGCTAACACGTGTACGCTGAACAAGTCCGATCAGCCGTGGTTAAACCAGTTAAGCCAACGTAATGGCCATGGCCACTGGCGACGTTCTTGTGGATTGACTTGTGCAATCCGCTCTTGAATGGCTGCCAGCAAGCTAGGTTGTTGCTCATCGGCGTAAGGATATCCAGTTAATAATGGCAGAGCCTCTGCAACACTGTCCACTGCCCACAGGTGGAATTGCTCTTCGCGCACGGCGTCGATCACATCCTGGCGCAGGCAGAGATTGCGCACATTACTGGCAGGCAGAATAACACCCTGTTTACCCGTCAGGCCACGACGCAGACAGACCTCGAAGAAACCTTCGATCTTTTCATTGACTCCGCCAATCGGTTGCACATTACCAAATTGGTCAACGGAGCCGGTTACGGCGATTTGCTGAGTGATCGGCTGTTGTGACAAGGCACTGACCAAGGCACAAAGCTCTGCCAGGGAGGCACTGTCGCCATCCACTTCGCCATAGGACTGCTCGAATACAATCGACGCTGAGAAGGGCTGCTGCTGGTCAAGCTCCAGTTCCGAGATCAGGAAGGCCTGCATAATCATCATGCCCTTGGCATGCAGGTTGCCCCCTAGCTCGGCTTTACGTTCAACGTCGGTAAATTCACCGTCACCGAGATGCACCACGCAACTGATGCGTGAAGGTTCGCCAAAACTGCGTGGATGACCGGGATAATCCAAGACGGACAGGCCATTAATCTGGCCGATGACTTCGCCTTCGGTTTCGATCAGGATTTGGCCTAGCTCTATCTCATCCTGCATGCGCTCTGCGAGATAACTTTCCCGCCATTCGCGCGCGTTTAGCGCTGCTTCCAACGCCTTGGCGGAGATCTGTTCTCCTTCGGCATACAGCGCCGCCTCAGAGAGCTGCTGGCTGACCCACAGCGGTGACAGTGGCAGGTTACCCTGGTCACCAGTATAACGCACCGCCTGCACCATCAGAGGTTGCCAGGCGTCTGCCGCCAAAGGAGGTAACTGTTGTTCAGCAATAACTGCATTGATATAGCTGCACCACTGCACCATGTCATCCGCTTCTGTGAGTTGAAGATCGTCTTCATATTCACCATAGATGGCCTGTTCGCACAGCTCGGGCTCGATGTCATGGAAATCGGCCAAACCGTGGCGATCGCCAACCACGATCAGGCGCAACTCCAGCGGCATAGAGGGGATAGTCACCGGCAGTGGCCGGGTTTCATCCGGGGTAAACCATTGGAACTGGCGCTGCATGATCATTTGCTTTAAGCGCAGCCACAACAAGGGCTGTGCCAGCAATGCACGCACCGACAGGATCAGTACCCCACCGTTGGCCTGGTGGATCAGGCCCGGTTGCAGGGTGATTTCACCGTTGTGCATTCTGACGCAGCCAAACAATTGTTCAGGCTCGATCCAATCCTGGTAGACGCAGGCTCCGCCAGCCGCGAAGGGTTCATCACCACGAACGGCGGACTCCACGCTGATCTTGCTGGCGTCCACCACATAGTGACTGCCTTTAATGGTGCTCTGCGGCTGTAACTTTTCCACCGCTTGGGCAACCAGCGCCAGATACTCACGCGTTTCCTGTGCTTTCAAGAGCATAAAACGGGGTTGGGACAGCGGATGCAGAAATAGCGTCAGCGCATTATCCAAACGGGGCTGGATGGCAGAAAAGGTTGCGGGTGCCAGTTGAGAGGCAGAATCAAATATCGCCTGATAAGGCGTAGCAGCGGGCAACAGAGATTGCCATTCAAGTCGGTTATTGGTCAAAGTGTTAGATGCAATCGTTAAAAAGGGAAAGGGCGATTATACAAGAATAACGCCAGCTTGATAGATGCAGAGTGGTTGTTGGTGGCAGGGAGTTTGACATCATACGAAGACTGTGCAAAAAACAAGCTAAAAGTGGTTTTAATTGCCGAGGAAAATCGGCATAAAGCTGTTATGCTTAATAAAGTTACGCGGTCACAGAAGAGTTCACGATGAAATATCAGCAACTGGAAAATCTGGAGAGCGGTTGGAAATGGAAATACCTGGTCAAAAAGCACCGGGAAGGTGAATTGATCACTCATCACCTTGAAGCCAGCGTCGCTCAGGAAGCTATTGATGAACTGCTGAAGTTGGAAAATGAGCCGGTAAAAGTATTGTCATGGATTGATGCACACATGAATCCGGCGTTGGATAACCGGATGAAACAAACCATCCGAGCTCGGCGTAAGCGCCATTTTAACGCAGAACATCAGCATACTCGCAAAAAGTCTATCGATCTGGAGTTCCTGGTTTGGCAACGTTTAGCTGCTCTGGCGCGCAGGCGTGGGGTAACGCTGTCGGAAACCGTTGTTCAACTGATTGAGGATGCAGAGCGGAAAGAAAAATATGCCAACCAGATGTCATCGTTGAAGCAGGATCTGAAAGCGATTCTGGGTAAAGACGATGGTTAACAGATTGTTTATCAGATAAAAAATGCCGAAAAAAAACCCCGCAACGCGGGGTTTTTTACTAGAAGAGGTAAACTTAGCCCTGAGGCTGAGATACCACTTCTTTGATGCCTTTAACTTCGATCTCTACGCGACGATCTGGAGCCAGACATGCGATCTGTGCTGGGGTAGCACGGCCAGAACGGTAACCACAGGTGTCACCGGTAACTGGGTTAGCTTTGCCCATACCACGAGCGGTGATCTTGTCTGCTGGGATACCTTTAGAGATCAGGTAGTCCACAACGCTGCGTGCGCGTTGCTCAGACAGACGCAGGTTAGCTTCAGCAGAACCTACTGCATCGGTGAAGCCAACAACCACTACTGAACCGTCTTTAGGATCCAGTGAGCTCAGCTGGGTGTACAGTTCGTCCAGAGCGTGCTGGCCTTCTGGCTTCAGAGTATATTTGCCGAAGTTGAACAGAACACCAGAAGACAGGGTGAATTTCTTGGTTTCAACAACTGGAGCTGGGGCTGGAGCTGGAGCAACGACTGGAGCTGCAACTTCATCCTGACCAAAGCGGTAGGAAACACCTACGCTCAACATGGCGTTGTCTGGACGAGCACCAACGGTACCTTTATCACCAATGTTGTTAGTCCACTGGTAATCCAGGCGGGTAGCCCAGTTCTGGGTCAGAGCGTATTCAACACCTACTGCGGCCAGAGGAGAAACGCCAGTATCGTGAGCGCTGATACGATCGCCAGTTGCACCGTAGTAAGCAGTAGAATCTGCACGCCAAACCATACCACCCAGACGAGTGTAAACGTCCAGATCGTTCATGATTGGGTAGCTGAGTTTAGTTGTCAGCTGGATGCCCTGAGCTTTGAAAGCACCATTGTTTACGCTGCCTTTGTAAGGCATGCGGCCAAGCCAGTCATAACCCATTTCAAAACCGAGGTATTGGTTCGCTTGATAACCTACAAACGCGCCTGTACCCAGTTGAGTTCTGTGGGTTGGACCATTGCCGATAGTGCTGTCAAAGCCATTACCGTCGAATCCAGTGTCATAATACTTGGACCAGCCCAGTTTTGCGCCGGTGTACCAGGTGTTATCTTTTGGGGCGGCTTGCGCTACGGTAGCGAAACCTGCCAGTGCCACTGCTAATGCGATAGCTGTCTTTTTCATTTTGCGCCTCGTTATCATCCAAATAGGCAATGAGCTTTAAAGCTGCTTTAAGCCCTTGGTTTAAATTCATTCGCCTAGGTTTGTGCCCTCGTTTGTTACTCTGCCAGTTTTTCTGACGTTATAGAGCAACCTTGGCGATGTAAAGTCTACAACGTGGCGCGAAAGTTACAAGTGTGATGTGATAAAGCTCTAAAAAAAAACATGGAATTGGACATATTCGCTAACATATTACAACCCAAAAAACGGCTTTTTTTTACACAAAAATAGGTGTGAAACCCCAGCCTACCTCGCTTCGTCCATGATCCCATTGGAGTTCCCTTTGAGGGGGTAAAGGCCGGTGGGAAAAATCCTAAATTTACTTAATGATACAAAGTAGAGTGAATTTTTAGCGTAGAACAGTGTCTGTGTGGAACATCTGTGTCACATTGCGGGCGCATGATAAACCCATAAGCGTTACCCAACTCTGCAGCCTGGCTTAATTTCAGGCGATCTTCCTCTGTCAGTTCTGGCAGCCATCCCAGTACAACACTGTAATTACCGGTCAGTAAAGCTCTCTCCATTGCGTCAACGGTGTTCATAGGGTTGATTTGATTCAGTTGTACGATTTTATTCACGGGCAACCGGGCCTGCTGTAGCCACTGCCGGCTGAGTTTCTGCTGTGGGGTAAGCCACAGCAACCAGCGCTGTTGCATGCCTAATTGCTGCAGCAATGGAACCAGAAGCTGTACCACTGCGGGTTGATGTTCGTTGTAAACCAGTTCACTGATGAGGCCATTGCCATTGCGAGGCGTTTTTATCGCCTTGTCTGTTGCCAGAGAGGCATGGCTGAGATGGGGTTGGTAGAGTGATTGAGTACGCATGAAGTATCCCGCCCGTAGTGTTACTGTATGTATATACAGTATAGCTATCCAAACATAAGATCAACCCAAATTTTCGTGACGCTTCGCATATTTGCGATTCTTTTTTATACACCTTGATTTTGTGATTGGCACTGAAGGGGATAATGCGTATTTTCCCTAATTAGTTGTTCCCGTTACGTTTATTTCATTGATGTGACGAATAATTATACCTGATGGATTTCAATAACGAGGCCGGTGGCAAGCGTCCTGGCATGTTGAAAGACATGGGTAAGGCCATTACTCGCTCAAGGAGGTTTTAATGAAAGGCAGATCCGCAGGAAGGGTCGCACAGGCAAAACTCTGCTTTGCTGCATTGGGGAAAATTACCACACGCTCACAATTTGGTGGATATGGCTTGCTGGCCGACGGCACTATGTTTGCCGTTATAGCCGAGGGAGAACTGTACTTACGCGCTACCGAAAGTTTGGAACCAATATTCCGTGGGCGTGGCATGGTGAATATGACCTATCTCAAGCGCGGGGCACCAATGACCATGCGTTATTACTGGGTCGATGAATCTTTATGGCAGGAAAACCGAGAGCTGTTGTCACTTGCCTGGCAGGTGGTGTGCGAAACACGTAAAGAGATCACGTTCAAGACTCGCAGCAACGGTCGTCTGAAAGAGTTGCCGAATATTGATGTCTCGATGGAACGCTTGCTGTGGCGGGCTGGTATACAGAACATTTATGAACTGCGCTTACTGGGGGCTAGGCGCAGCTACCTCAAATTGTTGCAGCAACAGCCAACCCTTAGCGTGAAGGTTCTGATAGCGCTAGCGGGAGCAATGGCAGGCTATCATCACGCTGCATTGCCCAGCACGCAGAGGGAGGCGTTGCTCGAATGGTTCGAAGAAACCATAGTGCCTCCCTGTCTGGAGCCACGTTTAGCGAAAAGGCCTAGCTTTGCGCTCTTTAATGAATGATTAATCTGCTTTACCGATCTGCGCGTTGAGTGCCGTCAGTTCAGGGAGCAGTTCAAGCACTAATCCAATTTGTTGCAACACCAGTTGTTCTTCACTTTCTGGTTCAGGGGTCAACAGTCCAATACGTAGGGAAAGTCTCTCCAAGGCCTGCGTGATACGTTGATGGTCTTGTGCATCCTGGTGCAATGCGCCATCAACATAACATACGGCATCATTGAGCAAATCCAGTACGGCGGAATTATTCAGGCGCTTGCGGTGTGCGCCAAGTGCGGAAATATAGCTCAACAAGGTATGGTTGAGGCATAACAGCCGGAAAGCGGCATCCTGCAGGGTCTTATCCGCGTTGGGATCGGCAGACATGTTAGAGATCACCGAAGCCAGCTCAGCATCGCTGTTGTGCGCATCCCGGCGGGCGATGCGGTAAGGTAGGCTGTTATCCTTACCCTGATGATATTGCACCAGAATCGCATCAAGATAACGGCAGTTGGCATTGAGCGTTTTGCTCACCACGGCGGGCAACTGGCGGAACTTCCAGTCTGGCCAGATAAAACTCACTGCAGCCCAGGCGATAGCACAACCCAACAGCGTGTCGTAAACGCGTGGAGCTGCCACTTCGAACCCCTCGCCAAGCAGGTTAAAGCACAGCAAAACCAGCAGGGTGATAAACATGGTGGCATGGGCATATTGCACGGTACGGAATGCGAAGAACAAGACACCGGAAATGACGATCAGAATCATTTGCCCCTCAAGAGAGGGGACAAAATACAAGATTGGCAGGCCGATCAAGATACCTGCCAGTGTTCCTATGATGCGTAACGCCAAGCGTCGGCGGGTGGCATTATAATTTGGCTGGCAGACAAACAGGCTGGTCAGCAGGATCCAGTAACCGTGTTCCATATGGGTAATCTGGATCAAAGCGTAACCTGCGCATAACACCACCGACATGCGAACGGCATGGCGCAGCAGGGCAGACTGGGGCGTCAGGTGGCGGCTGATGCGCAGGCGAATATCGCTCCAGCCAGTGAGCCGATCGTCTGACAGGCTGTTTTCCTCCGCTTGTCCATTAGCTAGCGCCTGTTCTGACTCAATGTTGGCCAACTGCGCATCGATCGCCCGCAGATTCTTCAATAGATGTGACAGTGCTCCGGTCAGTTCAGGGTGTTCCGTCGTGGCCGCAATTTGAGCCAACGCTTCTTCTATACGGGTGAAGGCCGGTTCAAAACGCGGGTTATGAAGGTATTTCTGGCGCAGCAGGATCGACTGCGCCAACTGCCGGCAGGCACGAGCCTGCATGGTCAACAACCGCTGGAAACGAAACAGAATATCGCTGTGGCGGAACTGTTGGCTCAGCGCCTGATATTGCACGTGAGAGGAACTGGCTCGCTCATGAATATCCTGCGCCACAAAATAATAGTGCAATGTCCTGCGAGTGCCGCGCTGGCCGCGATCGCCTTTCAGGCGGGTGAGCAACGAAGCCTTGGTCTGGTTTAACGTTGCGACCAGCGCACTGTTGGCCATCGCCACATCCATCCAGGGCAAATCCGTATCGTGCTCGGCATCTGGATCGAACAGGTTGGCTTTGGCATCCAGATAGTGGGCTAACTGCTCGTAACTGCGCGCTAGGTTTTCCTGCAGCGGCTTGATGGGAAACAGCAGATGGCCGATCAGCGTCAGCAGGTTGTACCAGACGGCACCCATAATCAGCAGAATAGGTTGCTGATACCAGGCGTCGTACATTGAGGTGCCCAGCATGGTATAAACAGCGATCAATAACGCACCAAAAGCGATGGTGGCATACCGCTGCCCCAGCGCGCCGAGCAGGATGAATCCGCAGGTTGAGGTCATCAACCCAAGGGCAAACCACCAGGGGTAGGGGAACAACAGCTCAATAGACGTTGAAGCCAGAAAAAAACAGACCAGCGTAATCAGCAAATTGCGCAACCTGCCGGCCAGCCTGTCGTCCAGATCGGTTAACGCGGCGGCTACTACCCCTAGCGTTAGCGGGATAGTCAGCGTCGGCACGCCAAGCCACCAGGGCACTGCTGAGGCACCTGCCAAAGCAATGAAGATCCGCAGGTTATACAGCAGATTGCTGTTATAGGCATAACGCCGAATTGCCGGTGCAAAAGAGAGCACAACAGCTCCTTAATCGCAGAGAAAATTAACGTTTCTGGTACTGACGGCGCGCATTTTCTGCCCGCGCCAGTTGAGCCATTTCAACAGAAACCACGCGCCGCCCAACGGGCCAAAGGGCGATGGCTGCAATCTTGAAATTGGCAATGCCGACTGGGATACCGATAATGGTTATACACTGGGCAATCCCGGCCGCGATGTGTGACAGGCACAGCCACCAGCCGAACAGCACCAGCCAGACGATATTCAATAACGAGCCACTGGCCGCAAGCAGCGCATTGCTTTTCTCCGGGTATAATTCATCCACATGAATCGCTTCATTGCCGAATGGCAGGAAGGACAGCTTGGTGATTTCCCAGCAGGAACGGGTTAACGGCAGAGTAAAAATCAGCACTATGCTGAAGAAGGTGGCGATCAACCAACCGAGGGTGGTGAAAAAACCACCCAGCACGAAATTAAGGATATTCAATACGGTACGCATAGGCATCATTCTGCTCTAATAGTGGATAGACCGCAGGGCGGACCAACATACACAGTATTCTACCTTTTTTTTAGCGCTAGAGTGCCACTGCTTATCGCAGGTAAACTGGCGATATCAATCTCATTAGAGTCATGGCGCGAGCATATGGAACTTAAAGCGACATCGTTGGGTAAACACCTGGCGCAGCATCCTTACAATCGTGTGCGGCTGTTGCATGCTGGCGTCGAGGTGAGCGGCGAGAAACATGAATATCTTATCCCTTTCAACCAGTTAATTCAGGTACGTTGCAAACGCGGCATCGTTTGGGGCGAGTTAGAGTTTGAATTGCCTGATGAAAAGGTGGTGCGTTTACATGGCACCGAATGGCAAGAGACGCAGCGCTTCTATCATTATCTGCAGCAATCCTGGCAGCAATGGAGTGCTGAGATGAGTGAGATCAGCGCTGGGGTGTTGCAAGAGCAGGTTGAGCACATTCGTGATATTGAACAGCAGGATAAATGGTTTAAACGCTCTGAATTGAGCAAGTTGCAACAGCAGATCCGCCAGGCGTTCGGGGCGTTACCCATGCCGGTCGCGCGGTTGGACGAGTTTGATAACTGCCGGGAGGATTACCAGCGCTGTCTGCAATGGTTGCAGCACGGGCAGCGCAGCGTCGTGCAGCGTAACCAGCAGTGGACCGAGCGGATGCTGGAAAACCACCATGACTTCTTCCAGACCATAGAAACCTCGCCGCTGAACGTATCGCAAAGCCGTGCGGTGGTAAATGGTGAGGATTCCGTGCTGGTGCTGGCTGGCGCCGGCAGCGGTAAAACGTCGGTGTTGGTTGCGCGGGCAGGGTGGTTGTTGCGTCGTCAGGAAGCTGAACCTGGGCAGATCCTGCTGCTGGCTTTTGGCCGTAAAGCTGCGGATGAAATGAATGAGCGCATTCAGGATCGCCTGGGGAATGTCGCCATTCAGGCTAAGACCTTCCATGCGCTGGCGCTGCAGGTGATTCAGGAAGGGAGCCGCAAAGCTCCCGCGATCAGCAAGCTGGAGACCGACAGCAAAGCACGCCGTCGGCTGTTGATAAAAAACTGGCAGCAGCAATGCACAGAGAAAAAAGCCCAGGCTAAAGGGTGGCGCCAATGGCTGACGGAAGAGTTGGAGTGGGAGGTTCCCGAAGGGGATTTCTGGCATGACAAACGTCTGGCGGAACGCTTGGCCGGGCGTCTTGAACGTTGGCTGGGGCTGATGCGCACCTATGGCGGCAGTCAGGCCGAGATGATCGCGCTGGCCGATGAAGAGATCCGCGATCTATTCGCTAAACGTATCCGATTAATGGCCCCGTTGCTGAAAGCGTGGAAAGCCGCGTTAAAAGAAGAGGGCGCGGTAGATTTTGCCGGGTTGATTCATCAGGCGGTCAATATTCTGGATAAAGGGCGTTTTATCAGCCCGTGGAAACACATTTTAGTGGACGAATTTCAGGATATCTCACCGCAGCGGGCCCAGTTACTGGCGGCATTACGCCGGCAGAATAAGCAGACCTGCCTGTTTGCCGTTGGTGATGATTGGCAGGCTATTTACCGTTTCAGCGGTGCGGAGCTTGCGTTGACGACCGCATTTGCAGCGAATTTCGGGGAAGGTGCCCAGTGTGCCTTGGATACCACTTATCGCTTTAACGATCGTATCGGTGAGGTGGCCAACAGTTTTATTCAACAGAATCCGCATCAACTGAAAAAGCCGCTTAACAGCCTGACTCAGGGCAATAAAAAGTCGGTCGTTATCCTGCCGCAGGAACAGTTGGAGGCTTTGCTAGACAAAATGAGTGGTTATGCAAAACCTGACGAACGTATTTTAGTGCTGGCGCGTTATCACCACCTGCAGCCCGAGGTGTTACTGAAGGCCGCAACGCGTTGGCCGAAACTGAATATTGAGTTTATGACCATACATGCCAGCAAAGGGCAGCAGGCAGAATATGTGATTATTGCTGGGCTGCATGATGGCCATGATGGATTCCCGGCGATTGCGCGTGAATCTTTGATCGAAGACGTGCTGTTACCGCAGCCGGAAGATTTCCCTGATGCTGAAGAACGGCGCTTGCTGTATGTGGCACTGACGCGCGCTAAACACCAGGTTTGGTTATTGCAGGATCGTGAGCGCCCGTCGGTGTTTGTTGAGCAATTGCAGGATATCGGCGTGCCGCTGCAAAGAAAGCCTTGAGCAGGGCCTGGTGGCTGTACCAGGCCGCAAGGTTATTTCAAGCGGGCTTCGAGATATTTTTGATAATCGGGAATGGCGATCTCAATTTCGCGTTTGAACATCGGTGAATCAATCAGGAAATCCGCGGTGGAACGGTTGGTTGCCACCGGGATGTTCCAGACGGTCGCCAAACGCAGCAGTGCTTTTACATCGGGATCGTGCGGTACGGCGTTAAGTGGATCCCAGAAAAAGATCAGCATATCGATCTTGCCTTCGGAAATCAGTGCACCTACCTGTTGGTCGCCCCCCATCGGCCCGCTCAGCATGCTTTGCACCGGGATACCGCTAGCGCGCTGGATCAGGTTGCCGGTGGTGCCGGTAGCATAGAGTTGGTGCTGCGTGAGTATGGCCTTGTGATCTGCAACCCATTGCAGCAACGCGTGTTTACGATGATCGTGGGCAACCAGCGCAATATGCTTGCGTGCGGCGATGGTTCGGGTGGTCTGTTCCATATCGGTATCCTTGGCAAATCAAATGATTTGCCACAGATTACTGAAACTGCTTTTCACTGCCTAGCGTTAACGCCGGAAAATGCGAAGAAAACACCTCTTTGGCTCATAATGAAGGCGCGAATGCATCTCAGTAAGTGACCTGTTGATTTGCCCAGGCGATGAAACGTTTTTGCGTTTCTTTATCTGCCTGCAAAAACCAGTATTGCAGCATCTGTTCTGAGACGTTTCCTCCCTGCAAGGTAATGACTTGCTGGTTGGTTTTCGTGGTGCCCGGCGTGTCAGCAATGGTCGTCGCTCGCAGATGCGCCAGCGCTGGCACAGAGGCTGGGCGATCCTGCGCATTGTAATCGGCAATGACTTTTTCCAGGTTAACGCCAGCAGACAGTGCATGCATCGGCAACACATCACGTTTCAGCGCCAGCGCTTTACCGTTTTTATCAATGATTCTATAGTTCACCGCTTCGTCGAAGTGCCGGCCGTCACGCTCATTTTCGATACGTGGCAGCTCAATGCTTACCGAATCGATCCCCTGGCTATTGAAGACCGCAATCAACGGCTGCGAGGTATACAATACCTGACTGCGTGCATTCTTGCGTACGGGTTTGGTGACTTTGAACAGCAGTTGGTGTTGGCCGCCATCCAGTTCCAGGCTGTCTGCGCCTTTTAATAACGAGCCTGTCATTTTCTTACCATCGACGGCCAGCAAATCGATGTAGGGTGACAGCTTCAGGGTCGTAGCCGCGGCCGATACACTCAGTAAGAGACTGAATAGCCCCGCAACCACCAGACCAAATTTCATCGTTGTTTCCTTTATCCTAGAGCATTGTTATTAGTGTTAAGTACGGTTCAGGTTGTGTCAAAATTTTTCAATGCCACGTGTTATTTACATTTTCACATATTTATAAACGTTTTGAAATTAATGATGCGGCCTAGTCTGAACCCGTTGTGAAGAAATGCTTACTGAGGAAGAGCCTTCGGTTACACTTGAGGGAGGCGTGTCCTTACACAATATCAGGAGCGGAAGATGCAAGATCAAGACATTGCAGACGTACTGAAGCAGGTAAAAACTATTGCCTTGGTGGGGGCCAGTGACAATCCTGGCCGGCCCAGCTATGGGGTTATGGCCTATTTGCAGGCGCAAGGGTATCAGGTGACGCCGGTCAGCCCGAAGCTGGCTGGGCAGACGCTGCTTGGCCAGAAAGTGTATGCCAAGCTGGAAGATATTCCTCATCCTATCGATATGGTTGACGTATTCCGTAACGCTGAGGCGGCTTACGGTGTGGCTCAGGAGGCAATTGCTATCGGCGCTAAAGTGCTGTGGCTGCAGATTGGCGTTATCAGCGAACAGGCTGCGGTGTTGGCCGGGGACGCCGGGCTTAAAGTGATCATGGATCGCTGCCCGAAAATAGAGATCCCCCGTTTGGGGCTGGCGCGCTGAGTCGGCCAAAATAATAAGGGCTTGGCATCATGCCAAGCCCCCGTGCGGGTTTCTCAGGCCTTGGCGCTTAGTTGCGCAGTCGTGGTGCCTGTAGCTGGTGGCGGATGGATTCCGCCAGTTCATCCAGCGATGGTTGCTCTGGATGGGCATCCTGCTCTTCACCCGCCAGCTGTACTTCAGCCAGATAAGTGTGAACCGGTTGGCCTTCTTCATCCTCCATCACCACGTGATACCAGGGAGCGAAGCGCAGCTCATCATTAGCTGCAATCTCGTCAGCTTTGGGTTGCTCCAGAGAGTATTCGGGGTCGATATCAATAACTACGCCCAAATACCCTAGCAGTTTATGACGTACCTGCTGTCCGATACCGAATTTGCTGGCAATCATGATGACCTCCTGAGAAACAGTGTATTGCTCTCTATATGAGGGCAAATACAGCGTATTTCAAGTTACATCACCCGACACGCAAACCCTTTCAAATACAGCCCTTCAGGGTAAGTCGCGATAACCGGGTGATCGGCAGCTTGTCGGAACTGCTCTATAAATTGTACATCACGCCCAGCATCTACAGCGGCATCGGCTAAAATTTTCTGGAATAAATCGGTTGGCATCAGGCCGGAACAGGAGAAGCTAAGTAAAATGCCACCTGGATTCAGCAATTGCAGCGCCAACATATTGATATCTTTATAACCACGGCAGGCGCTGGCCAGTTGATTCTTGTTTTCAACAAACTTGGGCGGATCCATGATGATCAGGTCGAATTTCTCACCCTGCGTCCGATAATTACGCAGCAATTGGAAAACATCGTTGCGCACAAATTCTGCCTTGCTCAGATCCAGTTGGTTTAGCTCAACGTTCTGCTTGGCGATATCCAGCGCTGCCTGTGATGTATCTACGCTGATGACCTGCGTACAGCCGCCCATCAACGCCGCAACTGCGAAAGCGCCGGTGTAAGAGAAACAGTTCAGTACGCGGCGGCCAGCAGAGTAGTTGCGCGCGGCCAAGCGGCTGTCACGCTGATCGAGGTAAAAACCGGTCTTGTGGCCTTGTTGAATATCGACCAGCAGCTTCATACCGTGTTCGGTAATAGGCAGCAGAGCGGGTGGCAGGTCGCCCAGAATTTGGCCTTGCGCCAAAGGCAGGCCTTCTTTTTTACGCACGGCAACGTCGGAACGATCGTAGATAGCGCACTCTGGGTAGCAATGCTGCAGAGCGGAGATCAGCGCCGCACGCTGGTATTCCGCGCCAGCCGAAAGCAACTGCAGCACCAGGAAGTTCTGGAAGCGATCGATGGTGATCCCCGGCATCCCGTCAGACTCACCGGCAATTAAACGATAACCGTCCAGCCCATCACGTTTGGCCACCCAGTCTCGCCAGTTCTGCGCCTGTTGCAGACGACGGATAAAGAACGCAATGTCGATCTCTTCATCGTGCTGGAAAGTCCAGACGCGCGCGCGAATTTGTGATTCTGGTGAATAAGCACCGCGTGCCAGCCATTTGCCCTGGCTGTCGAGAATATCAATGGTTTCACCTGAGAGAGCTTTGCCCTCAATGCGTTGAACGGCACCAGAGAAAACCCATGGATGGCGACGGAGTAAGGATTTTTCACGTCCTTTGGTGAGATAGAGACGTACGGTCATAATTAAGTATGCTGCCAGCTAGATAAAAAAGAGTCACACTCTCTGAGCATCAACGCAGAAAATGCATAAACGAAAATCGATAAGGAGCCGATTATGACACAAGTTTGTATTGCCGCGTATGTCTATGGCGTGGTGCAGGGCGTGGGGTTTCGCTATAACACACAGTATAAAGCGACGGCGTTAGGGCTGACCGGCTATGCACGCAACCTGGATGATGGCAGCGTAGAAGTGGTGGCATGTGGTGAACAACAACAGGTTGAACAACTGGTGGCGTGGCTAAAAAGCGGCGGCCCACGAGGGGCTCGCGTCGATCGTGTGCTGGTGGAGCCGCAGGGAGTAGCGGATTACAAAGGGTTCAGCATCCGCTACTAGGTATTAGATACATTTCACCGGTTTTGGCAGACCTGCGATTTTTGTCGCCTGTTTGGCTGGGCCTTTCGGGAACAGGCGATAAAGGTAACGGCTGTTGCCTTTCTCTTCGCCGTATTTCTGCGCCATGGCTTTCACCAGCATACGGATAGCGGGTGAGGTATTAAATTCCTGATAAAAATTACGGACAAAACGCACCACTTCCCAGTGCGCCTCTGTCAGCTCGATCTCTTCCTGCGCCGCCAGCAGCGGTGCCATGCCTTCTTGCCAGTCGGCGCTGTTTTTCAGGTAACCTTGGGCGTCAGTTTCAATGATCTGGCCTTCAAACTCCAACATATTGCCTCGGTAACAAATAATTTATGGCGGGCATCAGTTTAGCAAATTTTGTTCTCGGCAAAAATAAAGCCCCGCTGGATGAGCGGGGCTAGGATCTCGCCTAACGGACGATCAGTTGCTGCGGGCAAAGCCCAGAATGCTCAGCAGGCTGATGAACATATTGTACAGCGAAACATACAGGCTGACGGTGGCGCGGATATAGTTTGTCTCGCCGCCGTGAATAATATTACTGGTTTCCCACAGCATGGCACCGGCAGAGAACAGGATAAACAGTGCGCTAATCGCCAGGTGCAGGGCAGGGATTTGCAGGAACAGGTTAGCAATCACCGCCACTAACAGCACTACAAAGCCCGCCATCAGCATGCCAGAAAGGAATGACATGTCTTTACGGGTCGTCAGCACATAGGCTGAGCAGCAGAAGAACACCGCTGCGGTGCCGCCCAGCGCCAGCATGATCAGATCGCCTGCGCCAGCATTAAGGAAAGAACTCAGAATCGGGCCAAGGGCATAGCCCATAAAACCTGTGAAGGCGAAAGCAGCAAGAATACCTGCGGGGCTATTTGCCAGCTTGTGAGTCAGGAACATCAGGCCATAAAAGCCAACCAACATTAACAGCAGCCCAGGAGCGGGTAAGCCCAGCATGGTGCTTGCTGTTGCGGTTAATGCAGAGAAGGCCAGCGTGAGGGATAGCAGGAAATAGGTGTTGCGCAATACTTTATGCGTGCTAAGTAATGAGTCGCGCGAGGAGGATGAGACGACAATGCGGTCCATAATGATCTCTCTTATCAGGTCATCACAAAATTGATCACGATCATAGGCAGCATAATCGTTTGATTAAAGAGTGTTTACTCATCTTTACTCATGGGCTGCCGCGCTTGGGTTTTACACCGGTGAAATGGTGATTTCTTCAGCGTAAAGCTGTGATATGCCGGTTTTTCGTTCGGTTGAACGGTTTCAGGCTTTACAAGCGGATCGGCTGTGTTTATAGTTCGCTTCGTTGCGGAGGGGTGGCCGAGTGGCTGAAGGCAACGGTCTTGAAAACCGTCGACGGGAAACCGTTCCAGAGTTCGAATCTCTGCTCCTCCGCCATTTCTTCTAACATCTTGATTTATCAGGGTGTTCTTCAGAGAACTACGCAATTGCTACACAAGGGTGCTACACAACAAGAGAATTGTTATGTGCACTCACTTAGTTAAACGTGGTTCTCGATACTACTTCCGCCGAAGAATCCCTTCATCGTTAATTCCTCATTTTCAACGCGTAGAAATCTTTAGATCTCTTAAGACATCTGCTAGACGGGAAGCTGAAAAGTTAGCTCGTTTGGAAGGCTGTTACTGGGATGCTGAATTTGCACGTCTACAAGGTGAACCTCAACCTGATAACCGTACTATCCACGATGTGGCAATAACTAAGCCTAAAGTAGCTGGGCCTACGCTGTCTGAGCTTTATCAACAGTGGTTAGCTTTTGAAGAAAAAGCCCCTAAAACACGTAATCTCTATCTCCGAGCATTAGAACGATTCAAGGAGATTGCGAACAAAGAATATGCAACTACCATCAATAGGGCTGATTGCCGTCAGTTCAGAGATGCTTTGCGTGAGCAAAATCTCAGTGTTGGTACGGTCAACAGTTATCTTGCTGCCCTGAGTAGCTTACTTTCTCTAGCTGTAGATAACGATTTACTTGAGCGTAACCCGGTTGAAGGATTGAGCCTAAAGCAAGATAGGCACGCCAGAGAGAAACGCTTACCTTTCGATTCAGAATCACTCCGCAAAATCTTTTCATCACCTGTTTACAAAGGGGATAGGCCGAAAGCTGGGTCTGGTGACGCCGCATACTGGTTACCCCTACTAGCTCTTTATACGGGGGCCAGACTGGAGGAAATCGGTCAGCTTCACCCTAAAGATGTTCATGAGGAAAATTACCAAAAGCCTGATGGCAGCAAAAATGTAGCCTGGGTGATTGAAATTGCTGATAGGCAAGATGGACAGCACCTAAAGAATAGTAGCAGCCGTAGGCGTATCCCTCTCCATTCTGAATTGATCAAACTTGGCTTTATCGATTTCGCTAAGAGACAAAAGGGTGATCGAATCTTTCACCAACTGAAAGCTGATGTATTCGGTACATTGACGGGTAACTGGTCGAAGTGGTTCGGTCGATATCTTCGTAAGGTCTGTGGCGTTACAGATAATCGGTTAGTTTTCCATTCATTCCGTCATACCTTCAAGGATATGTGCCGATTGGCTGGTATTGATGAGGCTGTACATGATGCTCTCACAGGCCACTCATCAAGCTCGGTATCCCGCAATTATGGTGGCTTAAGCTACCCTCTAGGGCCGTTAGTCGAAGCAATCAACCGGATTAACATTGATGTTCCCTTGTGAAATGGTGGCTATGATTGGGGTTAAAATCTTTATTATTCATATTGTTATGATTTAACTGTGTCAATCGATCGTTAAAACTGATCAATATGTGGAAACTGATCATTAAAATCTATTTGATTAAAATTTGTTCATATATATCATGTGGTTATTCACCGCATATCGTTCAATTCACTTGCGGCAGATTAGGTTATAATATTTTGAATGTAAAAGATAAATTTCAATTTGAAAGGCGAAATTATGGAACGTCATAAATTAAGGATTGTGCTACTGCTTTTGTTTTTTATATATAATCCTATATTATCAGCTTATGGTGAGGGGATTGGAAAATTAGCGCCAACAAATAAAGTAGCTTTCGAGCAACTAGTGTCTACACGCATCAATGATGATCGTATACTGTCTTTAAGTTATGATCTTCGTGGTTACTTCAGTAATAAAAACAAATTAATTCCAGCAAGGATATCTGAAGTAGTAAAATCCTTTCATAGAAATGAGCTTTATGCAAAAAAAGAATATGGAGATCGATATGTTTGGGTACGGACTAATGTATCAGAAATTGGTGAGGATTTAGCTGGTGATGCTTACATAAAGTCAAATGGTAAAGATGCATTTGAATATATTATAATGAAGGTTGATGGTGAGGATAAAAGAGTATTATCACTGCGAAAAGACAATGTTGTAGATATGGTTTGTAGTATAGGATCGTATGACATGAAAGTATTAATTTTAAAGTCATGTGTTTTTACTGATGATTATGTAATGGATTATTATAACGCACACTTTCCTATTAAGGATATGACTAGTCCTGATTTTATACCAACTAATTCATTGCAGGCTGAAATGCTGCTTGTGTATAATTTAAATAAAGCCGGAATAGATAAGTATTGTGGTAAGGGCTTTGACAAAATGAAATGTTCCAAAGAGCATTTTAAGGCAGTGTCGAAATTTAAAGAAAATAGCCCTGAAATAATATCATCTATGCTTCGTGATATAGATGCGAAAGGAGCAAGTTACATTTTATCTTTAGTAAATTGGTGATCATATTACTCTTAACATGGAGGCATTGTGGAAAACTTATTTTCTAAATTATTTGATTGGATCTTTGGTGTGTTTATATTAATGCTCCTTATCTCCTTTTTTATGAATCCAGATCTAAATGATGTTCGTTGGAGTTCTGAGCCTTTTGCTATCCTTGGCTTCATTATAGAATTTGGTCTGCTATTATTGGCTGGTAAAATAATTAAACTAGTCTTTACCCAAATAGGTAGAATGCTTGATATAACGTTTAATCAAGTGTCAAAAAAACTGCTCAGGAAGATACCTCGGATAATGGGATTGGTATAGCTAATAACGTCAAAAAAAACTATTCAATGAGTGGTATATAGTTGCAGCTGTATTTCTATTCTTATTCTTTGGTGGCGGACGTTTTGTTATTAACGTAGTAAAGAATATGATAACTAGCGAAGATCCAAAAGTTTTTGATCAGAAATATTATTTACGTGACTATAAAAATGATGTCAAAAAGTGATTTAGAATACACATTAAGGAGCAGAGAATGTTAAAGAGGATCCTATTGATATTTCTTGTTGTTGTCATCGTAAAGTCATATTTCATTGATGAGGGTAAATCTATAGTCAGTTCAAATGGTAACAGTGTTGATGATAATATAGAATCCTCAGTGCTCTTTAATGAATCTGTTCCAGATGGTTTCTTACCATTTAATCCACAAGCTCTTTGCAAAGTGTTTTATGGGTCAGGATTTCTATCTAATAGTAGGGGGTGGAATAATAATTCTGGTGGTGGGTATAGTTGCGCTACACCATATCATGATTTTCCATTATCGAACTCAGATAGTGACTATCAACTGAATGATAATATAGCTTTCTATGTGATGGCTGATTCTGATGATGATGGTCACTATGCAAGATATACTACGATAATGCTGAATGTTAATAAGAAAGCCAATGAGAAGATAAGGCGAGAGGATTTCATTAGGGCTGTATCTTTTTTCTATAAAGGTGTTTTTGAAACAGAACTTGATAGCAAGACAAACTCTTTGTTAAGCACTTTTAAAAGTGGTTTTACAAGAGATATAAGTGTTAATAATAAAAAGTTGAAAGTGATATTTAAACGAGAGCCTTTCTCTACAGGTAAAGGGGTAGAGTTTACTATGAGGGTTTATCCTTCGGGGGTAAGTATTCCTGATAGTCACAGAGTTAATTGATTTAGCTAAGAATGTAATAGTGAGAAATGAAAATGTTAAAGACAATATTTAAGTTATTCCTTTGGGGAGTTATGCCTATACTGAGTTTTTTTGGCATGATATGCATAATATCTATCTTAACGATAATAAATTGAACATGGTAGGGGGTTTTTTCAGCTAGTAATAAGCTAGAGATCTCCTTCTGTCACATTCTACTAAAAAACATAATCAGTCTGTACGACATTTTGAGCCACTTTATCCCTTAATTCAGTACCTACTATACGTTTTTTAATTTGTCTCAATAGAGGGCTATACAGAACGTTTTAGATGGGTATGTTCTATGATTGCTGGTGGTTGTATGTTTCAAGGTTCCTGACTCGTTTGAAAAGGAACTATTGAGATGGTTATGGAGGAATCACATTGCTTACTAGTTGGTGCCTGGAAAGGTTCTAACTATGGTATCCGTATTGGGAAGAATATTATTCAAAAGAGAATTGTCATTTATTACTGTGAATATCGATGGGATTGATTATACCTTTAAGCTTACAAATAAATTTTGGAATAGCTGTCCTGAGTTTCGTGATCCTGCCATTACTAATCAGGACAGCGCTATTAAAAATTATATTATTGAATCATGGTTAAAAAACAATTTTGAAATTTTTTGGAAATATAAACACCCACCAAATCTTAAGCTTATGCAATATAAATTTGATGAGCCGAGCTTTAAAATTTTGGCTGAGTAGAACTGAGTTTTATTAAAGGGAAAAAGTTATTCATTAATTTGACTAGTGCATTAAACCTCTTTGTTGCAATTCTGTTCTATGTCTGACTATTGAGCTTCTATAAGTTCCATATCCAATTTCGTTTATCTTACATATTTCTTCTATCGGTAATCTACCTTCACTACGCTTAATTCCTTTCTGTGATTTTTTCATCGTTAAAACTTTAATTACAGACTCAAGGTTTTTAGCATCATTGCTTATCTGCTTTTTTATCTCAATAGCATGATCAAGTTTTATAGTACAATTTGGAGTATATCTACTTACATATTCTGCATGGTCATATGAAGGAACGAAAAACGTAATGTGACTAATTTCTTCACGAAAAGACCGTCTAATAGAAATACGAAATAAGCTCTGTAGACATGCTTCGTAGCAGCGTTGTGTTTGTGCTGCATCTCTCAACCCAGTTATGTGATGCGTATCTTCAATATATTTCAGAGTGTTTTCTTCATCAGGTTTCAGTCTACAAGTGGAAAGGTAAATTGCTACGTTTCTGTCATCCCAACAGTTTAATCCATGAACTGAGTTTGTTATGGGATTGAACCCAGAGAAATTTTTATGATCTTTCTTGTTCGCAATAACTAATGCTGTTTCTTCTTGTTTGAATAAATCGTTTTTGTTCAATTCATGTTTGACGGCTTCAAAAATATCTTTCTTGATATCTGAACTGTAATCTGAATTAGGATCTGATTTTTTCTGGCCTAAATATTTAGTGTAAATATACTCTTCAGGAAGCATTACTTGTATAGTGACTTTATCACCACATTTATAATGAGTTGGTAATCCCCAATCTAGCTTTATCATTTTTACATTGTCCAGTTTACTTAGTGTGCTGACAGATAAAGATTCAACAACGTTATTAGCAAGGATTGTTACTGATTTTGATTGTCTAATCACCCTTAACAAAGCTAAAGCATTACTATAATGAAATGTCTTATGACTACCATTACTTCTAGCATATGCACAACGTCCGCTATTGCTTAGATGATCTAAAAAATCATATATTCCATCTTTCTTATAAATATCTGTTTCATCATAATCTTGAGCATTTTGAAGAAATCGATTAACGTGTTCGTGACATCCATCAGATAGCGTTACTTCTTGTATTGACTGAACACTCTCATCTAAATTTATCCAAGGTTTCCACTCGCAGTCATTTTTATTCCAATTGTGAACTGTTATTGTTTTTGGAGAACAATATTCTTCAGGTAACTCATCAATGAAAATATTGAACTTTGCTAGCAATTGATGCTTATCCCTAGAAGCTATTCTCATCAAGGTATTATGAGTGATTATTAAGATATGTTTATCACTAGAAGCCAACGCATTTGTTAGTGCAATAGTCACTTCTCGATAGACACTATCTGTTGCTTTATCACTGTTTATTATTATAACATTACCTCCATATCCTTGAGATCTAAATTCTTTACAGATACTCTGAGATAAACGAGTGGTAGGAGTCGCAATTATGTAATATGGGTACTCTGAATCGATGATCCTTTTTACCATTTGATGAGTCTTTCCCGAACCACAGATTGCCTCAACATAGTGAAGCTTTAAACCACTATCCATTAACACCTCTATATCCTATTTAATATGAATCAACAGTGCAAATGATAATTATTCTCATTTGTGGTGTCAAGTGGATTTTCAGAGGTACCATCATGCGCTAGTGACTTTTTGCAGATTTCTTCTAAAGACTCTATAGAGATTTTCCGCAAAAACTTATCCAGAGAGTAACTGTAGAGCAATCATCAGAAGTATCACCTTGAGATAGGAATGATCATTAGCTAAAGGTACTACCTAAGGAAGGAAACTGCTCTAAGGGAAATGTAATAACATTTTCTATCTGATCAGATAGATATCTATACATTAAGCTCAAGAGATTCATGAATAGATAATGAAGAGTGAAATCTTATAGGAGAGAACAAATTAAGAAAATAACCTTCAAGAGACTATTCAGCAGATCCTTGAGCAGGGACTGTATAGCTTATCTCTAGAGGGTAATTATGTTTAATTTAGTGATAATGATTCTCATTGTCAAGTGTTTTTTACGAAACTTTACACTAATGCTCAGTGATAGTTATCAGCCTAACAAATGTGACTGCATGGCTATGTCGAGGTGATGAAGCGATAGTGATAGCCCTCTTTAACTTACTAGCTGCCAGATTTACCGATTAATTATCTAAAGTCAGCATGAATACTGTAATGTACAGAATTTGAACAGTATTTTTCAGGTTACCTTTTCAGATTGATAACAAGTAACCGGTGATTCCGATCAGGAGCAGCTAAAGGGTCTGTACAGGTGGTGATGAAGGCTGAGTGTCTTAAAACCACCTCCTTTTGATACCGCTGAAAATATCCTGAAAATGATGATGTTCAAAGTCTCAAAAGATTGATTTTGTATTTTGATACACATATTATTGCGAGACTACCTTTTGAGACAAAAAGGAACACATCATGTCTATCATCGGTTATGTTCGTGTATCAACAAATGAGCAAACTATCGAGAATCAGAAACAACAGATTGCTGAAGCTGGCTATAAGGTCGCTAAGTGGTTTACTGATGAAGGTGTTAGTGGAGGAGTGAAAGCTTCAGATCGCAGAGGATTCGGTGAGCTACTTAGTTACATTCGTGAAGATGATACTCTCATCGTTATTGGTATTGATCGTCTAGGACGTAACACATCGATGTTCTCTCTACGGTTGAGGCTTTACAGGCAAAGGGCGTAAAGGTTATCAGTTTGCGAGAAGGGTTTGACCTATCAACACCTGTCGGAAAAGCTATGCTCACTATGATGGCTGGTCTAGCAAGCCTTGAAAAAGACCTAATAGCAGAGCGGAGAGCTGTAGGAATCAAACGTGCACAATCTGAAGGTATACACTGTGGTAGACCTATTAAGGCCACTTCTGAACAGGTTACTCAAATGGTTGCTTCTGGGATGTCACCTAAAGAGGTTATGACTGCTCTCGATATCAGTAAGGCAACTTTTTATCGCTTAAAATAATTATGTAGTTTCCCCTGTTTATGTGGGTCAGTATGAGTGGATTTATTTTTATGTTTCTGGAAGTCTTTCTAGAGCAGTTTATTTGTATAAGCTCAGACTTGACCTGACGTTTTTCGGGCAGCATACAATCAAATCTGACTGTCGACTTTGAACGAGGACGTTTGCATATCTTAGTCATGGTATTTAATTATATTATGTAAGACTACAACCAACCCATAGAAATTAGTGCCTATTCCTCTAGCGGCTTTATCCTATGGAAATGTATAATCACACCTTAGAGTTGGGGAGTGCAGTATTCAATCTGATCTTCATTGGCGTTGTAGTTGAGGTTGATACTGATAATACCCGCTGCCGTATTCAAACTTTCGGTAATATGCACTAGCTAGCAGTGATAGCGGTCTGCACCGGACGGGGCCTTGCCCCAGTGAACACTTTTTTACATAGTTAAAGTTACTACCAGAATCTCATTTTTTCAATTGACAATTTGATTGTTTATAGTCAAGAATGTAACTAAAGACACAACTAAATTAAGGTGGGTGGCATGAAAATCAAGCTGAATGGAGTAATCAACGGCATGCTTAAAATCGTCACTATAATACTATTCACATTTGCAGTTGGCATTATCTTGATTGCGATTAATAGCCATAATGAAATTAATATGATGCATTTTATAATACCATTTCTAGGTGGTTGTGTTGGTTCATTTATTACAAGTTTCTTAAAGAAAACCGCAGAAATTAATGCAATAAGACATCAGTTTGAAGAAGTGAAAAGGCAGTTAGCCATAACAACAAAAATCACTGAGGATATAAAAGGTGAAATAGGTAGAGGGAATATATCATATCAAATAAAACTATCTGAACTAACCCAGAGGAAAACGAAAGCAATAAGTGAGATATATACATCTCTCTACAAAGCTACATGTTTCATAAAAGAAAATCGTGCTGATGAAGGTGATAATCAAGAGAGGTTTAAGAATATAGTTGCCGATTTTTGGAGTTGCTTTAGTGAGAGTAATATATGGTTGCCAAAAGAGCTATCCGTAGAGGTTGCTGATTACTTCAATATGGTGAGTCATAAATATAAGGAGCATTTTCAAAACGCTATGCAAAGACGAGAAATTTTTTGTCGTACCTCTAATGACGATCCGGAGACTCAAAGAAGAATAGAAGAGGAAGCTCTTAATATCTCACGTAATGATGAAGAGTTCAGAAATTTCATTATGAATGGTTCCAATCAAATCCTATCAAGAATTGAGAGTAAATTTAGAGAAATAACAGAAATAGCGTAATGTTAATAATATTTCAATGCTTCCAAAAAGTTCAGATAGTAAGTGTAATGCTCGGTCATGTGACGATAAAATAGGAGTTGGGGATTGTGAGAGAAAATATCTGAAAATGAAATTTTATCCATTTAGGTTTAGTAAGTTACCCACACATATTTTTGTACTCAGTGATTTATTCGCGCCTTCTATAGCAATGTTCGCCTATGGAACCGGGGAGCATACCAGATTAGGTATAGCTCTATGCTGTAAAAGTATCAGCTCAAATCTCTAAGTCACATACATGTTGTAAAATTGCTTAGAGCCACTCTCATGACCTATTTTGAAATATGTTGATAGTAGCTCAGCAGTTATCATTTCTAGGGTGGTGATATAGTGCATTTACAAACAGGTATCACGGATACTCAAAACTCAATGAAGTAAGTATCGAATACGATAAGAGCCTAGATATTTAGAATTTTGCCAATAGGTAGGTGATCTTTAGTTGTACCTTGCCAAGCAGGTAGATATCTTTTCATTAAAAAGCTAATAAAGTGTATTTGCATTTAATTGTTATTTAAATGTTAAATTTGATTGACATATAATCATTTAGTTGTAATATAAAGATATGGAGTATATGTTTTTCTCCATGATAATATATATCAATTAAGCCCTGAAGGTAATTTATATCTCAGGACTATTTCTATTGGAATAAAATAATGCAAGAAGTTTCTAAAAAGAAAAATGAGTATAAGATTTTTCATCTACATATTGATACACATAAAAAACTAAAGGTTCATTCAGCTTCGTCAGGAATGTCTATGTTAAATTTCATAGCGATGCTTATTGAAGATTATGAAATATGTAAAATAAATGAAAGCATCAAGTTATAGAGTTCCTACTAGTGGTAGAAGTTATTTAATGTGGTGGTAAGTTTCTCAAGTGTTATTTTTCTTAAGACTCAGTCGATTTAATTCATGTTTAACCATTCATCCATCAATCTAATTACTTCTACTATTTCTACATCATCTACAGACTCATGGCCATCTATGTTAACTAGTTCTTCAAAAAGATATGCTTGGAAATCATTAAAATTATTCCATATGACATTGCCACTTGGTGCCCGATTGATTTCAGATGGTACAAACCAGTTTCTGACGGTTTTAATAATTATTAGAGGATCATCATTATGGCTTTTTATATCTGATCCGGATAAATCTGAAAGTGCTCTTTGATAGCGATATTTCTCCTTTTCAAGGATTAATATTTTTTTAGTTCCCCAGATATCTCCCATTAGTTTTTGGCATCCATAATCAATACCAAGCTCAAATGGCATATTCATTCGGAAGTGTTCATCAGGGCCAGTGGCAACAATTCTAGAAAGATCATGGATACCAAATTTAGATTCACGTATAAGCTCTAGTATCTTGTGTATTCTTGTTTCACCAGAGTCACTTCTTTCTAAGGAGAATCTAGGTATAAATCCAAGAGTTTTAATCGTAAAAATTACAGAAATAAGAAGCTGGCGGTAATTATCATCAAAGGGGCAATTAACAAAAACATTTTTATTAAAGTTATCCATAACTATTTTTTATCCTTTGGTGGAAATGGATCTTTTCCGTAACTATTTTTCTCTCTTATTTGCCCATCTTTGCCATGTATATACAACTCAGCTTCTTGATTCTTAGCAACCTCTCTTCCCCAATCGATAGCTTCTTGTTGGGTATCAAAGTGTTTAGTTGCTCTTTGACTGCCACCTTTCTTTACAACCCATCCGCCCTCAGCAGATCTTACGACATGTTGCGATTTTCCACCCATGTTACCTCCTCACAAAGTATAACATTGAATCCCACCAGTTAGGTCTCCAACGTATTGTATATCTAATTATGATTTTTTCAATGTGTTATAGCTCATTATCTAATCTACGATTGATCATCTTAATTGAATGTTTTTTTAAGTAAATTGTTTAGCTAATGTTACAGATGAATGCTTAACACACCTTTTGAAGTGAAAAGCTTTCATCTCCTCATGAGAATAACTGATTAAAACCATGATGTATTCTATGAAAAAAATACCAGTAAAATGCTCTTGGCAACGCTATAACGCACAAGTATACTCGAAATCAACTGCTACATAGAATTGTGACACATGTGGCAAAATGAAAATCAACAGTAGCATCCGAAATTAACAGTTGTGCATGAACGTAGTTAGGCGTAACGAGTTGATTTGCGGAGAAATTGCCGAGAGTTTGAAGATTTCCTTCTTGAAAGGTAAATGGGAATTTACTCCAGCGATAAAATCTCTGCTCCTCCGCCATATTCTGACCCCAAGCTTATGATAAGCTTGGGGTTTTTTGTTTTAGCTGTTTTCAGTATGACATTCAGTAAACACAACTTCTTTGCACATCGTCAGTTGGTCATGCCGGTAACTGTGGTTCAGCGCAAATACCTATTGGTTGTTGCTGACAAAATTGTTGATGACGATTTTCTTGCCGAACAGACAAAAGGAGCTTGTTTCGTAGTTCCAAGATAATGCTTTGAACAGATTGAGTGATAGAACGGTGCATAAAATAGCCATATGTCACTCAGGCACTACCTTGCTTTAGACTGGTCATCGTACGAAGATTTCGAAGTCAATATCATATTCTTGTTACCAGCTCATTACTCCTCTTTTCTCTGCTTCCATTTTACGAATGCGCTATTTTTATAAGTTCTATAATTAAATCCCAAATAAAAAGTCATTAAATATTCATAAACTGTATGAATTGGTTTTTTATAGCAGCCGAATATTCACACCTTTTATCTTCAAATAAACGTTTAAAATGGTTCCTGGTTAGGCCTATATGCTCTTACTTACTCCCCTTTGCCTAAGATATCGTAGGATTTTCTTGTTAATCAGTGTGGTGTGCGGCAGGAGTAGCCGCTCTGTGTAGAAAATATTTTCCTTCCAATCACTTTGCTAATCCTTCTACGCTGCTATTATGGTTGTCTGTCTGGAAGGTGGTATTTCAGATTTTGACCTCGAACACACATGCGTCATGCCATCAGGGATTGAATGTGCTCGCTTGTCACACCCATTTGGGTTTACACCGAACGGTGTAAAGGAAGGGATGTGGTTATCTGGCAGGGTTAGCCATTCTTATTAATTCCTCAGGGCAGACCGTTCTTCATTGTTTCAGTTGAACAGGGATAGCTATGTCCAAATCTTCCTACCAAAATGAAGTGCCTCAAGCACGCGTTAATATCAAACTTGACCTCCATACCGGCGGGGCACAGAAAAAAGTCGAATTGCCACTCAAATTGCTGGCGATGGGGGATTACAGCAATGGGCAAGAACAGCGTCCGTTGTCTGAGCGTGAAAAAATCAATATCAATAAAAATAACTTCGACAGCGTGCTGGCCGAATTCAACCCCAAGCTCACTCTCTCCGTGCCCGACACCCTGTCCGATGACCACGGCGACACCGCCGTCAACCTCAGCTTCAGCGCCATGAAAGACTTCGAACCCGAGCAGGTGGCGCGCCAAATCCCGCAACTGCGCGCCATGCTGGCCATGCGCAACCTGCTGCGTGACCTCAAATCCAACCTGCTGGACAACACCACCTTCCGCCGCGAGTTTGAAATCATCCTGAAGGATGAAGCGCTGAGCGACGAACTGCGGATGGAACTGGAAATACTGGCACTCGAAAACTGTTAATCGCCCGGGAAGATAAGGAAGAAACCAATGTCTGGACAGGAAGAAACCCTGCAGGAAAGAACGGCACAACGTCAGAGCCACACTACCACCGTGCTGGAAAAAAACGCCCCGGCGCCGCACAGCGTTTATGCGTCATTGTTTGAAAAAATCAACCTTAACCCGGTCTCCCAGCTTAACGGCATTGAGGCTTTTCAGGACGGCGATGCCCTGGCGGACGTCTCGGCCGATGAGCGTGTGACCGCTGCCGTCAGCGTCTTTTTAGACCTGCTGAAG